>JACZKW010000037.1:0-5798 GCA_014859835.1 Thermoplasmata archaeon | reverse complement strand
GGTCTGAACGATATTCCTGGGCTGACTCTCTTCGGGCCAAAAGGCATCAACCCCAAGATTGGCAGAGACCCGACCTTCTCCTTCAAATTTGACGGAATGGCCGATCGATCGGTCTCTAAAATCCTATGGGACAAGTATGCGCTTGCAGTGGGTGCCGAGGATTACTTCTCCCGGGTGCCAGCGCTGTACAAAGCAGATACCATGCTGAGAGCCACCTTCGTTCATTATAACACGGAGAAAGAAGTGATCGCGCTCCTGAAAGCCCTCAACGAGATCGCGTCAAAAGGCAAGAAGAAACGTTGAGCGTAGAAGACGACCCGCATTTGAACCAAAACGCTTTCCGCACCTTTTATTTAGCAACATATAGGCGATACGATGTGCCAGGGTCTGCCAACCCTAGTCGGCCAAGAATCATTCTACTTTCGTTCCACCTTTTGATACTTGCACCACAACGAGTATAGCAGGTGTTTGCAGGTGACACCTCAGACACGCGAAGAGAGGTAGCGAGGGGACATCCGAGACGACTCGGAACTGATTGAATACCTCCGCAGTTGCGTGGATTAGGCGAATCGGCTGCCCTGTCAAGTATGATGGACAGTCATTTTCCAACCCAGAGGTGTAAGAATGGAAAGGAAGTTCGAAAGTGAGCTGGCGGAGAAGGTGTCTCTTCGGTCGAAGAGTGGCTTTTTCGGCAGGAAGGCTAGCGTATTTGCGCTGGCCATTATCTCGAGCGCTATCATGATTGGTGCAGCAGCCGTCACGCTCTCGATGAACGCAAGCGCAACAGAAGGTGCGTGGAATTATAAGCAAATACACTCAGCAGACGATTTCCTGGTCTACGATTTGAGCGAGGGCACGACTTTTACGGATCTCATCTACGTGGATGCCATAGAAGCTGACGATGACTTCGTTGTTAAGAGGTCCTCTGATTTGAAGGCCGGGACATTTGATTCGCCTGGCTGGGGACCGACATACACCAAACTCGTGTATTCGGTGAACGTGAAATTGCGCCACACTGCGCCATTCGAAGGCCAGATCGGAGGATTGGAGATCGCATCACTGACGGTGGCCGGATTCGATCAGATACCGGTCCTTGGCGCATCGACCATTTCCCTGAATGGTGTTGTGGTTCCAGTGAGCGGAATCTTAGTCAATACCGTTTCTGACGACGGTGTTACGGTGGATCTTGTCCTTCCCGATTTGGCGACCATTGGTGACACATACGAGTCCTACGACATGATTTCCTTCTTAGTCGTGCTCAAGGTGCCTCAGGCCCCGCTGGACCTGACGGCGGTGGAGATCGGATTCCCGTCATACAACCCCGTCACGGATGAGGAACTAGTTACTCCGTGATGATCGACGATAGTCGGTAGGAAACCATTCCAAAGGCGCCTCCTGGCCGATTGGGCTGGGACGGACGCCTCATTCATATTTCTATCAACGATTGATTCAATAGCATGATTGCCAATATGAAAAGATAGAAACTGGGAAGGGGTTTCTTGGACGCGCCGTTCGTTAGTCGCTTTCAGTCGACTACTTCTTGTTGTAGTACTTGGACCAATCGCCTGGCTGGGAGCTCTTGCCCTTTTCGTAGCTCTCTCGTGATCCCTTGCGGGGCTTGTTCCCGCTAGTCGTTGCGGCTGCAATAGCAGCTATGACAATCACGATTATCGCACATGCAAGGAGCAACATGAATACCGGAAGCTGGGTTCCGCCATCATCCGATGATATGTCCACAAGCGCCTCCGTCGTGAAGGTCGGATCGTGCATGATCATATCTCCGCCTGGAAACACCATGCCTCCGAGGACTACGAAACCATCGAATGGCATCCATACGCCGGCGAGCTTCGCCATCGCGAGTACTCGGTGGCCCGCCATAATCTGGGCCATCACCTGTTCCTGCTCTCCATCGACCGTCACATCATCGACCCATGCGAGGGCACCTACGCTGTTCCAATCCGTTCCGAACTCAAGGCTCGTTCTTATGAGCTGCTTCGGAGCGATGAACGTGCCAGTGGTTTCGTTCACTTCGAGCTCACCAGCGGTCGATTCGCAGTTCATCACACTGATCTGGTTCATGTAGGTATACATCTTCGTGTGCATCCACGCGGCCATCAATGGAGATACGAAGTTGCCGACTATGCTTCGGAATTCGAGCAGCAGTGCAGGGTTGGTGTTGTTGGAATCATAGTCCCACCCCTCAATCATCTGGTCCCACTTGACATCGTACTTGAACACCTTTCCGCTCACCTGCATATCGTTGAGTCTATCCGCGCTGATTATGGTCATCGGACCCTTGCTCACGGTAATCCTCCACTGTGGCATGTCCAGATCATCGACCTGGGTCAGGTTTGCCTCGAGATGGAATGTCAATGTGAAATTGTTCAGGACATTGTCCCCAACATGCTCCGTTGCGTTCGCATCGACAAGTTCGTATGGTAAGTCATTGGCGGTCAGACCGAACTCCCAGGTCTTGAGGTCATCCGTGGATTCCTCAACCACCTCGGATGCATTCCATGAAGTCGTCAGATCCACCTTCTTATAAATGGACTCAAGAGACTGGTAATCTGTGAAATCCTCTCCATCGTAGCTTCGGTTATACTGAAGCAAGCCGTTGTCATCTAGGTCATTGAATTCTATGATCGAATCCAGCTTCACCGCGTACATAGAATAGATCTTGACCGTCCTGTTGTCCTCAACAAGCTCTCCCATATTGTCATAAACCTGAGCCATGCCAAGGTATCTCGCCTTTATTGCGACGAAGTAGACATTGTTCTCATACTCGTCAGAACCCCATACTATTCCGAAAGCCGCATCGGTGCCGAACTTCACGAAGAAGTGGTCGCCACCGCCTAGTATCTCGGTAGTTCCGTCTTCAACGGTGATCTGGTCCTCAAGCGCGACGGGCGCCGCGGATGTGGGGGCGGGTATGGCGATAGCACCCAACATCATCATGAGGGTGGCTGCCAATGCGACAGACATCTTCAATCCGGTTATTTTCATTATGTTCTTCCTCCGCTGTTATTGATTGCTTATCCTCGGCGAGGCTCATTCGGGGTATATGAACTGTCACCGTGGTTTTGTACTAGTTTTGCAGCAGGCTCTTGGCCCTGCTGGGTGGGGCCGGCAACTGATATCTGTTCCGAAAGGAGTATTAAGTAACCAATCGGTTCTCTGTCCGCAATGGCACGCTTGGTTGTGTCCCAGAACGAAAGGCTGCTTATCCATCTCATGGAGTTCGACGAACACCGTGACGAGCCAGAAGTCCCACTGGCGGTCTGCCAGGAAGGCATCGCTCAGAGGTTGCAGATACAGGTCCACACCGTTTCAAGAGCTCTATCATCTTTTCAGGCAGAAGGTCTTGTCAATGGGCGCCTGGCCCATGTCAGAGGTGCGCCGAGACGACGGAAGACTTATTTCCTCACTGACAAAGGTCACAAGGCCGCCCATTCAATTCGCGACCAGCTTCTAAAAGGGCGGCTCATCTTTGAGGAGAATGGGAGGACCGTCGAGATCAGTCTTTCAGAGATATCTGACCGCCTCTCAAAAGGACGAGGGGGCGCAATACCGTTCCTCTATCTGGTGGATCATGCTTGTGAAAACGAGATACTACGTTCGGGAACGATTCTGGCCATGTATGGAGCCGGAGAGAAGGTTCGTCAATATATCGCAATCGGAATGGGTCGCCCAATCGCAGAAACGCTCTTTGGGAGAGATGCGGAACTCGGTCATCTGCAGGAGTGGATCGGAGACGATTCGACGCATTCCATCTTGATATCAGGCATGGCTGGGATAGGGAAGACCTCACTAGCATCCAGAGTTTTCGAGGACCTTTCAGGGAAAAGCCATGTCTTCTGGTATTCTTTGCATACCTGGGATACAGAGGAACGCGTATTATCCGTCCTGACGAGTTTCTTGAGATCTCTTGACCGGTCAGAGGCTAGCGAGTGCGTGAGCAGAGGCTACTCCCTCGGAGACCTTTTCACTCCTCTGGTATCAGACCTCAATGGGGCTGGAGCAGTCATCTTCCTGGACGACGTCCATAAAGCTTCTGACCCACTCCAATCGCTATTGGCCATTCTTCAGGATGCTGTTGGGGCGTCGGGTTCATCGAAGCTTGTGCTGCTATCCCGTTCGCGCCCGCAATTCTATTCAAAGGCATCCACTGGCAGCTGTGAGCTCGAACTCAAGGTCCTTGATGATGCGTCCGCTCGGAAGTATGCGGAGAGCGCGAAGGCGGTCGATCCGTCTCTAGTAGTGAACATGAGCAGAGGCCATCCGCTTCTGTTGAGCCTGATGTCGAGAGGCGGGATCACAGCTGTCGCCAAGGATTTGGTCACCTTCATAGAATATGAGGTCTGTGCCACCCTTTCGCCAGATGAACGGTCATTGCTGGAATTGCTCTCGATATATCGTCACCCTGTCGAGGCTGTTGCGATCATCGACCAGGACGATCGTGCCCTTGTCAGTCTCAAGAGCAAAGGATTGATCACCGAACAAGAAACGGGCTTATGGACTCACGATTTCCTTAGAGATTTTTTCCTTTCGAGGTTGAGTCTCCAGTCGAAGCTGCTGATGCACAAGAATGCAGTGTCCTATTGCAGTCAGAACTCCGGAATAGATTGGCAACTCGAGACTCTCTTTCATCATGTAGAAGCCCGTGATTGGGACTCTGCGCTGAAATACTCTCTGGAGCATGCAATCGACATCGCCCATGAATTCCCTGGAGAGGCTCTTTCGTTGGTGTCGAGGGTTCCGCTTGATGGGCTAGATGATCGAACCCGAGCCGAGACGACATTCTTACGCGGCCAACTGAAGGAGATGAATAATGACGACTCTAGAGCTGCCGACGATTACGCTTCAGCACTCGAATTCATAACAGATGACGACGAATTCAGAGCGAGCATACTAGAGAGCCTCGGCAATCTGAAATCGCAGTTAGAAGAATGGAATGAATCATTCAAGGCACATGAATCTGCATTGAAGCTCTACGAGAAATCCAACAACATCGGGGGACAGATCCGGGAATGGTTGAACCTCGGTGGGGATTTCAGAAAGCGGCAGGAGTTTGGGGATGCTCGAGATGCATATTCGCGTGCCCTGACCCTCGCGAGCAAGAAGGAAGACCGTCCCGCTCAGGCGGCATGCTTGAACAATATCGCACTTTTGGATTGGGATGAAGGGCGAATGAAGGACGCCGAACGGAGGTTGAAGGAGTCTGTCAGTCTGGCTCACGCGGTCAAAGATCACCGTGGAGAGGCGAAAGGGCTTGAGAATCTAGCAGAATTGCTCCGAGTTCAGCTCCGTCTGTCTGAGATGACATGCCTTCTCCATGAGTCGGCCGAGGCGTTCAGACGGGCCAATGAGATTGAGGACTACAAGAGACTCTTGGCGGCATGCGCAGAATCCCTCAGCATGCAGGGAATGATCAATGATGGCATTGACTTATGCGTCACAGCATTCTCGCGGCAAGAAATCAGGAAACGGAAAGGATTGATGGGCCGGCCTGCATTCGATTACGGTGACGCAGCGCTTTCATTTGCATTGATGGGATTGTTCCGTAGCTCTAGTAGCATCAAGCGTGGTCTTGAAGAAACTAATAGGTTGATGGATATCGCAGAGTCATTGGATGACCCTACCCTGCACGCAAGGGGCGGGATCGAAATCGCTCTCTTCAAAGAGGAATCTGGAGACATCGAATCTGCCATCGATGAACTCAAAGCAGCAGAAGGACTCCTGCTCGCAGCAGGAGACAAGGAAGGGCTCATAGCAGTCCGGATGATCCGTGGCCGAATTGA
>JACZKW010000036.1:0-8052 GCA_014859835.1 Thermoplasmata archaeon | reverse complement strand
GGTGCATGCGGTGCTCGATCCGATGATGCTCCCTCCTCCCCTCTTTGTTGCACAACCGTCTCGATGTCCGTCGATCGTGCGCCTTCTTCTTCTGAAGGCGCTTACGCCGATCGTGATGCCGTGCCTGGATCACGGCGACATCAGGATATGCAGCTTGGACAGGCAGGCTCTCCCCTTTGCTCAGGAACACGCCGTCCAAGCTCCTTTCATTGGTATCGAGCGACAGGGCCGTCTCTGGAGGGTATGGCCTAGGTGCACTCTTCCTGAAGGCTATTATGACCCTGTCAGGTAGGAGTGTCAGTGAACCGAGGGAGAGGGATTCGTCTTTCAGAAAGACGCGATGGTAATCGCTCAGGACGAGCCTCAACTTCACATGACATCGGGCGCGTATCGGGAGGTCGACCAGTCCATTCTCCCGGTCGAGTTTGTAGGCCTGGTTTTCCGCCTTCATCATCAGTCGACGCACATATGGAATGCGATGAATCTGACCCTTTCCCCAACGCCGTCGTAGGTTCTTGAGTATCGAACCCGCGACTTCGAACGTAGAGACCAGATGCTGGGCATACATGTTCGGATGCTCTTTCCTGAAGTCCTTGTACGCCAGCTTCGCCAGGGCGTTCCTGGAGGTGGCCCTCGCCTGGAGGCCGACTCTGATCGCAGAGTTGACTGCCAGGCGGAAATCCTTCATGAGCATCCTAGCCTCAAATGGTAGCTCCCCATGAATGTGGAACACGACTGCTCTGTGGAGCATCGAAGAAGGCATCTGGCCATGGGCATATCCCCCACGCGGCTACATGCAGATTACACATGCAATCCATGAGGAATGTGTGGCATCGGAAAAAGGCACCGTCAACAACACCACCCGATAACTATACCGAACCCGCACGCAGAAATCATGAAATATCATATAGGACACATACCTCGCCGTGACCCCACATCCTACTTGCGCAGATGATCCGAAGAAGAGACGCCTATGTCCAGCCTGTCTGTATTGGGACCCAAGACCCGAAGACGGTTCTGGACCTGGCATTGGCTATTGCTCGAAACGAGACGTTGTCACCATGATTCGATGTGAGTGCGATCGCTTCGAGGAGGCCACCCCGTCAAGGGTCGACGCCAGGAACCGGAAGATATATGGCGAGATCGAAGAAGAGGGAGACGACGAGTAAGCTCCTCGATTAGGGGACAAAACGCTTAAATGGAGACAATAGTGTAGCTTCTCCTCTGGTGGAGTTCTGATGAAGGCTGTCATCCTGGCTGCTGGCGAGGGCATGAGGCTCAGGCCGTTGACCGTGTCCGAGCCGAAAGTGATGATCCCGATCGCGAACAAACCGATCCTCGAGTACGTCGTGGAAGCGCTCGTGAAGAACGATGTGAGAGACATCGCGATGGTGGTTGGCTACCGCAAGGAGCGCATAATGTCCCATTTCGAGGACGGGAAGAAGTTCGGCGCGACCATCGACTATGTGGTCCAAGAGAAGCAGCTGGGGAACGCGCACGCGCTTTCTTGTGCCAGGGACCGTCTGTCCGGGGAGTTCATGGTCCTGCCAGGCGATAACATAGTGGACAAGCAATCGATACATGATCTTCTGAATGCGGGCACATGCATGAGTGCGCTCGTGGCGGAGAGCGAGAACCCCTCCAAGTATGGTGTGGTGACCATCGAGAAGGGTGGCATACGCGATGTGGTCGAGAAGCCGGTCGAGCTGATATCCAACATGGTCTTGACGGGCGTGTATTGCCTGAACGATTCGATATTCAAGCACATAGATGAATGCATCTCTGCCGGAGAATATGGGCTCAGCAATGCAGTGAACGCGAGCCTGAAGGAACACAAGGTGACTCCGGTGTTCTCGAGCGGGCTATGGATCGATGCGGTGTATCCGTGGGATCTGCTGGAGCTGAACTCGGCTGGTCTCGAGAACCTCAAGATGGGCACATCTGGCAAGATAGAACCGCAGGTGCAGATCAACGGGCCTGTCGGCATTGGTGAGGAGACCGTCATCAGATCGGGGACCACGATATACGGTCCAGTGCTGATAGGCGACGGGTGCGAGATCGGTCCCAATGTGACCATCTTCCCATCGACGAGCATCGGCAACAGCGTGTTGGTCGAGCCTTTCACGATGATCAAGAACAGCGTGGTCATGAGCAACTGCAGCATCGGTGCTCATTCATACCTGTCCCATTGCGTCTTTGGCTACGGTGTGAAGTCACAATCGCATCTCATGGCTCCCGGGGCGGAGTCGTATGTGAACATATCCGATGAGTTCTACAAGGTGCCTCACATGGGGGCCATCGTGGGCGAGGACACATCGTTCGGGACCGGCGTCGTCGTCGAGCCTGGAACGATCGTCGGAGCAGGATGTAAGGTATCGAGCGGCGCGAAGATCATGCGGAATCTTCCGAACAGGGCGCTCGTGATATAGAGGACGTTGTATCAATGTGTGGCATCGTAGGTTATGTCGGCTCACGCGAGGCACAGCCTCTCCTGCTCGATAGTCTGAAGCGACTGGAATACCGAGGATACGACTCCTCGGGTCTCGCGGTCGTCGGTGCGAGTCTCCAGATCTTCAAGAGCGAGGGTGAGATCGCGGTGCTCGAGGGCAAGATGCCCCGCATGCAGGGCTCGATCGGCATCGCACATACGCGTTGGGCCACCCAGGGGAAGCCGACCACGGTGAATGCGCATCCGCTCGCGGATTGCGCTGGCAAGATCGCGGTCGTTCACAACGGCATCATCAGCAATTTCATGGAGCTCAGGGAATCGATGACCAGGGATGGTCACACTTTCACGTCCGATACGGACAGCGAAGTGTTCGCCCACCTGGTCGAGTCCGAGTACAAAGGGGACCTCGTCCAAGCGGTCATGAAAGCTGTCTCGAGGATCGAAGGCACATATGCGTTCGCAGTAGTCGCGGAGGGTCGGGATGAGATAGTCGTGACCAGACGCGAGAGTCCACTGGTCGTAGGCCTGGGCGACGGTGAGAACTTCATCGCGAGCGATGTCACCGCACTCCTGAAGTACACCAACAGGATGGTCTACCTCGAGGACGCGGAGGTCGTCAAAGTCACGAAGGCCAGTGTGACCGTGTTCGACGCCTCCGGGAATGTCGTTCCGAAGACCGCTCAGAAGATCATGTGGAACCTCGATGATGCTGAGAAGGCCGGATATCCTCATTTCATGCTCAAGGAGATATTCGAGCAGCCGACTGCCATACACGATTCGTTGTTGGGCAGGATTGAATCGCTAGACACGGAGCCATTCTTCCAGGGCACTCCGTACTCCCGCGTCAAGATCGTGGCCTGCGGGACATCGTATCACGCGGGGCTCGTGGGGAAGTACATCATAGAGGAGCTGTCCAAGATACCTACGACCCTTCAGATATCGTCCGAGTACAGATATTCTCCAGTCTCACGTGAGAACCCGCTCATCGTGTTGATCACGCAGAGCGGCGAGACATCCGATACGCTCGCCGCGGCCAGAGAAGCCAGGAAGAGGGGCAACAAGACGATCGCTATCGCGAACGTGATGGGTTCGGCGATCACTCGTGAGGTTGACCACGTGATATACACGCGGGCAGGTCCGGAGATAGGTGTCGCTGCCACGAAGACGTTCGTCACCCAGCTGATTGCGTTGTACATACTCGCGATGGACCTGGGCACTCAGAACAGGACCCTCAGCGCGCTTGCGAAGCGGTCCGTGATCGGCCAACTGAGGAACCTTCCGAGAGCCGTCCAGGATGTGCTTAACAAATCGCCTGAGATTGAGGAGCTCGCGAAGAAGTACGCTTCAGCTAGGGACATGTTCTTCATCGGTAGGAACATCAATTACCCGATCGCGATGGAGGGTGCGCTCAAGACGAAGGAGATATCGTACATCCACGGTGAGGGGTTCCCCGCGGGCGAACTCAAGCACGGACCGTTGGCCCTATTGACCAAGGATTCCCCTGTGGTCGCGATCGCCGCTAAAGACCACACTTACGAAAAGATGCTCGCGAACATAAGCGAGGTATCTGCCAGGGGCAGTCCGGTGATCGCCATAGGGTACGAGGGCGATACCGATCTGCAGAAGTTCGCGGACGATGTGATCTACATACGCGAGATACCGCCATTGTTCTCTCCGGTGCCGATCGTCGTGGCTCTGCAGCTCTGGTCGTATTATCTCGCAAAAGAGCGCGGCTGTGCGATAGACAAGCCCAGGAACATAGCGAAGACGGTCACGGTCGAGTGAAGGAAGTTCGTCTCTAGGTGAGCTTCTCGGTGCAGACATCCCTTCTGGAGCAGTTCGTGCACTTGCCAGGCCTGTTGTGGTTCCTGTGTGCCTCGCCGGTCTTCATTATCTGTCTCATCTCTCCGAGCTTCTGCACGAGCAGGTTCTTCTGATCCTCGTTGTACTCGATCTCGTCCTCGCGCTCGGGATACTTCAGCAACCCGTAAGGTGGCGCCTTCTTCTCCGTCTCCTCTATCAGGAGGCAGTAGGCGACGATCTGGAGCACATGGGAGAACAGGGGACCTCTGGGTGTCCTACCTTTCTTCTCCTCGACCGGTATCAAATGGCCTGCGAGCTTGATTATGTAATCCGGTCTTCCGGACAGTCCGTACCTCTCGGATCTGAACACCTTCGAGTTGTCCACATCGATGTATTCGATCTTCCCCTTGACCCTGAACTCGTCCCTGAGAGTGCTGACGATATTGGTCGATACCAGGGACCTGTAAAGGAAGTAGGATGCGCCTATCAACCAGATGATCGCCACCAGTTCCAGTATCTGCGCCATCTCCCGGCTGCTCTGTATGAACGCCACTGCATTCAGTGCGATCACCACTGCGACGATCGCGAACACCAGGATTATCTTCTCGTAGTCGACCAGCTTGCTCTGCATCGTGGACCGCGACGCCTTGAACAGGAAGAATGATGCTGCAAGGATCCAGATGAGTGCGACCACACCCATGATCTCGCTGATGGATACGGCCTCATCGAACGGCAACAGCCCCAGGCCGGTGATGGCTATCAGCGTCGCGACGACGGCGTACCAGAAGACCATCCTCTCAGATTCCTTGGCGGTTTTCTCGCCAACATCGATCTTCCAGAGTGATTGGCCCAGCTCCTCGTGCTGCGTGATGCCTTTCTTGAGCGCGTCGTTGCTGGGGTCGTGCTCCTTGCTCAACCACCAGCTGAGAGGGCAATAGCTGAACTTCTCCAGGTCTCCGGCCGAGATGTACTTGCCCTGGTCAGGGGTGGTCATGGCCATGCTGTCGATTATGCCTGTCATTGGTCAATAATCTTTCCAGGTGCTTCGACTTCCCGGGCATCACCACATTCTTCAAAATGCGACCCGTCTAGTAGAGTGATTCCCTCTGGCGGTTCTATACCTTCGATGTATCCGAACCAGTACACGACAGCCCCCGTCCCGAACATCTCGGTGTACGGCTGGAGCTGCCTCCTGACATTCTTCTTCAGTTCTATCTCGTCTCCGAAGGACGCCTTGGACTCTATCCAGTAGATCTTTGTGCCATCTATCTGGATGGGCTTGTCCAGGAGGCAGTCAGGGGTCTTCGTGTGGGTTTTCCTCAGCTCCACCTCGGTGCGGTACTTGATGCCCCTCTTGTCCAGCCAGTCCTGGAGCAACTTCTCTCCCCACAGTCCCCTCTCGTTCTGTACCTGGGTACCCTTCGGGGAGTATATGATGTCCTCTTCAGCGACCTGCATCAGCTCTTTCTTGAGTCGCTTGTCATGGCAGGTATCCAGATCCCGGATGTACTTCCAGTACAGCTTCCTTGTCAGCCTTATCTCCGGTGCGAGCATGAGCCCCAGCAGCACCGGCGGGAAGTTGATCCTCCTGGCGAGTTTGGCTATGGATACGCCCGCTCTCCATTCCTTCGCGAGCTTCTTGATATCCTTCTTGACGATGTAGAATCTTCTGGTAGCATCCCGAACGGTCCGCTGGGAGTATATCACCAGCAGTAACTCCCGGTCGAGTTTCATGCTCTCGGCCAGGTGGTCTATGTCGTTCGGGTTTCTGAGCTTAAAATATATGTCTTTATAGTCTTCGTATTTCATTAATTCACTGTCCAGCATCGCTGAACGATTAGTCCGCAACGCTATTTTCTGGTCGGAACTATCCTCGAAAGTCTATTTATTACTTTGTGGGGTAGAATCGAAGATATCCGTACATATGGACATCTTCACTGGCGCAAGCTTGAATACGGCGTAAGTCATGGTGACGCTTCCACACCTATCGCTTAGTGGAGGTGCCGTGTTCATCCATGAGTGGTGCTAGAAAAGTCATACTGCCGTCGAGATACATCCAAGGGCAAGGAGTGATCAGCCAGCTGGGCGCACATGTGAAGCAGCACGGGTCCAAACCGTTCGCCGTGGGTGGCAGGACGGGCTTCGTCAAGGTCAAGGCCAGGATCCAGGCCAGTCTTCTGCAGGCCGGCGTGCCGTTGGCAGGGTACGACGACACCGTCACCGAGTGCACCTACGCTAAGATAAACGAGTTGGTCGCCAAGGTCGAGGAGCTCGAGGCGGACATATTGATCGGATGCGGCGGCGGAAAGGCCGTGGACACCGCCAAGGCCGTCTCGGAGAAGCTCCAGCTGCCAGTTATCTCAATACCTACCCAGTGCGCCACGAACGCCGATCAGATGGCCGATGCTGTCATATTCTCAGATGACCACAAGTTCCTCGAGGACCTTTACCTGTCCCAGGCCCCGGTCCTTGTCCTGGTCGACACGGAGGTCGTCGCCCGCGCCCCGCCGCGTTACCTGGTCCAGGGGATGGGCGATGCGCTCGCCTGCGGATTCGAGAAGCCCGCATACGCGGAGGCCCAGAGACTGAAGAAGGCCCCTGTTCTGGCCACGACCGCCGCGCTCGAGGTCAACCTCCGATGCTTCCAGACGCTCATGACGCACGGTATCCAGGCGAAGAAGGATGTCGAGGCGGGCAAGATAACGGACGCCGTCGAAGCGATCGTGGAGGCCATCAAGCTTCAGAGCGGTTTCGGGTTCGGAGGAGACGGGTGCGCGGCCGCGCATGCTGTCCACAACGGTCTGACTATCGTACCTGGGCTCGCGCGCAAGCACGGAGAGATCGTCGCCTTCGGCACGCTCGTCCACATGATCCTGGAGAAGAGATCCATGGGGGAGATCGAGAGGGTCATGCGCTGGTGCATGGCCATCGGACTGCCGACGAGGCTCGAAGACCTGGGCAAGCTAGATATGAGCTACCTTCCCAAGGCTGCGGAGAAGGCGTGCGATCCCAAGGACAGCATGTCGAACATGCCGTTCGATGTATCGCCAGGCATGGTCTTGGACGCGATGTACGAAGTTGATCGGATGGCGAAAGCCATCCGGTAACTGTTCTACAAAGGTGGTGCCTGGCTCGCTTCCCAAGGCGGGAAAGGATAATATACGCCCATCACGATTCTTCAGATGCCGCTGACAGGGCGGCAGAAGGGATGAATTAGAGGAGGCATTCAAAATGAGTAACGCAATGAACACGATTCTAGCATCAGGAAACACGCCACCGTGGCTCCCTCGAGATGTCGCCGAGGGAAGGAGATATGCATGGTGGGCGCAGATCATGTTCCTGCTTGCCGGACTGATTTGGTTCATCATCGCAATCGTGGAAATCACACTATACGCTATCGATGGTGGAGCCGGGAAGCTCGCATTGGGCATCTTCGGCTTCTTCGGTCTCGTGATATGTTTCATAGCGTCGGTGTTCCTCAAGAAGACCGTGCTCGACGCGATAGACCAGGGAAGGTTCCACGACGCGAAGAACGACACACTCGTATGGATATTGATCGGAATGTTCGGGTTCGCGTTGCCGTCGATCCTGCTCATACTCACGTATGTCAAGCTAGGAGACGCGCTAGCTGCCCAGGCACCGACAGGCTACCAGCCCTACGCTCCAGGGACCGTCCAGGCGCAGGCTCCGGGACAGCCATATGTGCCGCCACCCGTGCCACCTGCAGTACCTGCACAGGCACCGCCTAAGGGTGCGCAGCACCCGGCGGCACACGGGCCACACACCCCGATGGTCAGGTG
>JACZKW010000035.1:0-7516 GCA_014859835.1 Thermoplasmata archaeon | reverse complement strand
CATCTATGAATATGATGCTCGGTGCGTTCTCCGCCGCCTCTTTGAAGATGTCCCTGAGCCGCTCCTCGCTCTCCCCGTGGAACTTGCTCATTATCTCAGGACCACCAATGGACGTGAAGTTCGCGCTCGTTTCCGATGCGACTGCCTTCGCGAGCAGTGTCTTCCCCGTCCCTGGCGGACCGTGCAGGAGCACTCCTTTCGGCGCATCGACCCCGAGTTTCTCGAACAGTTCCGGATGCCTGAGCGGTAGCTCTATCATCTCTCTGACCCTGTTCACTTCGTCCGAGAGGCCTCCGATGTCTTCGTAGGCGACCTTGGGTCCTTTCGCGGCCGCCTCCTTCGCGGGCTTCTCGCTGAGCTTGACCTCGGTGAAATTCTGGATCACGACCGCCTCTCCAGAAGGCTGATAGCTCTGGACCACGAGGTCGAATCTCCTTCCCATGACGTTGACTTCCACGAGGTCGCCTTTGACCATCGGCCTGCCCTCGAGAGTCTGGACTAGATATTCTTCTCCTCCCAGGAGCTTGAGCGGTTGGGTAGGCGCAAAAGTGGCTTTCGTCGCTGGCTTGGGCACGATCTTCCGTATGCCGACCTTCTCGTCCAGACCGGCTCCCGCGTTCTTCCTGGTGGTCCCATCGATCCTGATGGTGCCTCTGTTCTCATCCTCTGGGTATCCTTGGTACACGGTCACGGCAGTGTTCCTGGTCCCTTCAATCATGACCGTGTCTCCCTGATCGAGTTTTAGAATTCGCATCAGTGCAGGGTCCACCCTGGCTATGCCCTTTCCGTCATCGCCGGTTTTGGCCTGCACCACCCTGAGTATCTTTTCCTTCTTTGTCATTTCAAGCACCGATTATTTCCTGTTGATGTTATTGAGAAATGTGAGATGAAAGCGATTTCATGTCCCTCTCAAATCACTTTATCGCGACTTTCCTGGCTTTCTTCTCTGGAGGGGCGGCCTTAGGCAGTCGTACAGAGAGCACTCCGTCCTTCAGCTCCGCCTCGACCTTGTCCATCCGTACATTCTCTGGCAGAGGCACGGATCGGTAGAACTTGGAGAACCTGCGCTCCCTTCGGATGTAGCCAGATTCCTTGTCCTCTTTCTTCTCATCGACCTGTGTCTCCCCAGATATCTCAAGGCCTCTCTCGGTGACCTCGATCCTGAGGTCGTCTTTCTTGATGCCTGGAATCTCGGCCGTGACCAGGAAGTCCTTGCCGTTGTCCACTAAATCGATCAAAGGCTGCCTGACCATATCTGTCGTCATCGTCTGCGGCATGACGAACATCGTCTCCCATTCCGATCTGAAATCATCGAAAATGCGGTCCATGTCGGTAAGCAACGACCACGGACTCACCATGCTGGGGCCCCAGTAGTCAGAGGTCACCAGTCCTTCGCGCCTGTCCTTCCTTCTTATCATCTCATCCACCTATGAATTTCGATGAGGTTCTGGACCTCAAGGTCGATTATGTGTGCACTTCTATATGAAACTTATGGCTTGTTTGCGGGGGTCTCACACTTTGCTCTTCTGCCGAGCAAGACTCCTCATGCCCTCTTCTGGAACACTAATAATACCTGGTTATGATATCCTCGCTGAATGCCTGGAGAGCTCAAAGGCCGCGAAGTCGTCGTGGATGACCAATCCGAATCGAGTCAGGTCTACAATAAGGGGTACTACGGCGTCCCTCAATCTGGCGGAAGTCTCAGGATGGACATCATGGAAGCCACCTACCTGGTCGAATGTGGGCGGCTGGAGGTCTTGTCCGATGGAAAGCTATTGAGCGCCGGCGAACTCCTGAGACTCGCCCACAAGACCTCGGAAGGTTTCGAAGTCAGATATCTCGTCTATAGGGAGCTGAGGCAGAGAGGCTATATCGTGAAGCTCAGCAGCCCCCCACTGGATTTCAGAGTGTTCCCCAGAGGCGGGTCGCCCAACAAGACCCCCAGCAAGTGGTGGGTCGCGGCCATATCCGAACGGTCCACGTTCGACCTGGGCGACCTGTTGACCAATTTGGATCACACATCCGATGTCAGGAAGAAGCTGCTCCTCGCAGTCGTGGATGAGGAGAGCGATGTGACATATTACGATGTTAGGCGTATCTCACCAAAGGGCCGGTTGGGCGCTGTCGATCTCAGTGTCCCATCCGAAGGTTTGCTCATGGCGGACAGGGTCCTCGTGGATGACCCAGACTCTTTGAAGGCTCTGCACGGAGGGCACTACTTCGGCAAGATGATAGGTGCCACACTGCAGTTATCACTGATCGAGGCGGTCTTCCTGACGGAGCTGGGCGTCCTGAAGCTCAGGGACGCGAAGACGAACCGCCCGCTCAGCCTCGCGACTCTCAAGAAACGTGCGCGTGCTGTGCAACCAGATTTCGACCTGCGTCTCAGCGCCTTCAAGGACCTGAAAGGGAAGGGACTGATAGTCAAGACCGGGTTCAAGTACGGTTCCCATTTCCGCGCATACGAGGGTGACCCTGACAAACAGCACGCACGGTTCCTTGTACATGCCGTGCCAGAGAATTATACCACCATGTGGCCGGAGGTCAGCAGGGCCGTGCGATTAGCTCATGGCGTCAAGAAGGAGATACTCCTGGGACGCGTGAAGAAGGATGCGGTCGAATATGTCTGCCTGAACAGATTCAGACCGTGATCATATCCTGGAGCTTCCGCCTGATTTGTAGAGTTCATCTCTCCAGGGTACCTGTTTGTAGCGTTTGCAGTACTCGTCGATCCTGTTCCTGTGCTCCATCGGCGGCACTATGCCCTTGCACTCGATGCCGAAACGGTCGCAGTCGTAGCAGGATACCATGGCACTGCTACTAGCCCGTGCAGACTAATAATCGTTGGCACGGCAATCCTAACGTATCACAGGAGTTTGCCCGTGAGGTCCACGAGTCTGTTGGCGTATCCCCACTCGTTGTCATACCATGACAGAATCTTCGCGGCATGACCCTTACCACCTATGACCATCGTGGAGAGAGAGTCTATCACGCTCGAGTGCGGGTTGCCCACGACATCCATCGAGACGATCGGTTCTTCGCAGAACTCCATCACGCCCTTCATCGGTCCCTCCGCCGCCTGCTTCAATGCTGCATTGATCTCTTCAGCGGTGACCTCCGCCTTCGTCGTGAAGCTCAGGTCGGTCACCGAGCCCACTGGTGTCGGCACCCTGAGCGCCAGACCGTTCATCTTGCCCTTCAGCGCGGGAATCACCAATCCGATCGCCTTCGCGGCTCCGGTCGATGTCGGTATGATCGAGAGTGCGGCCGCCCTGCCCCTCCTCAAATCCTTGTGCGGCAGATCGATGAGTTTCTGGTCACCGGTGTACGCATGTATAGTCGTCATCATGCCATGCTCGATGCCGAAGGTGTCGTTGATTATCTTCGCCGGAGGTGCCAGGCTGCCAGTTGTGCAGGACGCCATGCTCACGACGTTGTGGATCGTCCTGTCATAAATGTCCATGTTGACGCCTATGACCAAGGTCGCGTCCGCATCCTTGGACGGGGCGGATATGATGACCTTCCTCGCGCCGCCGACCATGTGCTTGGAAGCCTTCTCCTTGTCAGTGAACAATCCAGTGGATTCTATGACGACATCAACACCGAACTTCCTCCACGGGATCTCAGAAGGCTCTCTGATCTGGGTGATCTCGAACCTGCTGTTGCCCACGGTGACCCCGGATGCGTCCTTCTTGACCTCTTTGCCGATCTTGCCGTAGACCGAGTCCCACTTGAGCATGTATGCCAGTGAATCAAGGGGTGCGATGTCGTTGACCACAACGACCTCGAAGTCCTTGCCGTACCCTTCCTTCTCGATCGCAGCCCTGTAAACGTTCCGTCCGATCCTACCGAATCCGTTTATCCCTATCTTGATCAAGGTGTTCTCCCCGTCACGCCTAAGGTCAGGGCTGCATAAAAAGTTGTCCGTTTCACTATCTTAGTCTATGCATGAAAACGAATATGAATTGGGTTTAGGGAAGGAGTTTTCCAGTCAGAATATCAGAGCTGGACTTCGATACCGAGCTTCTCAGTGAGCTCCTTGTACCTGTTCCTGATGGTGACCTCAGTGACGCCGGCTACGTCCGCCACCTCTCTCTGCGTTCTGCGCTCGTTGCACAGGATCGACGAGATGTAGATCGCGGCCGCGGCCACGCCCGTTGGTCCCCTTCCGGAGGTGAGTTCCTTCTTCGCGGCGTCCTTGAGTATCTCCGCCGCCTTAGCCTGGACCTCTCCGGAGAGTTTCAGCTCCGAGCAGAATCTGGACACGTAGTCCTGAGGCTTCGTGGGCATGAGCTTCAGCTTGAGCTCCCTCGTCATGAACCTGTATGTCCTGCCGATCTCCTTGCGACCGACTCTGGACGAGTTCGCGACTTCATCTAGGGTTCTGGGCACATTGCACTGCCTGCAAGCTGCGTACAACGATGCCGCGACGACGCCCTCGATGCTCCTGCCACGTATGAGGTTCTTGTTGACCGCCTTCCTGTAAGTCATCGCGGCGGTCTCCCTCACATTCCTCGGCAGCCCCATCGAAGAGGCCATGCGATCGAGTTCGCTCAGTGCGAACGCGAGGTTCCTCTCGGTGGCGTTCGATACACGTATCCTGCGCTGCCACTTCCTCAATCTGTACAACTGGGCCCTGTTCCTAGTCGGGATGCTCTTCCCGTAAGAATCCTTGTTCTTCCAAGATATCTCTGTGGAGAGACCCTTATCGTGGATGGTGTAGGTCATCGGCGCGCCAGTCCTCGCCCTCTTCTCCCCCTGTTCCACATCGAAGGCCCTCCATTCGGGCCCCTGGTCTATCAGCTGGTCGTCCAGGACTATCCCACAGTCCTCGCAGACGAGTTCTCCTCGCTCGTAGTCTCTCACCAGATGAGCGCTGTTGCATTCAGGGCATCTCTCGACCTGCTCAGTTTCTTCTCTTACCTTTGCCATGGTCCCACTCCTGTTGAACGTAGACTTCCTTGCCGAGCACAGCAAGGGTCCTGAGTTCTCTTCGCGGTTCTATTGCCACATAAGGCGACCGGGTCGGACCAAAAACCTTCACCACTCTTCCGACCTCCCCCTTCAAGTTATCCCTCACGATGGTTCTTACATTCGGCGCGAACCGAGCTTTCACAATGAGCCTCCCGTCGTGGGAAATATCCTGAACCACTCCGAGAAGTTGCACCGTCTCACCGAATCGTATATATAATTTGTGCCAAGCGCCCTATGTGTATAGTTATATATAATGTTTTTCTCAAGGTATTTAAGGTTTGAGCATATATCTGGGTCATACTGGAACCGGTCCCGTGCGTGATTGATCGGCCTTGAGAAGGTTTACCATGACGAATATTCCCAAGAGTCATCCTCGATACGATTCCCTGGTGCTCAGGGAGCGGCTCGTGGCAGGCTTTAACGATGGTATAGTGGCTGCACAAGGAATGATAGCACATGGACGGGGAGAGACGTTCTACTACCTCCTCGGTGAGAGGACGACCAAGGAGGCTCGAACCGCAGAACGGGTCGCCGCCGCGCTCATGCTTCTGGCGAAGAACCCTGTCATATCCGTCAACGGGAATGTCGCTGCGCTGTGCCCCGGCGAGGTCGTTCGTCTGGCAGAAGTGACCGGTGCGAAGATCGAGGTCGGCCTCTTCCATAGGTCGGACCAGCGCGTTGCGAAGATACAGACGGTTCTGGAAGATCATGGTGCGAAGGATGTGCTCGGCTTATTGCCCGATGCACGTCTGGATGGCGTTGACAGCATGCGAGGACTCTGCTGCGGTGATGGCATCCACTCTGCTGACGTCGTGCTCATACCGCTCGAGGATGGGGACCGTGCCGAGGCACTGTCGAGGATGGGGAAGAAGACGATCGTCGTCGACCTGAATCCGCTGTCGCGGACTTCGCGGTCAGGAACTGTCGCGATCGTCGACGAAGTCACCAAAGCGCTACCCGAGATATCTCTGTTCGCAGAGGAACTGGAAGATGATGCACCCGAGCAGGAACGCTTGCTGACGAATTATGATCGCGATGCCAATCTTCAAGCCGTGATGAATGTCATGCAAGGCAACCTCGGCAAACTGGGCTGATTCGTTCTAGCCTTCGTCACCTGCGCGCAAGTGACGATGTAGATGACCGATCGGATATTCTGCACATGATGGATCCTATTCATAGCGATTGAGATGTCGTGATTCGAAAACTGTTATCTACCATACAACCGATGCGATTCACGATATCATGGGCAAGAACGAGCTGGTCGAAAAGGGCGTACGCAGGATAGAATGGGCACGGACGCATATGCCAGTGCTCGCGAAGATACGCGATAGGATGGTCAAGGAGCAGATCTTCGAGGGACTCAAGGTCGCCATGGCCCTTCACACGGAGGCCAAGACCGCTGTGCTCGCATTGACGATACAAGAGGCGGGAGCGGAGGTCCGCCTGTCCAGCTGCAACCCTCTTTCGACCGACGACTCGGTCGCCGTCGCACTGAACGAGAAGTACGGGCTCGAGACCTATGCCAAGAAGGGGCAGAACAACAAGGACTACTACGCCTCTCTCAACAAGGTGTTGGACATGAGGCCGGATTACGTCATCGACGATGGAGCCGATCTCATATTCCTGCTCCATACCAAGCGCAAGGAACTTCTTTCGAAGATCAAGGGCGCGAACGAGGAGACCACCACCGGAGTGCTCCGCCTGAGGGCAATGGCACAGCAGGGCGCGCTCAAGTTCCCAGTGATGTCCGTCAACGACGCATATATGAAGTACCTGTTCGACAACCGTTATGGCACTGGCCAGTCCACTATGGATGGCTTCATGGCCGCGACCAACCTGGTGATCGCTGGCAAGAACTTCGTGATCGCGGGCTACGGATGGTGCGGCCGCGGCATAGCCATGCGCGCGAAGGGCATGGGTGCAGATGTCACCATCTGCGAGGTGGACCCGATCCGGGCCATAGAGGCGAAATTGGACGGGTTCGCGGTAATGCCCATGAGGGACGCGGTGAAGAATGCCGATATACTGGTCTCGGCCACGGGCTGCAAGGACGTCGTGACGACTCAGGACATGAAGGCCATGAAGAATGGTTGCGTCCTTGCGAATTCTGGGCATTTCGACAACGAGATCTCTAAGACCGATCTGATGAAACTGGCCAAATCGAAGAAGAAGGTCAGAGATTCGGTTGACGAATATGTGTTGAAGAACGGCAAGCGACTCTACCTCCTCGCGGATGGCCGCCTCGTCAATCTCGCGGCTGGGCAGGGTCATCCTGCGGAGATCATGGATATGAGTTTCGCCATCCAAGCGCTGTGCCTGGAATACCTGGACTTCAGCGCCCAGACACTGGAACCCGCGGTATACGATGTGCCCGACCATCTCGACGATCTCGTCGCCCGGCTGAAACTTCAGACGGCGGGCATCAAGATTGACAAGCTGTCAAAGGAACAACAGCAATATGTCCGGAGCTGGAAGGAAGGTACATAATAGTGCACCGCACCGGTCCGCGCAGACCGTATCTGGGCACTTATCGCCGTTAATC
>JACZKW010000034.1:0-14248 GCA_014859835.1 Thermoplasmata archaeon | reverse complement strand
AAGTCCGAGGCATCCGACTACCTGAGGGAGATTTTCGTCAACCTCAAGCTCCATGGTATAGATGACTGCCAGGTGGACCTGGGCATAGTCCGTGGCCTCGACTATTATACGGGCATGGTCTTCGAGATCGACGCGCCATGTTTAGGTGCAGAGAAGCAGATCATGGGCGGCGGGTCTTACACGCTGTCCGAACTGTTCGGCGGGGAGCCGGTGTTCAGCACAGGATTCGCGATAGGCATCGACAGGGTCATGCTCGCACTGGTCAAGGAGCAGCCTGAGGATGAGTACTCCCAGGTCGATGCTTATGTTATCCCGGCGAAGGACGACATGAGGGAGCATGCCATATCCATGGTCGCCGGGCTCAGATCGGCCGGCATACGTGCAGATGGCGACCTCATGAGAAGGTCGATGAGCAAGAACCTGAAGTACGCATCTGCCATCGGGGCGAGGTATGCGATAATCGTCGGCAGCAAGGAGATGGCCGAGCAGTCTGTGACTCTCAGGGATATGCTGAGCGGCGACCAGAGGATCATCACCATCGAGCAGATCTCAGAGGAAATAACGAAACTCTTGTGATGTATTGTGCCTGTGGTGTATCACGATGGAGATACGCGATCTCGACAAGGCTGATGAGCAATTATTCTTCAAATGCCTAGAGGACTGGTCCGACGAAATGGCTGAATCTGGCAGTCGTAGGGAAGCTTGGTTCGCCAGGATGTCCGAGAATGGTCTGCGGGCAAAGGTGGCAATAGACGATAAAGGCGTCATCGGGGGTATGATCCAGTACCTGCCGATTGAACAATCCAACGCCGAAGGGGCGGGGCTCCATTTCATCAACTGCATCTGGGTCCACGGATACAGACAGGGGCGAGGCAATTTTCAGGGCAAGGGGATGGGGTCGGCGCTTCTGAAGGCGGCCGAGGTCGATGTCCGGTCGCTTGGCTCTGGAGGCATGGTCGCCTGGGGGTTGTCATTGCCGTTCTGGATGCGTGCCTCTTGGTTCAAGAAGCACGGCTATTCAAAGGTAGATAAGGTCGGACCGAGCGTGCTGCTTTGGAAACCCTTCTCAGGTGATGCCAAACCACCGAAGTGGATAAGTACGAGGAATAAGCCCGTCCCTCAAGATGGAACGGTCGTCGTCACATCCTTCAACAGCGGATGGTGCGCTGCTCAGAACTTGGTCCATGAGCGTGCAAAACGTGCCGCAGCTATATGCGGCGACAGAGTGAGGTTCGAACACATCGATACCTTGGATCGGAATACATTTCTGGAGTGGGGCATCGGCGAAGCCCTGTTCGTAGATGGCAAACAAATCCGCACAGGACCTCCACCCTCGTTCGAGAAGATCAAGAGCATAATCGAGCGGAGAGTCAGAAAACTGCGATAGGCCGGAGTGGATCGTTCGGCCCTCTCTAGCGTAGGACTGCAACAGAGACTCAGTATTATGACGCCGTTGGGTTATCATCTGCGAAGGATGGAATGATATGCGAAAGATGATGGTGGCGCTGGTCGTGCTGATATCGGCAATGCTTGTGTCAATCCTGGTGATTTCTTACCTCTGGAAATCCAACGAGCACGGACCCATAGTGATTCAGGGGGACGCATATATTGACGAGACCGATGGTGTCGTCAGCGGGTCCGGGACAGAATCCGATCCCTACGTGATTGAGGGGTGGGAGATCATCCAGGATTATTACGCCGTGGCCATCGAGAATACCAGAGCACACATAATCGTCAGGAATCTGACCATAATCGGCTCACAGAACCCCTCCTACGCAGTATCGCCCTCCTCCTTTTGCGGAATATCGATTGCCAATTGCACGAACCTGACGATAGAACACTGCACCATCGAATGCTGCAACGGCGTATACATCGGCGATAGCTCGGATGTGACGCTCAGGAGAAACGAGATTGTCTCCTCATTCAGGATATGCTCGCTCAGCGGTTGCTCGGAAATTTGTCTGAGAGACAACCTACTCATCGGTATCGGACCCTTCTATCCATATTCCTCTACAGTGGAGTTCGTTGCATGCAAGTCAATCTCGGTCACTGACAATTCCCTCAAGAACGCAACCTTCGACTTGCATGAACTGGATGAGGGCCAGTTGCGGTCACTGTCGATTGACAGCAGCAACTCCGTGGGTGGCTTCCCATTCCTATTCCGGGTCAATGAATCCGCCATCCACTATGATTCCCAGGCTTTCGGTCAGATCATACTCCTTGGTTGCACTGATATCAGACTCTCCAACCTATCCTTCGAGTACTTGCCCCGTCCGATCACCATCCTGCAATGTTCCGACATCGCAATATCCGATGTCTACATGGCCAATTGTGGGATCGGCATTGAGATCAACGACTCGATTGGGGTGGCGCTGGTGCGGTCGAGCGGTATCAATACCTCTACATGCATGCGTCATAGCGACGAGATCGTCGTGGCCGAGAATGATTTCATAGGCGAATCCATGTTGCATCTAGATGTTCCTGAGTCCTATGTGAACATCACCGTCGTGCACAACAATTTCCTCAATATTGACTCCTCCATGGTCACGGTCACATGGGTCGGGATTGGTGATCCTGTCGACTGGGTGAATTTCTCCTTCGGATATCCTTCAGGCGGCAACTATTGGGCCACATATGCCCACATGGGGGACTATTGCAGCGGCCCATACCAGAACATCCAAGGCGCCGACGGCATCGCCGATACTCCGTTTATGATCCAGGAGACGATCGCTGGATTGCCGTACACAATGGACCCGTACCCACTCATGGCGCCTTGGTCGCCCTGAAGCGTGGATATGAAAAAACATGTATGCCACCCGGGATATTCCCGGATGGTTTGAGTTTCATTCTGGTTTGTGCTATTACGGGTAGAAGCCTCTGAGCTTCGTTGCGTCAGCGACCCTCTTCACTGCGACGAGGTACGCTGCGTCCCTCATGTTGCACTTTTGCTTCTCCTTCATGTCCCAGACTTCGTGGAATGCCTTGGTTATGATCTGGTCAAGGCGCGTGTTGACCTCTTCCTCGGTCCAGTAGTAGTTGTAGTTGTTCTGGACCCACTCGAAGTAGGATACAGTCACACCACCGGCGTTCGCCAGGATGTCAGGGAGCACGAGGACGCCGTTCTTGAACATGATGGCGTCTGCCTCGAAGGTCGTCGGACCGTTCGCGCCCTCACCGGAGATCTTGGCCTTGATCTTGTCCGCGTTCTCCTTGGTGATGACGTTCTCGAGAGCGCATGGCAACAGCACATCGACCTTGAGCTCGAGTATCGCTTCGTTCGAGATCGGCTTCGAGCCGGGGAACCCGATCACGCTGCCAGTCTTCTTCTTGTGTGCCACGACCTCACTGTACTTCAGACCGTTCTCGTTGATGATGCCGCCCTTCGAGTCGGACACAGCGATGACCTTGGAGCCGAAGTCCCTCTCGATGAGCATGTGTGCGAACGCACCGACATTGCCGTATCCCTGGACGGCCACGGTCGCGCCCTTCAGGTTCATGCCGGTCTTCTTCGCGGCCTCTCTGACGGTGAACACGAGACCTCTGGATGTCGCCTCGGGCCTGCCGAGCGATCCACCGAGCTCTCTTGGCTTCCCTGTGACGACGCCGGGTACTGCGTATCCCTTCATCATGCTGTATGTGTCCATGATCCAGGCCATCTCGCGCCCGCCTGTGTTGACATCGGGTGCAGGTATGTCCTTCTCAGGGCCGATGATGATCGATATCTCGGATGCGTATCTCCTCGTCATCCTCTCGATCTCGCCAACGGACATCTCCTTCGGGTTGGCGATGATTCCGCCCTTCGCTCCACCGTAGGGGATGTTGACAGTCGCGGTCTTCCAGGTCATCCACGAGGACAGAGCCCTGACCTCATCGATGTCCACCTGCTGGTGGTATCTTATACCGCCCTTGTAGGGTCCCCTCGCTTCGTTGTGCTGGACCCTGTATCCAGTGAAAACCTTGACCGTTCCATCGTCCATCTTGACCGGGAAGTTCACGGTGAGTTCCCTCTTCGGACTCCTCAGAACGTCGATCATGCCCTGGTCGAGACCCAGTGCCTTACCGGCCTTGCCGACCATCTTTTTCATTTCTTCAAACGGATTCACTTTAGCTGCCATTCTAACACCATTGGCCTCTCTTGCCGCATACTGCGCTTTCTAGTTGCGGCTGAGCATAAAAGTGCATGTTCAGAAGCGATTTAAAGGTTCTGCATATACTCACGATTCTCGGCGAGTGCGTTCCTATTTTCGAAGGGATTCCCCCTGGAATCCTTCTAAAAAACAGTGGACCGTTCGTATGAGCTTCGGCAAAACGCTCTTCTTCTTACGAAAAGTGTCATCGGACCATCCATGCTCGACATGCTGCTACGATAATCGCTGACCGAGGAATGCTCCATCCCTGTCTACAGGTCGAATCCGATCAGGACCGTCGCCAGCTTGGGGTCGTCGTCGAGGCCTATGGTCCTGCGTATGAGCAGATCACTCATGGTGGACGGGCTGGATGAGACAACATCCGATGTGAATGGCAGATCGTCGATCTCCCTGAACGGCACTGGCGGGAGCACGAACTTGGCGTCTCTGCCCGACCTTCCGTCATAGTACATGACGAAATCCTTGCCGAGGTACAGGATCTTCTTTCCAGGCTGCTCCTCCGCCTCCTCTCCCGGGAGCAGCTCCCTGCCCATGACTGTGCCATCCGAATCCATCAGCAGGACGGTCGCGTGCGGGGGCGGCCTGAATGTCTTGTCCTTGACGATGCATGCCACATGCCCCCTGCCGATGCAGTCCAACACCCCTTGGTTCAATACTGCTAGGGGTCCATTCGCTGCCATGTCCCTCTCTACCCTGTCGAGGCCTGCCCTGAGCTTGCCGTCAAGGTAGAATGCGTTCCTGACGCCCTTCATGGACGACAGCAGCGCCAGCACCTCGTTCAACCTGTCATTGGATGTGTCAGAACCGTTCATGGGGATGACCGTGCCTTCCGTGCAGTACTATCTCGGTTGAAGAGGCTCCCTGTGCGTAGCTGCATGTACCACGTGCGCCACGAGTATGTCTTCAGGCACCGCTCCAGCGATCTCGAACTTTTCATTTATTATGATCTTCGGCACGCCCGAGACCGCATGCTTCTGCGCGAGAGGTATGAACTCGTTAGCCTCGATCATATCTGCCCACACCATGTCGCTCTCTATCGCCATCTTATGCGCCAACCTGACCGAGGACGGGCAGTACGGGCATGTTGGGGTGACGAACACCTGTATGGATATAACCTGGTCCAGGCCCTTGAGAGAATCCTTGGACTTCTGAGAGAGGCCGCTCTCCCCGCGCGATACGTCCATGATAGCACCCACGAGGGAGTTGAACTCGTATCCTGACGGTATGCCATAGAACCTGATCCCATAGTCCTTCCGACCTATGACCGCCATGGCCGGTATCTTGTCTATCCTCAGCTCCTTGGCCTTCATCTGGTCCCTTATGAAGTCATAGACTTCGACCTTCAGCTTCGGAGATGCATCCGCCAGTTCGTTGGCGAGGTCCACCGTCTCCCTGCAGTACACGCAGGGCGTGTCCTGGGTGAACACGATCAATCTGACTTCGTCTACGAGCTTCTGCGAGAATTCCTTCGTGAGGAACTCCCTCTCCTTGTCCTTCATCATCGTCATCGAACTCCTTCCTCCTATGGTGATTACTCCCTTATCTCAACATCGACCTTGATGCCCTGTCTAACACTCGCGGTTACTATGCAGAAATCCTCGAACATCGTCAGGCAGCGCTTTAATTTTTCTCGGTCATGTTCGCCAACGGTAGGCTTCATCATGACCTTAATCCCGTCAATCCTCCAACGACTCCTCTCGTCCCTAATAAGTGTCGTTTCCACATCCGTTTCGACATCTTTCGCGTCTACCCGGGACTTGCTCAGGCAGAACAGCAGGCTAGCGCTCAGGCAATGCCCGATCGCCGATGCGAGCATCATGTTCGCATTCGGGGCGGACCCCTCGCCTAACGGAGCGGGCTCGTCCATCCGGATGGTGCCCTTGTCCCATTCGTCGAAGCTTATCTCGAACTTGTATCCACCCTTGTTCCTCAGATGAACGTGCAGTTTCTCGTTCAATTGACGCCCTCATCTGATAATCGTCGTATGCGAAAAAGACTTTTCCCCGTGCTTGTGTGTGCACACGTGACGATGTGTCTTTTCGTGAGCAAGCTAGAAATACGGTGCATCCTGATTCTTCACGACGCCTTATCTGACCTTCTAGGTCGCGATTACCATGAACACGAGAAGAGAACGCGATTCCCTCGGAGAGAGGGAAGTGCCTGAAGATGCCTACTACGGCATACAGACCCTGAGAGCTGTCGAGAACTTCCCAGTCAGCGGCATACTGTCCCGGCCCGAGTTCATCAACGCATACGCGATGGTGAAAAAGGCCGCTGCTCTGGCCAACATGGATGTGGGCTGGCTGGAACCTTACATTTCAGAGGCGATCGTCGCTGCGTGCGACGAGATACTCGCAGGCAAGATGCACGACCAGTTCGTCGTGGACGTCTTCCAGGCGGGCGCCGGCACCTCCTTCAACATGAACATGAACGAGGTCATCGCGAACAGGGCGCTCGAGCTCATGGGGCGCAAGAAGGGCGAGTACAGCCTGGTCCACCCAAATGATCATGTGAACATGTCCCAGTCGACCAACGACACCTATCCCACGGCCATGCGGCTGTGCATACTCATAATAGCCCAGGATATGCTGGATAACCTTGAGAAGCTCCGCAGGTCCTTCGTGAAGAAGGGGATGGAGTTCGAGCGGGTACTGAAGTCCGGCAGGACGCACCTGATGGACGCGCTGCCAGTGACACTAGGTCAAGAGTTCATGGCTTACTCCGTCGCTATCAACAAGGCCAGGGATCAATTGAAGGGCAGGTTGAAGCTGCTCGAGGAGGTCCCATTGGGCGCCACCGCGGTCGGCACGGGTGCGAACACTCATCCAGACTATCACAGGCAGGTAGTGAAGCACCTGCAGGACATCACGGCCCTCAACCTGATAGAGTCCGAGGACCCGAGGGAGGCGCTCCAGAGCAGACTCGGGATCGCGAGCATATCTGGGGGCATGAGGGACCTCGCGCTCGAGCTGATACGCATATCCAACGACCTCAGGCTGATGAACTCTGGCCCGATAACGGGCCTGGCCGAGATACGTCTGCCGGCTACTCAGCCCGGTTCCTCCATCATGCCGGGGAAGGTCAACCCTGTCATGGCCGAATGCATGGACATGATATGCTTCCAGATAATGGGCAACGACCTGGCGGTCGCCATGGCCGTGCAGGCGGGGCAGTTCGAGCTCAATGTGATGAACCCGGTCATGATGCACAACCTGCTCGAATCGATGGTTCTCCTCAACAATTACATACCCGTGTTCATCGAGAAGTGCATATCAGGGATAGAAGCGGACGAGGTGAAGTGCAGGAGCTATCTGGACAAGAACCCGTCCCTGGCAACGTTCCTCGCGCCCCACATAGGCTACATGAAGGCTGCGGAGGTCGCGAAGGAGGCTTTGGTGCGGGACATGACCGTGCACGACGTCGTGATAGAGAAGGGCATCATGACGAAGGAGGAGATCGCCCGCATATTCGACTGGGAGTTCCTCATAGGCAACAGGAAGTCAGACAAGAAGTGAAGTTGCTCCAGCTGAGAGCGAACCGAGAACCTATAAATACGGTGGACCATTTTCAACCAGAGTTCTCCGAGGACCATATCGGTCCTGGGGGGTGTCGTATCATGGACTGGGGTCTTAAGAACAGAATTTCAAGGATAATCAAGCCCGAGACTGGAAAGACGGTTATGTTGGCGATCGACCACGGATATTTCCTGGGGCCGACCTCCCGTTTGGAGAACCCGAGGGAGACGGTCACGCCGCTGGCCCCATATGCCGACTGCGTCATGCTCACCAGGGGTGTGCTGAGGTCGTGCGTCGATGCGACCATGGCGAACTCCGTCGTGCTAAGAGTCTCCGGTGGGTCCAGCATCATAGGCGAGGACCTGGCAAACGAGGAGATAATCACGAGCGTCGAGGACGCTCTCAGATTGAACGCGTCCGGCATCGCTCTATCTGTCTTCGTGGGCAGCAAGTACGAGAAGCAGACGCTGCTGAGCCTTTCCAAGCTCGTCGATGAGGGCGAGAGGTATGGTATGCCCGTGCTCGCAGTCACCGCCGTGGGCAAGGAGTTGGGGAAGAGGGACGCGAGGTTCCTCGCACTATCTTGCAGGATAGCTGCGGAGCTCGGCGCGCATATTGTGAAGACATATTACTGTGACGACTTCGAGAAGGTCGTTGAGGGTTGCCCCGCACCCATAGTCGTCGCGGGAGGACCGAAGATGACCGAGAAGGACGCGCTCCAGCTGACTTACAAATCGATATCCGCGGGCGCCATCGGCGTGGACATGGGCAGAAACATATGGCAGTCCGACCATCCCGTGGCGATGATCAAGGCAGTGAGGAAGGTAGTCCACGAGGACGCCACTGCGAAGGAGGCTTACGACTTCTTCACAAAGCTGACGAAGAAGAAGTGAGCCGGTCGAAACCTGATAGTTCCAGTATACCAGGAGTTGCGTGCAGATGCGGGTGGCGATGTACTATAACAACAGGGACGTGCGTTTGGAGGAGCAGCCCAAGCCAAAGATCGAGGATGGGGAGCTGCTCGTGAAGATCGAGGCCTCTGGCGTCTGTGGCAGCGATGTCATGGAATGGTACAGGGTCAAGCGCGCTCCGATCGTCCTCGGGCACGAGATAGCCGGGGACATAGTCGAGGTCGGGAAGGGCGTCGAGAATTACAGGGTGGGCGACAGGGTGTTCGTGTCGCACCATGTGCCATGCAACACCTGCAAGTACTGTCTGAGCGGCCATCATTCCACATGCGATACCCTCCGGAAGACCAACTTCATACCAGGAGGATTCGCGGAGTTCGTGCGTATCCCCCGGATAAATGTTGACCGAGGGGTGTTCGCCCTCCCTCGTGAGATGACTTACGATGATGGCGTTTTCATCGAACCCTTGGCCTGCGTGGTACGCGGCTTCAGGCTCTCCAGGTTCGAACCCGGGAAGACGGTGCTCGTGCTCGGTAGCGGCATCGCGGGCCTTCTCAATATCAAGCTCGCGAAAGCCCTGGGTGCAGGACGGATAATAGCGACGGACATTTCCGACTACAGGCTCGGCGCGGCCAACATGTTCGGCGCAGATGCCGTGATCAACGCGACCGAGGACGTCCCGACGAAGGTGCGCGAGGCCAACAACGGCAAACCTGCGGACCTGGTCATAGTCAGCACGGGAGCGACCCAGGCGATGACCCATGCGTTCAAGTGCGTCGACCGCGGAGGCACTATACTGATGTTCGCGCCTCCGATGCCAGGCGTCGAAATATCAGTGCCGTTCGGAGACCTCTGGAAGGACGAGGTCACCATCACGACGACATATGCCGGGAGTCCTAGGGACATCACCGATGCGATCGAACTCCTCAGGAGCAAGCGCGTGGAGATCAACGACATGATAACCCACAGATTCCCGCTTGAGGAGACCGGTGCGGGCTTCGAACTGGTGGCGCAGGCGGGCGAATCCATCAAGGTCATAATCGAGCCGCAGAAGTGAATCTGATCCCGTGATCCGGAATATACATAAACAGCATCTAACAAACCTTTTCTAGCTGCTTGTCGATTCTTGGTCCAGCTTAGAGAGGACTGCCCATAGCTATGGCATTATCCGTGTGGGTCAATTTTCTTGATACTGCCGAACTTGGTGCTGGGCTTTGTCGAATAGGGGTCCTTCTGAAAACATGCGAGGTAGTGCAACATGCCAACGCTAGCAGGTTACGAGAAGGAGTATGTGAGGAAGACGAAGAAGTCCAGGGAGCATTTCAAGAAAGCCAAGAAGCTGCTCCCTGCAGGGGTGGAGAGCAACGTGCGTTTCTTCGAGCCCTATCCGTTCTATGTGAAACGGGCGAAGGGCGCGTACATCTACGACCTGGACGATAACAAGATAATCGACTACGCACTGGGCTATGGCCCTATGCTTCTGGGACACAACCATCCAGAGGTCGTGAGGGCTGTCAAGGAGCAGGTGGGCAAGGGTACGATGTACGGCGCGTCCCCGGACATCGCGATCGAATATGTGAAGATGGTCCAGAAGGCGATGCCGTCCGTCGAGATGTTCAGGTTCGCCAACTCGGGCACCGAGGCGACCATGCACCCGATGAGGGTGGCGAGGTCGTACACCGGCAAGGAGAAGATCGCGAAGGCGGAGGGTGCCTACCACGGAGGCCACGACTACGCACTCCAGGGTGTCGACATCCCCGAGGACATGATGAAGGACAGTAGGAACCAGCCCACAGTCCCGTTCGGGAGCGGCATACCCAAGTGCATATCGGATCTCGTAGTGCTCTATCCTTTCAACGACTGGGGAGCGACGGAAGAGGTCATAACGAAGAATGCGGACGACCTCGCTGCGGTCATCATAGAACCCATCCAGGCTGGCGGAGGGTGCTTCATACCCAGGGACAACTACCTGAAGAAATTGAGGAAGCTGACGAAGGAGCTCGGCATCGTCCTGATATTCGACGAGGTGCTGACGGGCTTCCGGGTGGCGTTCGGCGGAGTGCAGGAGAAGTTCGATGTCAAACCCGACATCACATGCATCGCGAAGGTCGCGGGTGGCGGTTACCAGCTCGCTGGTTTCGGCGGGAAGAGGGATATCATGGAGGAGATCGTCCCGAAGGTAGACGGGAACGTGTATCATGGCGGAACATACAACGCGCATCCAGTCTCGGTCGCTGGAGGTCTGAAGACATTACAGATTCTCTCAAAGCCGGGTATCTACAAGAAGATCGACAGGATAGGCGATTCGCTGTTCCATGGATTGAGGGATCTGGCCGAAGATAGGGGCGTGGACGTCTGGGTCGAATCACTCGGCTCGTTGGGACAGATGTACTTCACCGACAAGGAAGTGACCCGGTGGAGGGACGCCATCGATGTCGACAGGGAGAAGTGGAGACACTGGTTCATGCACTCCCTGGGTAGAGGAGTCTTCTTCGGCGTCCCGCATGCCGATGAGCACTTCTTCACGTCCCTGGCACATTCGGAGAAGGATATCTCATATTCGCTGGAGGTCTCGGACGAGGCGTTCAAAGCTATCGCCAAGGGATGACCTTCGTCATAGGAAAAGCACAAAACCCGCATATGCTATTACCCTTCAGTTCCAACACTGAGAATTCGGAAGAATCTAGCGCACTGTCGATGAAGCCCGAGTCACGTTTGAGCGTGATAGGTGGGGATTGGATGACTTGGCTCTCAGACTGCTATAGCAAACCTCCTCCGAGATCCTTGAAGGTCGGAAGCGAGGTTATTGGAATCGCGGGCATCTCCGAGATCGTAGGAGTAGCACTGGAGAGTTTCGATGCTCCAGACGAAGAACTCAGGCAGATACTCTTGACCGAGCTGAAGAAGAGGAACTATGTGCCAGATTCGGTGGAGAAGGAGTACCTCAAGTCCCTCTGGAAGGAATTCGAGAAGGTCCGAGTGGTACACAGGGAGAGCGTGGAGGAGACTCACCAGGGGATACCTAGGAACGAGATACCCTGGTTCCCTAAGATCGATGTGTCCAGGTGCGAAGGATGCAGCTCGTGCGTGGAATTCTGTTCTCAGAACGTCTTCGCGTTCTTCGAAGGGAAGTCTCAGGTCGTGAGACCGCAGAACTGCATAGTCGGCAAATCGAGCTGCAAGGACTTCTGCCCTGACAATGCCATATCTTTCCCGACCAGGACGCAGTTGAAGGAGACGCTTTCGGAGCTTAAGTGTAAGTTGTCGCAGGGCTGATCGGCATCGCAATCGGATTATATCGTAGTGATTTGCGAAGTTCTCTGATGATGGACCAACCTTGATGACACGTGGCTTGATATGAGCGTCGATGCCCGGTCGCTCGATATTGCATTGGGTGACCTATATCGGCGTTTCTCTAGCCCGAGGACCTCATCGATTTATATGCTATATTCGAATAATCGCATGTATCGCATATCAATATATATATCATGTATGCGCTAATATGTGATTATGAGAAAAAGCATATTACTTTCACTCCGAGAATCGCTGCTGACCCGTGCTCCATTGGACGATCTTCCCGAGCGCGTCTGGAAACAAATAGGCGCATTGAACACGTGGGGAACAAACGCGATTGAAGGGAACACACTCACTTGGCGCGATGTCGAGCGACTCCTGCTCGAAGAGAAGGGCGTCGGAGGCAGGCCCGTAAGAGACATACTTGAGACCATCCAGCATGAGATGGTCTTCCGTGATCTGATCAGCCGCAAATCCAATCCCGTCCGTCTAGTCACAATCCTCGAGCTGCACGAAGCTGTGTTCAAAGGGGTGAAATCAGATGCTGGCAGTTGGAGACGGATCAACGTCAGGATAAGTGGGTCTAAGCACACTCCCCCTCGTTTTGAGAAGGTGGTCAACGAGATGGAGGAGATGCTGGACGAATATGAGAGGCGGGATACTGACAGCGAGGATGCCATCCTGATCGGTGCTTGGCTCCATAACCGATTTGAATCAATCCATCCGTTCAGCGACGGCAATGGTCGGGTGGGCAGATTGCTATTGAACCTCCATATGCTGAAACACAATTGGCCACCCGTCCACATACTCCCAGATGATAGGAAACGTTATATGTCCGCGATGGAACGCGGCAATGCAGGGGATATGTCGAGCCTGAATGATCTTATTGAGAGATTGGCAGCGAGGTCAATTCTGGGGCTGCTGGATCAGGTTGGCACTAAGTTGGATGAACTAAGACCTTTGATGGATTTCGAGAAGGATGGCCCTTATTCTGCCCAATATCTCCGGCTCCGCGCAGGGCATGGAGAGTTGCCAGCGGTGAAGCAATCCGGAGATTGGCACACGAGCATTCGAGCCTTGAGACTCTATCTGAAAGAGATGCATCATTGATGATGGATGATGCTTCGATAGCGGCCCATGCCGAATATTGAAGCTGCCTCCTCCGGATTATATCACACGGCCCAGTGGAATCAGCTAAATCTTGCTTCAGCGATATGTTCACCATGGTCGGCGATTCGGACGAGAGGCCTGAGAGTCTGCTGAGTGACGGTCGTCAGATGCTAAGCGAGGAGGAACGACATAAGATGATATCGACAATCCACTCCATGGTCTTCTGGGTCGGAGTGCTCGTGCCAGAATATGAGGTGGTGGGCGACCAGGAAATCGAGCTCCGCGACATAGTGTACGATCTCTCAACGAAGAATGATTTGACTCTGGAGGACATCGCGAGGATCGACAATCTGTTCGGACTGATCAAGACACGTGAACGCGAACTCGAACACAAACTCGCCCATGACCCGATGACATTGGATGCTGCAAAGGCTCTGATGGATGAAATACGCGGTCTGTTGAGGGCGATGGATGATCTGAGGTTCGCGGAGACTGATGATCACGTCGAGGTGGGCAAGGCGGAAGTATTGTCGAGGGTCAAAGACGCTCAAAGGTGGAAGAATTTCGTTGACCAGATCAAACCCACAAAGCACCCATGAGCGTGTCAACGTCGTCTGTCAACTATCTCCTTCATTTGTCTCGAGATTTCTGGGCCAATGGGTTCTGACTCATGCGTTGCTAGTATTTTCTTGACCCTTTCTCTCGCATTCGACACGATGTCTTTCTGATCCCTGTTCAGTCTGTAGGATTCGAATATGCTGGATTTCTCTGCGTCTGGCAGGAACAACTCGCTCCTCATGTTCTTGATCGTGTGAGGTGAGTTGAGAAAATTGCCACCTGGACCGACGGATGATACCAGGTCGTTCGCGAAATGTTCGTTATCGAACTCCACATCGTTTCTGATCTCACGGATGGATTCCCAGACGTCGGTATCTATGATTATCTGCTCGAGCGCCGCCCCTTTTGCCTGATCGAGCCCGCCAATGCCGGATGAGAAATCTGTGAGAGATAGGTTTGTCATCGTTGTGAATGCTAGCTCGGACGGATCAACGTTTATCCCTGGACTATCTCCGTGCAATCCCATTCCGAAGCTGCCCACCATCGTAGGCACACCATAATGCTTGGCCATCTGCCCGACCGCTGCAGCGATGAGGACCTCCTCTCTCGCGCCGTATCGTATCTCTCCCGTCTTCATGTTCATGGTGCTCGATTCAGAGCTGTAGATGACGGGTGCGCCTTTCTTGGCGAGCTGTGAGATTGTGAAGCTAGCAAT
>JACZKW010000033.1:0-2577 GCA_014859835.1 Thermoplasmata archaeon | reverse complement strand
GTCTATGAACTCGCATATCCAGGATTCTTGCGAGAGTATCGCAGGTTGATGGGGAACCAGTGGAAGGGATATGCCTCGCTCAAGGAGGAGCAGGACGCCTCTCTATGGAAGCTCGTATCGTTCGCATATGAGAACGTGCCGTACTATCACAGGTTGTTCAAAGGACTAGGTCTGAAGCCGGAGGACGTCAAGAAAGTGGAGGACCTCCAGAAACTGCCTGTCCTCACGAAGGAGATCATCAAACGCAACTGGGACGACCTTAGGCCCGTGAATCTGAGAGATATCAGATATGCCGATAAAGCCACGGGCGGTTCCACGGGCACACCCCTGGAATACAGGATGAGCAAGCGGGAACTGGAGAACGTGAGGGCATCGATCGCGAAGCGCAGCCCTGCATGGAATGTGGATTTCGACATAACTACCCGCATCGACCGGACCAAGGCCGGCAAGCGCAGGTTCGTCATTAGCGAGATTGTACCATGACCCCGAGGAATCTTCTGGTGATCACCAACAACTTCCCTGACGAAGGGAGCAGCTACATCGGTGGCATATTCGTCAAGGAACAGCTGAGGTACCTCGCGCAGGATTTCGATCGGGTCACCGTGATCTCCCCATCGATGTTCATCACGGGCGCGGTCCGTGGATTTGTCCACAAGGATTATTCATATGGCAATGTGGATGTTCATTTCCTCAGGTACCTGAACGTGCCGTTCTTCTACCGTTACGGTCGCAAGGTCTGGATATTCATGCAGTATCGTGCGGTCGATCGATTCATACGTAAGCGAGGCATCAAGTTCGACCTCATACACGCGCACTGTACATGGGCGTCCGGAACGGTGGGCGCAGCCCTGAAGAGGAAACACAAGGTCCCGTTGATAGTGACCGAGCACACATCCGTCGCGATCAAACACGCGATAGATACGAAGGACCCGGTCTTCAAGGACGCGTGGGATATGTCGGACGCGATCATCAGGGTCAGAGGAGGAGATATAGAGCGATTCGCATCGATCGGCGTGCCGATACAGAAGGTGCATCACATCCCGAACGGTTTCGATGGCGGCAAGTTCCATCCAATGGACCAGGCCGAATGCCGCAGATCCCTGGACCTTCCACTCGATAAGAAGATCGTCATGAACGTGGGCAACCTGGTCGGGGTCAAGGGGCAGAAGTACCTGATAGCCGCGATGAAGAAGATCGCCGAGAAGGACAAATCAGTGATATGCGTCATCGTCGGCGGAGGGAAATTGAATGGTGTCCTGCACAAGCAGATCGAGGATTCTGGCCTATCGGATACGGTCCTCATGGTCGGCGGTAAGCCACACAGCGATATCGCCTGCTGGATGAACGCGTGCGACATGCTCGTCCATTCAAGCCTGTCCGAGAGCGGTCCGGTGGTCATGTTCGAGGCGATGGCCTGCGGAAGGCCGTACGTGGGTACGCGCGTGGGTTCCGTCCCCGAGGTCGTGACATCCGACGATTATGGACTAGTATGCGCACCAGGTGATCCCAGTGCCCTATCCGGGATAATCCTGAAAGCTCTCGATGTCGACTGGAGCGCAGAGAAGATAATCGCACACGCGCGCAAGTTCGATTGGTCGGAGACAGTGAAACCCTTGCTTTCGATCTACGACGAATTGCTCGCGAGAAAGACCTAGGGGACATCCGAAATGCTCACAGTACATCCTTGACGATCCTAGCTATCTCCTTCGAAGCCTTGCCCTCTCCGTAGAACCTCATCGGGTCGATGGCTTTGGGCTCCGAAGTCAAGAACCTCTTGACCGCACGGTCTACCTTTTTCGAGTCAAGACCGGTTATGATGTTCCAGGCAGTATCGACTGATTCTACCCATTCTGTGACATTCCTCAGAGTGACCGCGGGAGTGCCGAGTATGAACGCCTCCTTCTGCAATCCTCCACTGTCCGTGAGCACTATCCGCGCATCCTTCGTCATCCGAAGACTAGTGAGATAACTCACGGGTTTGATCATGTGCACGCCCTCGACCTTGCGCAACTCTTCCGCGAGCCCCAAGTCCTCCAACCTCTTCTCGGTCCTCGGGTGGACGGGGAAGACGATCTCTAGTCCGTGCTTCTTTGGGAATCGTGATAGTATGTCGACTACGGTCCTGAGGTTCTCCGGGTCGTCGACGTTCTCGGCCCTATGTGTCGTGACATATGCGAATTCCTTTCGGCCAACATCGACTGGCAGCGAAGTCTTCGATATCCTGCCCTTCAGCATCGCGATGTTGTCTGCCATGACATCCCCGGTCCTGAAGACCTTCTTCCTGGGGATGCCCTCTCTGATCAGATTGTCATAACCCACCTTCGTAGGCGCGAACAGGAGATGGGACATGTGGTCCACGAGCACCCGGTTGATCTCCTCCGGCATATACTCGAGCCAACTCCTCAGTCCAGCTTCCACGTGACCGACAGGTATGCCTTTCTTCACTGCCGCGAGCGCGCCCGCGAGCGCACTGTTCGTATCCCCGGGAACGATCACGAGCTTCGCACCTTCGAGTGCCTCATCGAGTTTGACGAGCATGTTGCCCGTCTGCACTCCCTGCGAACCGCTGCCTATCCC
>JACZKW010000032.1:0-3686 GCA_014859835.1 Thermoplasmata archaeon | reverse complement strand
GTCTTGAGAAGGTCGAGTACGAACCTGAGCAATTTCCCGGACTCGTGTACCGTCTCGACGTGCCGAAGGTAGTCATGCTTCTGTTCGGCAGCGGGAAGCTTGTTTGCACTGGCGCTCGAAAGTCTGAGGATGCCGAGACTGCCGTCGACAAGATCACAGAAGAGCTGAAGGCCTCTGGCCTGCTTGCATAGGCTGAGACTAGAGGCCAATGCCCGAGATCCTCCTGGGCAGACACATTCTCCAGGGTCGATGCAACGGGAGTACCAACTAGTCGATGATCGTCTAAATATGATTGGATCAGAGGAACGATGCTACTCTCGTCGAATCCTGCGCCAAGTAATGAGGAACCGCGTGGTGGAAAGAGCCAGAAACACCAGCACAACAGCAATGTTGAGAGCGCTTGCACCAGACAATATGTCCATGATAAGAATGAATGCGAAAAGGGCGATCAAGAACAAGTTCAACGCAACGCGGTTACGATATCTTGTTTGCCAGATCGGACTTCGGTCATTGGTCATATGTCCGTCGGCGGAATCGACTAAGCCCTCTGATGTCTGTTCTCCTCGAGTTGCACGCGAATCCTTGGCAGTAGGCCTGCGGAGCGCGGAGGCACAAGAGCCACAACGGAAGGCATAGTTTGGATTCTTGACTCCACATTTCTTGCATACAATCATCTTCTTTGCCATTTCTATCGACCGTTCGCTGCATGCCCTTCCGCCTCTATGGCCTTTTCTGAGGCGAGGCGCAAACCCTTTTCATCTCTCATTTGCCCTAAAAGTGCATTACCTGAAACGTCACCACGAAAACAACGATCATGACGATCACGACAATCAAGGCCCATTTCACCAACTTCGATATGGTTCCTCCAGAGCCTAGTCGCCTTTCCTTCCCAATGGTCCTTTCCGAGGCGGGACTCACACCCCTTTCGGTCTTGGGAAGGGGGAGAGCGAGCAGATACGCAAGTCCAGCGATGAAAAACCCGGCAATTCCGAGCAATCCAAAGAGCCACGCTAGGTCATAGAACGAATGCGCAACATGACCAATATCGCTACCATAGTAGTCAAGATCATTTGAAGCGCGAAGGAAACCCAATCCAATAACGATCAGAAGGACGGAAATCAATGCAATGAGGATAGCAGTCCGACCGGCGAGGCACTTCTGCCATTTTGCGCTCAGACCTTCCACAGCGTCGAACGGTAATCCGCAATCCCCACAGAACGTCCTTCCCTCCGGGTTCTCAGCTCCGCAGTTCGGACATTTCATTGCCATCTCTCCCTCGACATGATGGCCTTTCCACCCATATCGTCTTTTCCGAGGAGCTAAGCCCTTTCCTTCTTTTTCCGGATAAGAGCCTCCTTCTTCTTCCGGGCAAGAGCCTCCTTCTTCTTCCGAAATAGAGTCTCATTCCTCTCCCGGACAAGAGCCTCCTTCCTTTTCCGGACAAAAGATTCCTTCTTATTTCGGACATGAGCCTTGATTATCCAATAGACAGCGAGGCCGAATACGATTAATAAAAGGACAGAACCGGCCAAAGTAAGGAGCCCAATGTAAACTGCCATTCCACTCTGCCAGGTATCGCCTTTCCTCCTTTATGGTCTTTTCCGATAGAGGCGCAACCCTCTTCCCTTCTGACCCGCCCCTATGGCCTTTTCCGAGGCTCAAAGCCTTTTCTTTTCCTTCGAACTCTTGTTCGGAGTGAAGATTGCAGCAGACGAACCAATCAAACCGATCCCGACAACACCGACAAGTGCTGCTACGCCGGATTCAATCTTACCCATCAACAATAGCCCTCCAGCGATTCCACAAATCACCAGTCCAGTGATGAAAAGAATCTTGATCATAGTCAGGCCCTCTGTTGGTCGAATCGCCTCATGTGGTTTAAGGGTTTCGTCCGCCCCTATGGCCTTTATGCGGAAGGCTATTCTGAAGTCATGCCGCAGCTAGTTCCGTGTAGAATCTCCTTCTCGCCCGGTAGTAGAGAACAGCTGCAGACCCGATCATAATCACTCCGACTGCAATCATAATTGTCTTCACCACGGCGAAATCACTTTCTACTGTGGGGTCGAAGTCCGAATGAGCATATGACACCATGCCGCCATATATCGTCTGTAGTCCTATAATGAAAAGTATTGCACTGAATACCAGCATTGCCTCAAAGTTCTTTCCGGTCACAATTCTGTCTTCCGAGCACTTCATCGCCATTCCTCCGTATCCGAATCGCTCTCGATGGCTAAAGGGCTTCTCTCAGCCGCTTTCTGTTCCCTGCCTCGGTCCATCCAGTCTTTTCTATCCTCTCTGGTTATTTATGATAGCAAAGAAGGGTGTATGTGGATTCTTCGGATTGCGGAAGGGCAAGGCTCGGAGAATACAAGGTCGTATCCCTTGATTGATTTGAAGTACAAACAGTGGTCGCATCTCTGCATGAATTACTTCTCCGACGAGATATTATCTGTTCATATTCACAACAGAGGCGGCAACATCCAAATATGGTGTAGTATGATGCTGATTCTACCTCCAAAGTGGGGGTCGACGGAGGAAACGGAATTGCAGCTACTTCCAGTTGGCGATTCATCAGGAGAGGGAAGGGCAAGGATTATCAGAAGCACGAACGCACCAAATCGCCTGGAAGTCGGGGTGATGACAGTTCTTTTAATCACGATGGCACTTGCCTTCACTGGGCTTGTGGGTAATGGGAGCGGTGAATCCTCTGAGGAGAAGGTCCTTGTAATCGCGATGAGCACCGACGTACAGGTCATGGACCCTGCCAAGTCCAGCGCGATGTATGGTCCGCCCGGGTTAATCTACGAGACCCTCATCACGAGGGATTTGAACGGCGACTACGCCGACGGGCTTGCCGAGTGGTGGAATTTGAACCGGACAGATTCGAACCACCCGACCTTCGAGATCAAGCTGAGGGAAGGTGTCAAGTTCCACGATGGACTGCTGTTCAACACAGCCGCAGTGAAGAGGATTATCAACTACTACGCACAGGAGGACAGCTGGGTCCAGTATGAGTTCTGGGCAATCTACGGCTGCCAGAACAAGAGTGGCTGGCCTGATGCGGGAATATGGTGCAAGGATGACTACAATATGGTCCTGAACCTGACTTGGGCTGATGTTGCTCTTGAGTTCAACCTCTCGCACTTATACGGTTCGATGATGGGACCGGATGCGTTGGAGGAGGACGGGCTCGGTCTGTATGGCACAGCAAACGGCCAGGTCGTCGGAACGGGCCCGTACATGCTCGATGAGTGGGTGCCTGGAGACCACATCACGCTGGTCAAGAACCCGGACTACGACTGGGGCTTCTCATGGTATGAGAACAAGGGTCCCGCGAAGATAGACAAGATCATCTACAGGATAATCGCGGATCAGACAGCGAGGTTCGCTGGGTTTGAGATCGGTGCGATAGACGTCCTGCAGCAGTTGCCTCCGAGCAAGTTGCAGACATATATGGCTGATCCCGACCTCACCGTTATCACGGGGCCGGGTCAGGGCACATACCATGTCGAATTCAACTGCCAAAAGGACCCGTGGAGCAACCCGACGCTCCGTAAGGCTTTCTGCTACGCAGTGAACAGGGCGCAGATCCTCGACGTGGTCTGGCTCGGCGTCGGGGAGGAGGGCGTGAACCTGCTCTCGCCTATCGAGCCCGAATCGAGGGACGTCCCGGCAGAGTACAACTA
>JACZKW010000031.1:0-5082 GCA_014859835.1 Thermoplasmata archaeon | reverse complement strand
ATCAGTGCCCGCAGGCCTTCTCGAAGACATCCGCGGGCGGCCACGACGGGTCGTCCATCATGTACTTGTGCATCGCCCTTGCTGCGCGCTTCCCGTCGCCCATAGCGAGGATGACGGTCGCAGCGCCTGATGCGATGTCTCCGCCGGCGAAGACGCCCTTCTTGGAGGTCCTGCCCTCGGGATCGACCGCGATCGTGCCGTGCTTGGTCGTCTTCAGGTCCGGGGTGGTCATCGGCACGAGCGGGTTGGGGCTCTGTCCGATGGCGACAAGGACCGTCTGGCAATCGAGCCTGAACTCTGAGCCTGGGATCTTCACCGGCCGGCGCCTTCCAGAGGCATCCGGCTCTCCGAGCTCCATGCGTATGGCCTCTATCTGCTTCAGGTTCCCGCAGTCGTCACCTATGAACTTGACGGGTGCCGCCAGCAGTTCGAATCGCACACCCTCTTCCTTGGCGTGGTGCACCTCTTCCCGCCTCGCGGGGAGTTCGGCATCCGAACGCCTGTAGAGGATGATCGATTCCTTGGCCCCCAGTCTCAGCGAGGTCCTGGCGCAGTCCATGGCCACGTTCCCGCCGCCCAATGTCACGACGGTCTCGCCGATGCCCACAGGGGTATCGTATTCAGGGAACTTGAACGCCTTCATGAGGTTCGTCCTCGTGAGGAACTCGTTCGCTGACATGATCCCGTTCAGGTTCTCGCCTTCGAGGTTGGTCCAGTTGGGCAGACCAGCACCGGTTGCGACGAACACGGAATCATATTCCTTGAGCAGGTCGTCGACCGTCTCGAGTTTGCCGATGACATAGTCCGTCTTGATGTCGACACCGGACCTGCGTATGTAATCGACCTCGGACTCGACGATTGCCTTGGGCAGTCTGAACTCAGGGATACCGTACACGAGCACGCCACCGCAGTACTGCAACGCCTCGAACGCCGAGACCTTGTAGCCCAGCTTCGCGAGGTCACCCGCGACGGTGAGTCCAGCCGGTCCAGCGCCTACGACTGCGACCTTCTTTCCGTTCGCCGGAGGCATCTCTATCTTGCCGTGCTTCTGCTCCCTGCGCTCCCAATCTGCGAGGAACCGCTCGAGCCTGCCGATCCCGACCGGCTCGTTCTTCTTGCCGACCACGCAGTTGCCTTCGCACTGGACCTCGTATGGACAGACCCTGCCGCACACGGCGGGCAGGTTCTGTTTCTGCCTGATGATCTTGATGGCCTCAGAGAAGTTACCTTCCTGGACCTGCTTGATGAACGCTGGTATGTCGATCTCGACAGGGCAGCCGTCCACGCACAGCTTCCTGTTGGGGCCCGGCTTGCACTGGAGGCATCTCTGGGCCTCCATGATCGCGGTCTGACCATCCTGACCCATCGGGACCTCGTTGAAGTTGTGTACACGCTCCTTCGGGTCCTGCTCTGGCATCGGGTACTTCTTCGGGACTATCTTCGCCATTCTACTTCCCCTCCTGCAGTAGCTTCAGAGAGACCTGCTCCTCCGCATGATACCTCTTGTTTCTGGCGATCAGGTTGTTGAAATCGACCTTGTGCCCATCGAACTCGGGGCCGTCGACGCAGCCGAACTTCGTCTTGCCATCGATGATGACCCTGCACGAACCACACATGCCAGTGCCGTCGACCATGATCGGGTTCAGGCTCACGACCGTGTGTATGTTGTGAGGTCTTGTGATATCGGACATGACCTTCATCATGATGATCGGGCCAACGGCGTAGACCATGTTGACCTCATGCTTCTCCTCTATGAGCTTCTTCAGGATATCGCTCACGAAGCCTTTGTGACCCTTCGAGCCGTCATCCGTGCATACGTAGAACTCGTCGCTGACCGACTTGATCTCATCCTCGTAGATGAGCAGTTTCTCGTTCCTCGCACCGATGATGGACACCGTCTTGTTCCCGGCCTCCTTGAGGGCGCGCACGACCGGGTACATCAGGGCAAGACCTATGCCGCCGCCGATGCAGACCATGGTCCCGACCTTGTGGAGTTCGGTGGGCAATCCCAACGGTCCGACCAGGCTGAACAGCTTGTCGCCTGCCTTCAGCAATCCCAGCTTCTTGGTCGTCCTGCCGATCTCGAGCGCGGCAATCGTGACCGTGCCCTTCTCGACAGAAAAATCCGCCATCGTGAGAGGTATCCTCTCCCCGCGCTCGTCGACCGTGAGCATCACGAACTGACCGGCCTTGGCCCTCTTGGCGATGTGAGGCGCTAAGATCTCCAACCTCGTGACGTCCGGCGTGAGCTTTTCCGCCTTGACTATCTCGTACATCGTAGCACTCTTCCTGCCCCCGGCCAGCAAATCTGGACGGAGGACCATTCAGTAGGTACGCGAAGCTAACTGGCGCGTGATTCTCACGTTCATATTTAAACATGCTGACAGTACGATGAATGATGGTGCGTTTTCCGACGCTTTCGCTCCGATTAATGCATTCTCCGAACCTTGTGTGAACAGACATCTGATTCGTTGAAAAATAATCAGAATCGGATGGTACCCAATCATCGCTCATGCTTCAGGAATCGCCCGTCTCCTGCACCTGTTTCTTGCCGGCAAGTGTGACCATCGGCACGGGCTCGATCTTCCTGTAGACCTCTTCAGGGTTCTTCCTAGAGCCGTCGACCCTGAGCAAGAAGTCATCCACGGGTATGTCGAAGAGGCGTTCGTTCTCCTTCAGGTACGGGAGTATGAGATTCCAGTCCTCCGGTGTGAGCTTGGCCAATCTACCGCCGTTCAGCTGGTCCTCGCCCACTAGCTTCCTCGGGTCCCGGACGTATATCGCCCCGCCTGAGGCGAGGGAGAACAGGTTGCCTCCAGGATATGGTTCCGGGAGCTCGACCAGCTTGCCGTCACCGTCGAACGATATGCCGTTGAGCACGACGAACCCTCCTCCGTAGAGCGGGTTGCCTGCCATGAACGATTCTGCGAGGTAGTCGAGGCATGTGCCGTTTATGACGACCTTCGGCCTGCCGACTGCATTGATCAGAGGTCGTCCAGCCGCGTTGCCGAGGACGTAAGCCTCCCCACCCTTCGCGCCGTACATGAAAGTCTGGCCGACATCGCCTTGGACGACCAGTTTGCCGTCGTTCAATATCTGCCCCAGCTGGTCCTGGCCGTTCGCATGGACGCGTATGTCCGCACCGTCGAGACCGGACGCGAGGTAGTCTCCTGGGCTGCCGTACACATCCAACCTGAACCCTTTCGATTTCGGGCCGAGGCCGCATCCGAAGAAGCGCTGGCCATGGCACCCGAATATTATCACTCTGTTCCAGCCGAGGTCCTTCGCGGCCCTTATCACGAACGATGCGCCGTCCTCGCCCTCCATCGGGAAGTCCGCGCAATCGAGCACGAGTATGGAGTATGGCGATTGTGGCGGTCTCATCTTGGCGATGTTCTTCCGGTCCAAGAGCGCGTATAGGGATTTGTCATCCGCCTCTATCCTCGGGAGTGCACGCAGGATGGTCTCGATCGCCTCGTTGGCCTTATCGACTATCCTGCTGCGCCTGAACTTCCCAGTTGGATAACGTCTGTCTATCATCAGCGTTAGTATCCTCAGGTACTCGTTCATCGAGGCGTCTCCTGCGGAAGCTGATTTGACCATCTGGGCGAAGAGCGAGTTGAGCTCGCTCCCAGTCATCTCATGAAGTTTCTGTTTGAATAATTTGAACTCGGAGACCGGGTCCTTCCTCACGGCGAACTGTTCTCCTAGGTCGCCCGCCCTGGGCACCCTCGGAAGGCGTTTCGTGAGCTTGATGTCCTCCGCCTTGTCCCATGAGCTGTTGGGCACCGTGACCATCGTCCCGAACTTGTTGGTGCATATGAGCCTCAGAGAACCGGGGGTCTCCTTCTGCTGATGGAGAGAGAATATGAATGCGCCACCGTCGGTGTGGCTACCGCCTCTCGCGTTCCAGTACTTGTCCGCGTATCTGGGGACGGATGGCACCTCCTGGGATATGCTCTCGAGGGCCGAGTCGATCGCCTGCTTCTCCGAGGCGATCAGCCCTATCTGCACATCACCGTCCACAAGCGCGAACACCTGTGGCCTGAGCATCGATGTGTCGGTAATGCCCATGAGCTGGAGCCTGTTCTCGTAATACGAGTTGCGGCCGATGATGAAGAGCCATGGACCATCCGGGGAACCGTGGATGTGGGTCCGCTGGACCGCTTTATACACGCGCTTCTTCTCCTCTGGCAGGAGGAAGAAGTCCCTTTCAGTCGTAGGTGCGAGCGCTTCGATGATATACTCGAGTGGATAGCTGTAGGTCCTGTTCAGCACGTCGAAGAGCAGCACGGCGACCTCCGTGTCCGTCAGGAAGAGAGGTGCGATGTTCCTCTGCGCGAGGTATTCAGAGACCGAATGGTAGTTGGCGAAATCGCCGTTGTGCACGAGCGCCTCGTCCAATCCTATGAACGGATGGGCCCCTCCAGGGTGCCAGACACGCCCTTTGGTAGGATATCTCAGATGTCCGATCCAGACATGTGCCTTGAACTCGTCGAGCTTGTAGTACCTGATGACGTCCTCGGCGTACCCCACTATCTTGAGCACGAGCATGTTCCGTCCGTGGGACATTACGAACGCAGCCATCCCGGACGATGCGTACCATTTGTGGTTCGTCCTGAAACTGTTCTGATAGACGAACTCGTCCTCCGCTTTTGGACGGTCCATGTCCTCGAGCTTGTTGTCCTTCATGAACTGGTCGAGCACGGAACTCTTCACGCGGCAGAAGTACCTCCATACGGCTGGAGGCTTGACCTCGAGGGTGCCGAACACCTTCTTGTCCGTGCTCGTCTCGACCTCATACATCTTGGATACATCGTAACATGGATCGATGAATTCGGATTCGAGCGATCGCCGAACATCCGGTTTCAGGTACGCGACCTGCACCAGGTAGTGGGTCCTGAGCACTTCCTCGGAGACACCGAGCTGCTCTGCGGACAGTCCGACCGCCGCGATGCCGCCGCCCTTGCCGTTTCCTCTGTTGTGCATCTGCTCGAGGGGTTTGAGAATGTGCCTACCAGCGAGGGGCACAGAGCTGGCGAGACCGACCACCCCGCATCCGCCCTCGGCCTCCATCATACG
>JACZKW010000030.1:0-7794 GCA_014859835.1 Thermoplasmata archaeon | reverse complement strand
ATCATCATCTCATCGGACACAGCGACAATGATGTCGTCCAGTCCATCCCCATTGATATCACCCATCGTGACATCCGTCGATCCACCAGGAAGCATGAGCGCTCGCGACACGAGAGGATACTCGAGAACAGTTTGAGATGTGTTGATCGATTGAGGAAACGATAAGCTACTCCATGGAAGGGATGACTTAGAAAAAGCATCCACCAAAGGAGTCACACCCTTCTCGGATTCGATAGAAATCATAAGATGGGTAGGCACAATTAGAGAAGCTACAATGACGGCCAGCAGGCATGTTGCCATCAAACGGCGCAAGTGATACCCGTCCCTTCGGATGACAGTAGCATTGCTTTTATATGACCTTTTCGGAAAAATATTGCGGCCAGAGTGTCGGAGAAATCGTCCAAGCATTAAATACGGGATACGGACAATACGACCCGATGAATTCCTCGCTCACGATCGGACGGATCATGGGTATACCCATAAAGCTCCATCTGACATTCCTAATCATACTCGCAGTATTCCTGATTGCATTCTCCATGAACCACAGCGAGATATTGGGATTCACCCTGGGATTCGGCGCTCTTGATACCGATTGGGGCACCAAGTACGCTTTCGGTGCCACGGCTGCGATCATATTCTTCATTACAATACTCATCCACGAGTTAGCCCATTCGTACATGGCGATAAGATACGGTGTTAGAATCAGAAGCATAACCCTGATGATCTTCGGCGGAGTCGCGACGATGGAGGAGATACCGAAGAAGCCCGGTCAGGAGTTGAAGATGGCCTCGGCCGGACCGCTATCCAGTCTCGCAATAGGCCTGGGCGCCTACGGACTGATGCTACTGCTCACACCGATCGAATCCAGTTCAATACTCTTCGAAGGCATGTTGATACTCATTGGCCTGATGGCGTTCTACAACATCTTCCTTGCAGCGTTCAATCTACTGCCTGCATTTCCGATGGATGGCGGGAGAATCCTGAGATCCGCTCTAGCCACTAGGATGTCACACCTTGAAGCGACCAAGAAAGCGGCGGCTGTTGGCAGATTCTCCGCGATAGCTATGGGTATGTTCGCGATATGGCAGTTCAATATTTTCCTGATCATGATCGCAGTCTTCATCTACTTCGCCGCAAGGGATGAAGAGCAGGCGACGCTCATCAACGACAGTCTAGAAGGCGTGAATGTAGTGAGCCTGATGTCTACGGATGTCAAGGTCGTGCACCCCGACACTTCTGTGCAGCAGCTCCTGGATCTGATGTACTACACCCGTCACAAGGGATTCCCGGTCGTCGATAGAGGATTGGTCGGAATGGTCACCCTCGAAGATACAAAGAGGATCTCGATGGAGATGTTTCGATTCGCCAGGGTCAGGGATGTGATGACCTCACCGGCCACGACTGTCATGCCGAGCACAGCCGCAGTTGATGCACTGAAGCTGATTGGGGACAAGAGAGTCAGCCGATTGGCAGTCGTGAACGAGTCAGGAAGCTTGGTCGGCATAATTACCAGGAAGGACTTCCTGAGAGTGGTGGACATCGCGGCTGTTAGGAAACGGAGGGCCAACTGGGGAGCGCCCCCAGGTCAGGTGCCACCGCCACCTATCCCACCAACTGCTTCCTTTTGAACAGCACCATGCTGAACGCCAGAGCCACGATGGCATAGGCGAACATGACGAGTGCTGCGATGCCAGGATCAGGATAGAATACGCTGAACGTTAAGCCTTGTCCCTGTCCCATATCCATGGAAGTGCTGTTGTCCACGGGGTATGGATCCTCAAGGATGTACGTGATCACGCCTGCCGCGTATGTCAGTGAACCATCGATCTCCACATCCGCCACCATTGAGACCCCATCCACTATAGGAAGGATCATGAACAACAGGAAGAAGGTCAGCACGATCGCGCCCGTCGATCCCTTCAGGATCGTCCCGATCAGGTAGGCGACTGCCATCGCCGCAACCAGGTATTCTATGCAGAACGCGAATGATAATCCGAAATCCGCGTCGATACCCCCGGTCGAAATTAATGAGAGTATCACGGTCAAAACATAGAACAACCCAATGACGATTACACCTGCAGTCACGCTGGCCGAGAACTTGCCCAAGAAGAGAGTCGACCTCTTGATCGGATTGGGAAGTATGAGATATCCGGTTCGGTTCTGGAACTCGCTGACTATCGAATCAGCGCCGAAAAATGTCGCGCAGATTATGACCAGTATGCTGGCGAAACCCATGAAAGTCGTCGCGAAATCCTCAGATGAGGTATCCTCGTATGAATCCCCGAAAGCGAACGGCAGAAGGTAGAGAAGCGATACCATCACTGCCACAATCGCGAGCGATGCGACCAATCGCTTTGACCTCAGATACTTCAGTAGCTCATATCTCCAGACCACTGGTATCTGCTCAGAGTCGGATGGCAGCGTGTGTGTCACTTTGAGTTCCTCGGTCATCATGATCACCTCGACTCCTTGACAAGATCCATGTACATCATCTCAAGAGGAAGACCCACCGGGCTGAATCCGGTCACGCGTATTCCGAGGGACTGTATCTCGGCAAGGAGTTCTGCCCTGCTCTCTATCGAGCCCTCATAGGTCATGACCAGCGTGGAATGGTTGACCCGGTCGATTCCTCTCATGTTGGGGATCGATTGCATCTTGGCGACCTTCGCATCTTCGATCGGGCCAACGCTGGTGACCTCGATCTTCGAGACCTTGCTCAGATTCTTGAGATTATCGATCGAGTCATGGACCAGTAGTTTCCCATGGTCGATCAGGGCGGCCCTGTCACAGGTGTCCTGGACCTCTCCGAGGAGATGTGAGCTCATGAATATCGTGTAATTCTGCTTCTTGAGCGAGCGTATGATCTCGCGGACCTCGACCATTCCACGAGGATCGAGTCCGCTCGTCGGCTCGTCCAGTATGAGTATGTCAGGTTCGTGAATAAGCGCTTGTCCGATTGCCAGTCGCTGTTTCATGCCCTTTGAGAATTTCCCGATGCGAGTCGAGCGCCATTCGGCTAGCTTGACCATATCGAGTACTTCATTGGTGCGTATCTTGATGTCATTCGGCTTCATGCCTCTGATGCGGCCAAGGTAGGCTAGCGTCTCCACAGGGTTCAGATATGGATAGAATTCGGGTGTTTCCACCACTGCTCCGACGTGTGCCAAAGCGTTCTTCGGATGGCTGATCACATCTATACCGTTCAGGAGCGCGCGACCGGTCGTCGCAGAGATCATGTTAGTCAGTATCTTTATCGTAGTGGTCTTCCCAGCACCGTTCGGACCAAGGAATCCAACGGTGGTTCCCTTCTCGACCGTCAGGTTCAGGTCGCTCACGGCCTTGATAGGCCCGAAAGATTTCGAGAGGTTCTGTAACTCGATCATTCATATCACCTTTACGATTTCATCACAAGAATCGTGATGTAATATTAAAGTGAAACTGCGGATGTCCGTATGAAAGTGTACCCGAACGTCACAATCCTATGACTCCGTACAGATTGCGCGCCTGAGTCTCCGCATCATCTCTGTTCTTCATGGGATGCATCAGAAGTCTACCGTGTGGGTACACAGTGATCTCCAGACCATTCTTGCTCACAGTCAGCATCACACCTGCATTGGAGACGATTTCATATCCATCTCGAGACAGTCTCATCTCGCATTCATCGAGATCAAGATCCAGCCTCATCTTTGGGACTGCCTCGTACGCATCTGACTTGCAGGGCTTTACGGCCAGGAACTCCAGCGGTTCACCCCTTTGCCAGCAGAGCATCCATGAGTCTGTCCACTTGCACTTTGAGATCCTCACGGGTCGACTCGTTGATGACCATGTGGTCAGCGAGTGCGATCGCGTCCCCTAATCCCCATTCGAGCTCTCGGCGATCCCGTATCTCGAACTCAGACAGTTTCGTTGGAGAATCCGAACGGGCCCGAGCTTTCAGTCTCTCGAAACGAGTCTTGGGGGAAGTGTGTATGGCGACAGTCATGAGATTCGCGCCGAATGCGGTCTTGAATGCCTTGATCTCATCCGGTCCTCTGGTCCCATCGATGACCACGAGGTCGCCGCCCACCAGCGGGATGACCCTCTTCGCCCATATGTCCATCCCGAACTTCTTCCGCTCCTCGTTGGCGAGCCCTCCCAGGTTCTTGTCGGAATGGTCCAGGCCGAACTCCTTTGCCTTCTCCCGTACGACATCGCCCATTCGGATGACCTTCGCGCCTCGGTCCGCACAGCACTTCAGGAATTCTTCTTTGCCGGAGCCGGGCATGCCGGTTGTGACTAGTATCTTCAACACTACACCCTACATCATAGATGCACGAACATTGGAAAAACCTTTTGAAAGGCCTCGGGATCAAAGAAGCTTTCCGATGGCGGATTCGATAGATAGCGAAGCGGAGGACATGTCGAGGCCGACTTTGCCCCAGTACCTGGGGCACAGACCGAGAGAGACGCACCTCGAATAAGACTTTGCGTCATATACTGCCTTGACGAACGACCCTTGCATGTTCGACCGGTCTATGGCCCCGAACAGAGACGCCTTGGAAACCAGTTGAGCCGCGTCCGTTCCTATCGCATCCTTTCCCAGGGCGGATATGACCGAGATAGAATCAACCCCGGCTTTCGAACATGCCATCATGATCCTCGTCGCGTCCATGGAATCGATACCCGCATCGAAGGCCGTCTTCAGGGAGGGGATGTCGTAGTGAAGGTATCCTGGCTCGGAGGTTCCCATAGACATCTTCCCGGGGTCCTCATTCACCTTGGCATATGATCTGCAAGGATGCGGACATCCGAAGCATCCGATGACTCTGTGCCGTATCTCCTTGAAGTGGTCGGCATCCGCACCTCTGAAATAAGACGCGAGTCCCTCGGACATGCCTAGCTTCATGACATGGTCTTTCTGCAGATTCACTGAGGAAGCGAAATGCGCTTCGGGATCGGCGACTTCTAACTCGCCCATCCCTCTGAAAGCAACCGCGCACAACCGCCTCTTCCCGAAGGCGGATGCGAGACCCACCTCATCCTCGCCCAACCAATGATTTGTGACGAGCCGGGATGAGATGTGCTTGCCATCTCCAAATGGACCAGATGCGATTACCTGTATGCGACGGTCGCCCTGGTCGACCCTTATTTTGTCAGTCCTGGCCCATGAATCCATCTCGGTCATATCCGGGAGTTGGACGAACTCGGCGATGCCGTCCCTGACCCACAGATACCCTGCTTCTGGGGATTCACCTTTGATCACTATGAAATCGAAACCTGAAAGCTTCAATTCGACACCGGCCAGGCCCATGATCGGCGAGATCGTCCCCTTTCCGTTCTCATCGGGGGAGAAGATCATGCCCGCACAAGCGGCTGGAATGAGACTCCCTGTCAATAGACCGGAGCCGAGGACCAACGCTCCGTCGTTCTCGACGGATAGGGAAGAGGAAAGCTCGAGTGATGACGTCTCGCCCAACAACGCGTCCTCGGTCAGTTCCCGCTCACCGACCTCCCCTGTCGAGAGGTCGATTATCGCGGCCCGACCATTCCGGAGATACATCTCAGTCCACCACCGTGATGCAGCCGGTAGGGCACATCTTTGCGCACTTTGGCTCGCCCCCGCACAGGTCACAGGGCTCGCGCAATAGTATGGGCTTCGCCCCGGGACCATCTGAGCCAGGATGTTGTTCGCCTGGAGAGCCTCCCTCAGGCCGAGCGACCACCAATCCTTCATCCTTTGTCTTGAGCACCAACCCGAAGTAGTTGACCTTGTCCTCGATGTGTAGGATGATGCTCGAACTCATCGCAGTCAGAACTGAATCGCGGTTCAAGCTACACACTGATTCGCACAGACCGCAACCTACGCACCTGAGTGACTCGAGATTAAGCCTCAAGGGTGCACCGCCTAATTCATCATATCAGGTTCTCTGATATCTCCGTGGTGATCCTGTCGCAGTATACGCACTTCAGGGTCAGGGGTTTCTTCGATTCGACGACGAACTCCGGTTCCACGGGCTCACTCTTGTTCGTTATGCAGCCCGGGTTCGAACATTTCATTATACCCAGGACAGATTTCGGCACCTCGACCACGAACTTCTCAGCCACGTTATAATCACGGATTATGTTGATTGTCGCATCGGGAGATATGAGTGCCACCTTGTCGAGTTCTCTGGGGTCCAACTCCCTGTCCTCGATCTTGACGATATCCTTCCAACCGCCTTTCTTGCTAGGCACGTGCATGAGGACACTGACTGTCGAGCTCACGTCCTCCTTGACGCCGATGATCCGCAAGACTTTCAGAGCCATCCCGACTTGGATGTGGTCTATGACCGTGCCGTTCCTTATCGGTGTGACCTTGAACTCCTTCATTCGACCGCCCCCAGCACCATTGAGAGGAGGGCCATCCTTACGGGCACCCCGTTGAAAGCCTGCTCGAAGTACTTGGCATGCTCCGTTCGGTCTACCTCGGGAGATATCTCGGTCACCCTTGGGAGTGGATGCATGATGATCATATCCTTCTTGACGTCCTTGAGCATAGGCAGGTCTATCCTATAGGCGCCCGCGACTTTCTGATACTCGGCGGGGTCTGGGAACCGCTCCTTCTGTATCCTCGTGACATAGAGCACATCCGCATCCTTGATGGCATCCTCCAGGTTGCTGCTGCTCTTAGGTTTGGTGCCAAGCGATTGGATGTGTTTGAGGTGTTCCTTGGGCATCTGCAGGGATGGCGGCGCGACGAAGGTCAGTTCTGCGCCGAACATCCCGAGGGCCTCGGATAGCGAATGCACCGTCCTTCCATACTTCAGGTCCCCGACGATCACCACATGGTTCCCATCGATTTTGCCCTTCGATTTGCGTATGGTGAATAGGTCTAGCATGGTCTGTGTAGGGTGCTGACCAGCGCCATCTCCAGCATTGAGTATCGGTTTGTCAGCGAAATGCGCGGACATCCTGGCGGCACCCTCCTGCGGATGTCTCAGCACGATCACATCGCAATACGCATCGACCATTCTGATCGTATCCGCGAGCGTCTCCCCTTTGGCGACAGATGATCCCTTCGGCTCGTCGAATCCCAGAGTCGAACCGCCCAGACGAGTCATTGCCGCGTCGAAAGACAGCCGGGTCCGGGTCGACGGTTCGTAGAACAGTGACCCAAGAATCTTGCCGTCCAAGAGTTTGCTTTTCTCCTCCCCCTTCGCGATCGGGAGCATCTTCTCGGCAACATCGAGAACATGCTCGATCTGATCCCTCGAAAAATCACGGATGGACACAATGTCCATTCCCTTGAAGCCGTCTGACATCAAGCACCAAATCGGCTATCGGCATATAAGGTTTTCACAGGCGGGTCAGTCCGCCCTTATACCCAGTCACACAAGATCGAAGTCCTCGATTGCCGCCTTCATGTTATCGAACCAATCATCGGCGCACCTGTGCAATCTCTGCTTCAACTGATTTGTCTGAACAGCGGTGTATACATGAAAGTATCCGCCCCGTTCTATTGTCTTCGTCTCACGGAATGCCAGGCCAGATGATACGAGTTTCTGCAGAGCCCGATACACGGTGCTACGATCCTTCTTCACGGAAGGAGCGAGGTCGTCAGCCTTGAGAGGACCCTGTTTTACGAGCTTCTTGTAAATGAGGAGCTCGAAGTCGGATAAGCCATAGACACACTTGACGATGTCTCTGCAAGTGGCCTGTCCCGACAGGATCTTCTGAGGTTCTACCATGTTGCACGCTATTGCCATTTTTATACTTAACCGTTGTGACGCACTGGTTCGCCAGGGGGCCATCAATCAACGTGAGAATGTTTATTAGG
>JACZKW010000029.1:0-29522 GCA_014859835.1 Thermoplasmata archaeon | reverse complement strand
CCCCAATACATTCGCAGGGGCAAATGCCAATATCTGGCCCCCCATATCGCGGGGATTAGACTTGATGCTATATAAATGATTGGCGTGCGGGCGCGTCGTGGCTGAACAATGCCTTGATGGCATCGCACACATCGGGTCATCACGATGTTTACTAGGAGCCTCAAAGATGGTTCTAGAGTTCGAAGCTGGGTAGCATCTGATGATGTATGTCTGAGTCGGGGAGACCTCTGTGTGTTCGAATAAAATACAATCATTACGGAATTCGGACGAGTCATCGAATATTCCACGATCTATACATGCTTAGATGAGATCTCGGAGTATTTCCAAAACACTGTGATGACGCTCTTCTCGAAATCCTTCATCCCCTTTACGACCGCGAACTCGTTCGGCGCATGAGCTCGTCCACCGTGCCCGAGCCCGGCACATGTCCATGGAACCCCCAGGACTTGATCGAAGAGGTAGTATGGTGCTGATCCCGCATGCATCGGCCACACCTCCGGCTCCTTTCCATGATATCTCATCGCCTCGACGCACGCTTTGGATACATCGGCTGTCGGTGATACCTTCGACCAAGGGTAGTCCTCATAGTTCCTCATCTTCACATCCGTGAAACCTCTCTTCTTCAGATGGTCCATGACCTTAGCCCTAGTCTTCTCGATGGTCATGTCTGGGACTATCCTTATGTCGATCTTCGCCTTTGCCCTCGGCGGCAGCACCGTCTTCGTGCCGTCCTCGGTGAACCCTGCGAGTAGCCCATCTATGTTGACCGAGGGTTCGAATATGTACTTCTTGAGCATCTCCTCCTTGCTCCCCTCGATCTTGAACTTGCTCGCCCCCAGATCCCTCCTGTATGCATCCGGGTCGAACTTCTTAGCGAGTTTCTTGACCAGTTCCAAATCCTCTGGGCTGGGAGGGAGCACATCATCCCACAATCCATCGATCGTGGGCTGCTGGTTCTCATCGACCATGGTCGATATCGCATGCACGAGCCTCCACACTGGACTGTGTATCCAGACTGCCTCGCTACTGTGGACCTCGCCCTCCATGGGGCCACCTGTCTGTTCCGTCCCCTCGGCCTCTAGGTCGAAATAGACGCATCCCTTCATTCCGAAGGCTATCACGGGGACACCTTCAGCGTTCTCGCCATAATCGAAGGTGAACGCCGCGTCGGCCTTCGACAGCTTCTCCTTGTTCTTAAGGACATATTTGGGCAGGCTGAGTCCGCCTAGCTCTTCCTCGCCTTCTATGAGGAAATGAACGTTCATCGGCATCTCGTCGTTTTCTACCATGGTGCGCATCGCGAGGAGGGAGCCTGCGAGCGCGCCCTTCGAGTTGGCGACCCCCCGGTTCACCAGGACCTCCCCGTATGGTTTCTTCCTGACTATGGTCGCCCCGAAAGGCGGATGGTCCCATTCTCCGATGTCCCCAACAGGCATGACATCGTACATGCCGTACACCAGGGCGGTCTTCTCCGCCCCGACATCGAGGTGTCCCGTGACCAGTGGATGGCTCTTCTTCCCACCCCTGAATAGCTTCGGCTCGGCCCCGAGTTTCGAGATCATATCCCCTACAGCATGAGCGCTCTCTTCGATCCCTTCACCTGTCATCGAGATGCTCGGCATCCGCAACAGTCTCCTCGTCTCGCTCAAATGCCGGTCCCAGGACTTGTCTATCTTTCCGTGAAGCTTCTCCAGAGTCATGGACTCAACTCCTCAGGACGAGCGTCGACCGAAATAACCGTTTCAGTTCCCCAGGAACCTCGGCTTGGAAGCCTTCTCGTTCCTGGCTATCTGCTGGATGGGCCCGTTGTGACACTTCACGGCGCTCTGTTCATCAGAATAAACCTTGCCGCATGTGAAGCACTTGTACATGGTCTGAGTCATGTGGGCATCTCCTAAATTGGTGTCCGTGTCCTGCTGCTTCCGCATCAGCGACATGGATAATTAATCTTGTCAGTCACGGCCATCAGGATAGATGCTTCGCCAGGGCGTTCCTTGCCTCGACCGTGAGTTCGGCATCCTGCTTCCGTAGGGTCTCCTGGAGGGCGGCCAATGTGACAGGGTCTTTCAAGAATACAGGGATGTAGCTCGTGGTCGTATCGATCACGAGCACGGCCACCAACTCGTTCTCTTCTGGTTTCCTTTCTTCGATCATGGCCTTGAACTCGACGAAAGGTCGGATGTCCGGAGGCACATTCTTCACCTCCGTGATGGTCACCAGGTTAGTTCTGTGCATTTCCGGACACCCCATGGTTTCTACAGGTTTACCTTGGTCTGGTGCACTTCCAGTCCGAGCTTCTCCTTGTCCATGCCGAACGCAAGTCCCAGGAGCTGTGATAGGTGCAGCACCGGCGTGTGGTATTCCTTCAGCTGCATCTGACCGACATCGTACTGTAGGTGACAGAACGGACAGCAATCGACGATGACTTCCGCTCCGGCGGCCTTCATGTTGTCCAGGTTCTCTTTGGTCATCTTGAGTGCGACATCAGGTGTCCTCGCCCTGACCCCGCCGCCTGCTCCGCAGCAGGTGCCCTTGTCCTTGTACGGCACGCTCGTCATGCCCGCGGCCTCGACGATGTCGTCGAACACATGGGGTCTTTCCGCGTCGTCGATCTTCTTGATGTTGCTGGGCTTCAGGAAGTGGCAGCCATAGTGGACGGCGGCCTTGAGGTTCTTCCCTCCCTTCGCCTTCGCCCTTACGGCCTCGACGCCGATGTCCTTGTAGATGAGTTCCACGAAGTGTCTCACGTTGACCGTGCCGTTGTACTCCATCCCCGTGGCGTCCTTCAATATCTTGTTGACCTTCTTGCGGAGCTCAGGGTCATGGTTGAGCTTGTGCGCGACCTCGAACAGGGTGTCGAAGCATCCGTTGCAGATCGTGAGTATGTCCATGCCCATCCTCTCTGCGATCGCGAGGTTCCTTGCTCCGATGCTCATCCAATACATCTGGTCGAACGACCTCATGACACCTGGAGCGGGACAGCAGCTGGCCCCCTTCATGTCCTCGAGTTCGACGCCCAATGATTCCAAGACCTGTCTAGTGGAGCTCTCTATCCCGGGATATCTGAGCGGCATGATGCATCCCAGGAAGAATGCGTATTTCGTCATCTCACTTGCCTCCTGTCACTAGCTTATCGAACCCGCACAGCGCGCTGATCTTCTTCACTTCCTCCAGAGCCTTGGGGTCGGAGAAGACCGTCGGCGGGGTCTCGAGCAGTCCGAGCTTCTTCCTCAGTGCCTTGTCCTCGTCCCTTAGGGACACGAGGTGGCCTGTCTTCGATATCAGTTCCGCGACCTTCCGGTGCGGTTCTGCCATGTATCCTTTCCTGACGGCCATGTTCCTGAGGGCCATTATGATGTCGACGATCTCGACACCCCTCGGGCACCTCTCATAGCACGTGTAACAGGTGGTGCAGAGCCAGAGATCATCGGATGGTAGTATGTCCTCCTCGAATCCCAGTTGCGCCCTCCTGACGACCTTCCTCACCCTGAAGGCGGTCTGCCTTCCGGATGGGCAGCTGCCAGTGCAGGTGCCGCATTGGAAACAGAGATTGACCGTCTTGCCTCCCGCTTCTACTACTTTACGTGTGAATTCCGGATTGGGTTCCTTAGCTTCCGCCAAAAGACTCACCGGGCGAGGAACCGATGCCGCCGTATATGAGTGTTTTGCTGAAATGGGTCATGCATTATCCTTTTGGATAAAGCCCTGCTCTCCTGGCCTCATCGATGAACGCGGTGACATCTGCATGGTACGAGAACGGGATCGCCATGATCGAATGAATCGACCATCTCTGTTCGGTTGCATCCTTCGCTTTCACTATGCCTCTCCTGACGAGGCTCCGGTTGACGAAGTAGCTCAGTTCGGTAGAGTCTAGCATCGCGGGTTCGAATGCCTTGAAGATGATCTGGTGTTCGACCTTCTTCTCTTCCAGATATCGGAACCCCAACCTCTGCGCTCCGAATGCCAGATCCAGATATCTCGGGCCTGAATCTCTGTGCAGGAGCAGATCGTTGCCCACCTCAGTCCCAACGACCTCCTGGGACCGTTCCATTGCGAAGAGCGCATCGTCCAGGATCATGCAGTCCACGATCCCCTGATCCGCCATCCTCAGGTTCTCCTCGTCGGTCGAGATCCATATGCTGCAATCGATCCCCTTCTTCGAGAGCGCCGTGGCAGCGGTCAGGAGGCAGCTCTCCGAAACGAGGGTGCCTGCGACCTTTAGTTGCGGTTGGTCGTCGAGCCTCTTCTCATATGATTCGAATCTATCAATGAGTTCCATTCCTTGAACTGTCAGCTTCGATCCTTTGCTGTTCGATTTGACGAGCGAAGTCCCGATCTTCGCTTCCGCTCCTCTTATGTACTTATACAATACAGGTGTCGATATCCCCAACTCTTCCGCGGCCTTCTTCATACTGCCCCTTCTCTTCAGGGCGGATATCGCCTCCAATTGTCTACGGGTGATGTTCTCGCCATCGACAACCAATGTCGCGCGGGCCCGTACATTCATGGCTCATCTCCTCCTTCGGAGGCCGTATGTGCTAAGAAGCAGCATCGCAGCGGCGAAGCAGACCAAGACGGTGATCTCGGGCCATACCTCTCCCAGCCCCCATCCCCTGATCATGATGGACCGGCACCCCTCGACCGCGTAGGTCAACGGTATGAAGTTCGAGACGGGCCTCAGAAGGTCAGGTACCGCCTCGAGCGGCCAGAACACACCTGCCAGTAGGATGGATGGGAAGAGTATGAGCGGCATGAACTGAACTGCCTGGAACTCGTTCTTTGCTATGGATGACAGGAGGAATCCCAGACCCTGATTCCCGACGCCCAGCAGGAATACCACGAGGAGCACCAGGAGGGCGCTGCCGACTATCTGCACTTGGAACAGCAGGATCGCAGTGGAGAGTATCACCAGCGACTGGATGAGTCCAACCACGCCTAGTGCGACCGCATATCCTGCGACTATCTCCCCTTCTGTCAAAGGTGTTGCGAGCAGACGGTCGAGGGTCCCCGTCGACCGTTCGTGCACGAACGATATGATCGATAGCATGAATGTCACCATCATCGCGGCGAGACCCATGACACCGGGTGCGAAGAAGTCTATGAACTCCGCATCCTCCCCGTATACCATATCCTGGGAGATGAGCACGGGTGATGCGATGTCGTATTGGGTGAGCAGGACCCGCTGTACGGTCGTCTGGACTTCGGTGATTATTGCGCCGGCTATGTTCGGATTGCTCGCATCGATGTATATCCACAGTATCCCCTGGATGCTTGACAAGTAATCCGCGGGTCCATCGATCGCCGATTCCACGTTGCTCGAGAAGTTCTGTGGGAAGACGATCACAGCCCATGCGTCTCCGTTCCTCACATTGTCGACAACACTGTCGACCGATTGGGCGTATCCATCCGGCCAGGACGGCTCAAGGGTCCTCAGGACATCCCTCGATTGCAGTTCATCGATCATCGAGGCAGATGCGGAACCGTTGACCGTTCCCTCGTCGAGGTTGACGACGTATACGGAGATGCCCTTCAGCTCTCCACCGAATGTGTAGCCGAAGATTGCTATCATGAAGAGCGGCATGAGTACGAGGAATCCTGCGGTCCTTCGATCGTGCTTCAACGACCTCAGGGTCTTCCTTGCGACTGCCATCACGCGTTTGAGTTTCATTCCGCTACCCCCTTCGAGAATGCAATGAACGCATCCTCCAGGTTGGTTGTCGATGATCTGTCCATCAGGTCTCGGGGTGATCCTTCGGCTATGAGCTTCCCCTGTCTCATCATCCCCACGATATCGCATCTCACTGCTTCGTCCATGTAGTGTGTTGTGATGACGACCGTCCTTCCTCGTGCCTTGAGATCATCGAAGTAATGCCAGAAACCCATCCTCAGTTCTGGGTCCACGCCGACCGTTGGCTCATCCAAGAACAGGACCTCTGGGTCGTGCATCATCGCACAGGCTAGGGAGACCCTGTGTTTCATCCCTCCACTCAGCTGGGACGCGAGGCTATCTCCCCGGTCGCTGAGGTCGACCATTGAAAGCAGCCCCTCCTGCTTCTTGAGCAGTCTCTCTTGGTCCATGGAGTAGATGCTGCCGAACAGCTGCAGGTTCTCCGACACCGTCAGGTCTGTGTATATCGCCATTTCCTGTGGCATGTACCCTATGTCAGAAATTCTCACCTTCAACGGGATGCGCTCACCAAGTACCTCGGCGGTTCCCGAGCTCGGTTTAAGCAGACCCACGAGCATCTTTATCGTTGTCGTCTTGCCAGATCCATTCGGCCCGATCATGCCATATAGAGTCCCTTTCCCGATCGTGAGGTCCAAATCATCCACTGCGACTAGGTCATCGAACTCCTTTCTAAGCTGCTGAGTCACGATAGCGCTTCCATCGTGAGACGCGTCCTCATCGTGTGTGGCTCCCACCCTCTTCACACTCCTTTTCCTCATTTCGCCACCTTCTCCTCCAACCTGACCCCATCGACGAATACGGACGCGAAACCTCTGATGTAGGTCTCATCCTCGACCGGGTCAGGGTCATCTCCTCCGAGCATGTACCGTGTGATGAAATACCCCTGGACCATCCCCATCAGCGCCCTTGCAGCCACCTCTGGCCGGATCTTCCGTATCCTCCCTTCTTCCACGAGCCTTGCCATCATAGATGTGAGGAATTCGATGCCCCTTTGCATAACGGTCTCGGACAACATCCTCCTGCTTTTCGGATATCGCCAGGCATCTCCGAGGACAACCATGAACAGGTGCCTGTTCTCCTGAAGGACGGTGAGTGCCGCCCTCACGTTATGCACGATCAGCTCTTCGAGGGGTGCATCGGCGTCGAACCTCACATGCTCGACGATATCTTTCAGGGCCGACTTCTCCGTGAGGACTGCGAAGAAGAGCGTATTCTTCGATTTGAACTGTCTGAAGACCGTCACCTCATTGACTCCTGCGCGCTCGGCAATCTCCTTGGTGGTGGCTGCGGTGAACCCTTTGCTCCCGAACACCTCCAATGCCGCTTTGAGTATCCTCTCCCTCGAATCCGTGGTTTTCGAGCCTTTCGTTCGCCCTCTCATCAATGAGTGCAAGTACTTACTTGCATATATCCGTTACTGACCGCCACGTCATATGCGATATGACGGTCGACCCGAATGGATGGACTGGTTATCATTAGTGAGATTCCTGGTCTGAACGGTTATATAGACAAGGGATTATTTCCAAAGCGTTCTGAATGCCTTCGAGAAAGTACATACTCAAACTCTGTCTCCTCGGTGACGGCGCGGTCGGGAAGACGAGTCTTGTCCGAAGATATGTTCATGATTCTTTCGATGACAAGTATCTGATATCTTTCGGCACTAAAGTGTCCAAGAAGACCGTCACGGTCTCGGAGGTGGACGCCGATCTCATGATATGGGACATTCTGGGACAAAAGACCCACGAGCCCCTCCATTCCGCGTACTACAGGGGCGCTGCAGGAGCCTTCGCCGTATGTGATTTCACCCGAAGGCCGACGGTCGAATCCGTGGCCACTTGGATCGACGGCATCAGATCAGTGGTAGGTGACATCCCGATCATCATGCTCGCCAACAAGAGCGACCTCCCGAAGGCCTTCCCCTCCAAAGAGATTCGTTCCATAGCATCATCGAAGGGCTGTGAGATGATGGAAACGAGCGCAAAGACGGGAGAGAACGTCGAAGAGGCCTTCATCGCGCTGACAAGGAAGATGCTGGAGGCGAATCCGTGAAGCAGATCCCGTTCTTCGTCATGCCTGGAATCGCGCTCTCACACCTGCGCGAGGAGCTCGAGATCGTCGAGGGCGAGCACAGGGCGAAACTGATGGTATATCGATACGGTCAGAGGTGCGGCCGCGCGTTGGTCCAGAGCTATGCCATGACATGTTCAGGATTGATCGAGGTCAGGGCCGTGATCGAGCCCATATGGATGGAGGCAGGTCTCAGCAGGATAAAGGTCGATTCCGCGGAGGAGTCCGACATGGTCGTCAGCCTCGAGGATTCGATAGAGGCGAAGGAGGGCAAGACATGCGAGTTCGCGAGAGGCTATCTGTCAGGCATCGTATCCGAGCTGACCGGCAAACGGTTCGAGGTCGATGAGGTGGAATGCGCGAGCACGGGATACATCGCGTGTGTTCTCCAGGCCTACGAGGTCGTTGATAACCTCAAGCCTACCAGACAGGTCGAGGCGGAGACCGCGAGGAAGTACAATCTGGAATCCGGCTATTCCTATCTGATAAAGGAAGAGATCCCTGACCAGGCATTCGATATATTCGTCGATTCTGCAAAGCATGGCGTTCCGTGCCTTTGTGTCACCCGTGAATACCCCGAGAAGGTGAAGGAGCGGTGGGATCTGAAAGGTACTCCATTCCTATGGTTGTCGATGGATCAGGAGAAGACATATTCGAGGGAGCCTTCGAACCTGGCGTTGCTCTACTCTGATATGAAGACGTTCATCACGGAGAACAACAACTGCGCGGTCCTCCTATCCGGCATCGAATATCTGATCTCGCAGAACGGTTTCCAGAAGGTCCTGAAACTGCTTCAACATCTAAACGACAAGGTCGCTGTTTCAGATTCCACGCTCTTCGTCCCGATAAGTCCGTTGACCGTTTCGGAGTCGGAGCTGAAGATGCTCGAGAAAGAGATGAGGTCCTTCTAGATGACTGTAGATATTCAAGCGGTGGGATGAGTTTTGAGGTACGCCGTGATCATCTGCCCCAAGTGCAACAAGGCAAAAGGCATCGACACGATCAAGAAGACGACCACATGCCCTTGTGGAAGGGAGATCGTGTTCGCACGGACCAAATTCTATTTCGAGACCGACTCACCTCTCGAGCTGGCCGGGGCCGTCGCCGAGGCCAATGCGCAGCTGGGGGACGGGAATGTCCCGAAGATCGCCAAGAAACCCCGGAAAAGGGATGCCTATTCGTCCATATCCGAGAGGGTGCGGCCCATTCGTGACCCCGTCGAACGCATGCGGGTCATCGCATCTGAGCTCACAGAAGCCAAGGGCGAGTTCGGTCATGAGGATGTCAAACGGGTCCTGACATTGACGGGCAGAGACACTCCGGAGGACATCATCGCCAAACTGCAGAAGGCGAACCTGATCTACGAGGTCTCGGAAGGCCGGTTCAGATCAGTCTGAAGCTCACCTTCTCTTCTTGAGTCCTCTGATGGAGTCTTCGACCAGGTTCGGAAGAGACTCTCTGTATATCTTCGCATATGCGTATATCACTACGACAGATGCCGCCGCCAGTCCTATCAGGTTCAACGGCGGCTCGACGATGTCGAACATGAAGAAAGGCACCATCAATAGGTTGTATCCGAGGTGGATCAGCAGTGCCTCGATGAAGTGTCCCTTCACCTCTCCTCTCGCGACCCCGACTCCTATCAGTGTGGTCGTGGCGCCGTGGAGCAGCACGAGCTGTATGCCGAGAAGTGAGTATGCGATCATATCCACCGCCTGTAGGTTCTCCACGCCCACGGCGCTCGCGAATATCGTCGCGAATGTGAAAGTCGCAGATATCCCAAGGCCAAGGGATAGTCCGTAGAACGCCGTGTCGACCTTCCGCTGGAATCGCGGGAAGTTCAGGATGATCAACTTGAAGAGCTCCTCCATGACCGCGAAGCCGACAATGAGTGCCAATATGGTCTCGACGGTGGACATCATCTGGCCCCACGATTCGAAGGCGAACATGATCATGCCCAGGACTATCCCCAGGGCGAAGAACGCGAAGACCTTCCTGTCATCGAAGAATGGTTTCTTCACCGTCGGGAAAGTGTATTTGTTGAGGGTGAAGAACATCAGGGCGAGCGCTGGTGCGAATCCAGCGATTGCACTAGCGACGGTTATCATGTCTACCATGGTCACATTCCTGTAGCCCTAGGACGTTGATAACTTTATAGGGCGTGGCTCAGGTATCAGGATGGAACGGAGATTGGTAGAATGGCTAGGTGTTCGCGGTGCGGAAAGGAGATCGGTTCGGTTGCCCAATGTCCAAGTTGTGGTTATCCGCCGAGTCAGAGCGTGGTCGGCAAGGGCATCAACAAGGCCGCCGGCGTGACGGGTGAGGTCATCGAGAAGAGCGTTGATGTGGCGGAAAAGGTCGTGAAGGAGACAAGACCCGTATTCAAGAGGGTGATCGACATAGGCAAAAAGGGAGTCTCAAAGGCCAAGAGCAAGACTCTCGAAGTCGCTAAGGATCTGAAAGAGAAGGACCAATGATTCATCTCTTCCGTTTCTTCTTTTCTACCTTCCTGGTCGGCTGTTCCATGTTGCCCGCGAGTTTGTCGAAGTAGTGCGCTACGACGCAACTGTCCTCACACTTGCCGCATCTGGTGCATTTCTCCGAATCCACAAATATTCCGTTGTCGACCTTTATGGCGCCCTTGGGGCACGCCCTCACACAGATGCCACATGAAGTGCACAGGTTCGCCCTGAGCACGGCCCTCGCGAGCTTGTCGAATAAAACCGAGGATTCCTTGGGGCTGTCGGCAACGGAGCTTATCTGGCCAGCGGCGAAGACCTTGCCTCTGCCTCGATTGGTGTCGACCATGGCGACACCGAAGTCCTCCATGGTCCGTACATCCCCGATGGTCTTCAACACCTCTGCAACTTGTTGGAACCCGCGGGACTGAGGCGTATCCAACACGGCCTCGATCGAGTACCCTCCTGCCATGCATGGGCTGACACCTTTCACAAGCCGCAGCGAGAGGGTGTCCGCCCTCTTCATATCGATCTTTATTCCCAACTTTTCGGACAGCTCCCTCATCTTGGGCGGGAGTTCCTTCCATCTCCAGAAACCATATGCGACGAATTCTCTGGGTAGGTCATGCTGTTCCGCCCAGGAGTTCAGTCTCATCTCCCACACCTTCGCGAGGTTCGGGCTGATACGCGATATCTCCGCGCACTCGCTCGCGAGTGCTGATGGGCACATCCAGCATCCTACCCTCTCGATATCCTCGTCGTACAATTCATTGTACTGGAGCTTCCTCCAGATTATGTATAACCAGACATCAAGGCCTGTCCAATCCCTTATCGGGTTGACGATCACCTGTCCGGGCACGAACGGATTACCATCGACCAGCTCCAATCTGGACCTCGCGAATGATTCCAGCTTCCTGTTCCCCTCGACAGTGACGGTGCCCTGCGGGAAATTCTCCTCGATGACTTGAGACACGGGTGCGAGTTTGCATACCTTGCAACACCATCTGAAATCTTTCGCTGGTGGGCCGAAAGCATCGAAATGCTCGTCAAAAGCGTTCCCGGCCGACGCTGTTATCAGCCTGAGTGACAGTGAATGCCTGATCTTCTCCACATATTCCCTGGTCTGCGGATGTTCGAGGCCAGTATCTATATAAACAACGGTGAAATCATTTGTGATCGAACGGACCACGTCGAGAACGACTAGGCTGTCCTTTCCCCCACTGAATGAAACGGTCAGGGGCAGGTCGTGCTTTGAGAGCACACCCTTGATCTCGTGCTCCGCCTTGGCCTTCTTGGCCGAGAGATACTGTTCGTTAGCTCTGATGACCGCCTTCGTCCAAGCGCGCTTGCCTGATCTGAGTGGTCCGAATTTCGCGAAATCCCTTACGCGCACTCCCTTGGGATTGATCTTGAGCTGGGATGCGTTGACCTTGGCGGTGCCGCATCCGATGAACTTGCCCATCTGGATCACGACCTCGTCGCCTTCTCGTATGCCGGGATCGTAGCTCTCTATGAATTCCGGGGGGAGATGCTTTCCTTTCATATGCCCCTCCGCCTTGCTGAGATTGATCAACTTCTTCGTGTTCCTGGCAGCAAGCATCCTTGCGCCATCTAGTCTGAGCATGAGCGAATAATCCTTCTTCTCCAAATCGTATGCGAGCTTCGCCACCCTTCGACCATCTATGATGACTTCGTCTGCCCTGTCCTCACCCGAGGTCTTGTTGAGTATGACGACCTCGGGCACTATCTGCTGGACCCCGAACTGTCTGAGGAAGAGGTATCTCAACCTCCTCTTCGTCCCTTCGAGCGCGAGTCTGACCTCTCCTGGCGGGGCGAGGTCGACCAACTCGCCATAGTCACCGCATTTCCCACAGTATTTCCCTATCAGTGGGACATTGCACCTGTCGCACCAGAATAGCGGGTGTTGAGAATCGCCATGGTATGGGCTCACGGGCCGTCCTAGATTCGATGCGGTAATTAAACTGTGCGGTCCGTAGCCATCCAGGTCCACCTAACCAATCGTTTGGAGATTGGGCAATCTATAATTAGACGGCCCATCTCATCCCGTCCTCGATGCGCAGGCGACATGATGAGGAGTACACGGTGATCGAGCCAAGCTACTCCATGAGCTACACGATCGATCCATACGGGGCGACTCATAATGCCTCTCGCAGACCGTTCTTCAGTCTTACTGAATTGAAGAACATCGCAATTGCAGTATCCGTCCTGATTATTGCGCTCACCCTGGTTCTCTTGAAGATGCTCGACATGGATATTCCATCCACGATCGCGCTGGCCGTATTGGCCGTATTCCTGGGGTTCTTCTCGCACGAGATGGCTCATAAGGTTCTTGCAAGAAAGTACGGATGTTGGTCGGAGTTCAGGGCCAACATGCGCGGTCTTGGATTGGCACTGCTCATGTCGTTCTTCGGATTCCTATTCGCGGCGCCCGGTGCGGTCTATATCGTTGGACATATCACGAGGGAACAGAACGGCAAGATCAGCGTAGTTGGCCCATTTTCAAATATACTCATAGCGGCGGCTTGCTTGCCATTCTTGGATATGTGGAATCTGGGCGTGCCAACAATAGTCGAAGAGATGGCCAGCGTCCTGTTGTTCTTCAATGCTTTCCTGGCAGCTTTCAACATGGTGCCCATCCCTCCATTGGATGGGTCAAAAGTCTGGGCGTGGAACAAGCAGATTTACATCGCAGCCATGGCGGCTGCCGCCCTAATGTTCATCCTCGCATTGATGATTGCATGAACAACTGCCGCACGGTTCTTCTAGGAACGCGGGGTACCTGAGTTCGTAGATGATACTGCCCTCCCAATCGAAGATCTTTCCAGGGTTCATTATGTTCTTCGGATCGAGCGCATGCTTAATGGCCCTCATAGCTCCGAGGGAATCCGCCCGCTCCTTCTTCATATAGGGCGCCTTCGTAATGGCCACTCCATGCTCGCCTGTTACGGTCCCTCCGAGCTCGAGTACCTTGTCGTAGATCATCCCGACCGCCTTCTCCCCTGCCTTCCAACTCTCTTTGGTATAGGGTTCCACAAGCATCTTCGTGTGCAAGTTCCCATCCGCAGAATGACCATAGGTCCCGACAACGACCCCGTTCTCCTTTGCGATCCTCTGGAACGCCACCACCGCTTCCGGTATCCGGGAGATAGGGACCGACATGTCGTCGGCCAGCGCCACGGAGACGAACTTCTCGCCGTACCTGCTCAACGAAGGCATTATGGCCTTGCGGGCCTGGGTCCACTCGTCTATCTTCTTCTTATCCCTGGACTTCTCCGTCGAGACCGCGCCTGTGCTCTTGCAGATCTCCTCGACCGTGACCATCTCTTCCTCTACTGCCACAGGATGGCCGTCCACCTCGATCATGCACAAGGCTTCGCAATCGGGAAGTCCGATGTTCATGCATTTGTTGATCGCCTTGATGCACACTGAATCCATCAGCTCTATGGCCGATGGAAGGAGCGGCTTCGCGATTATGTTCGAGACGCATTGGCCCGCGTCCTTGAGTGATTTGAATGCAGCGACGGTCATCCCTGAAGCCTTTGGCTTCATAGTGAACCTCATTGTGATCTCCGTGATGATCCCCAGGGTCCCTTCGCTGCCGACCATCAACCTGTCCAACTGGTATCCCGAGGAGTTCTTCAGAGTTCTTGTGCCAGTATGAATTATCTCTCCCGTTGGAAGTACGACTTCCAATCCGAGCACATAGTCTCTGGTCGCCCCGTACTTGATCGCCCTCATGCCTGAGGCGTTCGTGGCGACCATGCCACCAATCGTGCAGGCCTCACCGCTGCCGGGGGTCGCCGGGAACCAGAAACCTCGCTTGCTGAGTTCTGCGTTAAGCTTGTCGTAAATGACTCCGGGCTCCACAACGCAGTACAGGTCCTCGACCCTGAGTTCTTTGATCTTGTTCATCTGGGTCATGTCGACGATTATGCCGCCTTTGACAGGGACCGTGTGGCCGCACATGGCAGTGCCCGCGCCTCTCGGCACTATCGGCGTCTCCGTCCTGTTCGCCAGCTTGACGATCTCCGATACCTGTTGAGCGTTCGCGGGTCTGACGACGGCATCGGGCGTGACATGGTGGATGGATGCATCGAAGCCATAGACGTAAAGGTCCGCGATCTCGGTTGACACGCGTTCCTTGCCTAGTATCTTCTCCAGCTCTCCGACGACCTCGTGCTTCATGTGGACCGGACGGACAAGTGTCCAGGCTGGATAAAATTGTTTTCACAAACACAGGGCCTTAGCATTCAAGACATGGATCATTCTGAAGTCAATCGACCGGGGCCTTGCGACCATCAATCAATAAATACAGCATCTTCATTGTGTCGGCTGATACAATGCTGAAGTTGATCATATTCGGCCCGCCAAGCGCAGGAAAGGGCACACAGGCTCAGAGGCTCTCTAAGAAGTACGGCATACCTCAGGTTTCGACAGGAGATCTGTTAAGGGAAGCAGTCGCGAAGCAGACGCCTCTCGGAGTCAAGATCAAGTCGTATCTGGACACGGGGAAGCTGGGTCCAGATGACCTCATCGTGCAGCTGATAAAGGATCGCGTATCTCAACCTGATTCTGCTAACGGATACCTTCTCGACGGGTTCCCACGGACTATCGGTCAGTCGACAGAACTGGATAAGATGACCGAGATCGACCTCGTCCTTAACATAGCCGTCGACCTGGAGATGTTGGTGGAGCGCGCCGTTGGCCGAAGAATATGCACTAAGTGCGCGGCGGTGTACCATGTGAAGTTCAACCAGCCAAAGGCGGACGGTGTCTGCGATAACTGCGGCACCATCCTCATCCAGAGAGATGATGACAAAGAGGCGACCGTCAGGAACAGGCTCAATGTCTACAAGGATCAGACCGCACCACTGATTGAACATTTCAAGACGAAGGGGAATTTGGTGGACATAGACGGATCGAAAGGCATCGAGGACGTGTTCCGACAGATGACCGCTGCAATCGACAGACTATTGAAGTGACGCCCCTTTCGTTTTGGTTCATCGGTCGCCGCTCTGGCTCATGGTCTTTGACGGTGTCGGTGTACTCTTTTCCTTTCTAATCTCTTAAATACAGGTAGCGAAATAGCGCCATCACCATACGAAGCCCCGTAGTGTAGCGGTCAATCATGCGAGACTCTGGATTGCGATCTCGCGAGGAGCGATCTTGCGACGGAGGTTCGAATCCTCCCGGGGCTACCTCTTCATATTTTCGCAGTCGCTCCTGGTAGGCGATGTCCTAGGCTCCGCTGCCAACGCCTCAAACGATGCGCAATAATCGTCGATTGCTCGGAGATGACGATGATTTCAGACTCTGTCTCCTCTGAAGAATGTCAACATCGCAGGGTCTCGCTCCAAGGTATCCTTCCACCATGCGGCCCTGATCCTCGGGTTGAGCTTCGATGCAGCCGCGACATACTGCTTGAACCTCTTCTCAGCTGAATCGACTATGCCAAAATCGTCTAGTCTAGTCATCCCATCCCGATCGTTCATCCCTTCGCGCTCCCTTACCGTAATCGGCCTGACCGATTAGAAACCTTCCCTGTCCAAGGCCTCATTGACCAGTCGATCGGCCAGCTGTATCCTCGGATTCTCCCTCGGAACATATACCAGTTTGTGCCAGTGGATATCTGCCAGGTCCTCTCTTATCTTATCCACGAATGCCTTCAGATGCTCCGCTTTGACCTTGTATACACCATTCACCTGGTGAACCATCAGCTCGCTGTCCGAGTGGAACTTCACGCGGTCCCGTGAGACCTTCTTCACCCGCTCGATCGCCAGGATCAATGCGTGGTACTCAGCTTCATTGTTCGTATGGTTCCCTATGCATCTTCCTTCGCTCTCTAGGCAACGTCCAGTTTGATCGAAGATTGCGTATCCGATCGCCGCAGGTCCCGGGTTCCCCCGAGCCCCTCCGTCTGTGTAGACAAGTATTTCGAGTGGTTTAGTCAACCGCGCACCGCCGGAAACGAGACCTCTATCGAGCTTATGTGATATGAAATTGCGGGACCATCTCCGATTTCGAAGGTACGTTATAGACTATCGTTTCCAGACAGCGTGTGTCGGACGCTCCCGGCCGAAATTGAAATATGCAACTCCACTGTTTTCCATCGGGGAGCAGACGTTGGGTAGAGCGACCACTCCGATGATGGAACAGTACTTTCGTATCAAGGAGCAATACACTGATTGTCTCCTGTTGTTCAGGCTCGGGGATTTCTACGAGATGTTCGGCGAGGACGCCGTGGTGGGGTCGAAGGCCCTTGAGATAACCCTCACTTCACGTGGTAAGGGGAAGAAGGAGAAGACACCTCTTTGCGGGATTCCATGGCATGCATTGGACTCCTACCTCCCGAAGTTGCTCAGCAAGGGCTACAAAGTCGCCATCTGCGAGCAGATGGAGGACGCCAAGTACGCGAAAGGTCTAGTGGACCGAGACGTGGTCAGGGTCGTCACCCCAGGAACGGTCCTCGAGAGCTCCGTACTCGACAGTAGTGTCAACAACTATCTCATGTCCATATGTCGATCGAATGCTATCTTCGGCATGTCGTTCGTGGACATCTCCACTGGTGAGTTCCTGGTGACCCAGATCGATTCCCAGGATGCTGAGTCCAGGGTGATGACAGAGTTCGTTCAAAGGGCTCCGAAGGAAATCCTGTTTCGCGAGGGCGACCTCTCACCTGCACTGGTGCAGGAGTTTTCATTATCCGAGACCACGATGACGAGACTGGATGATTTCGCGTTCATGAAGGAATCATCCGAGCCGCTTCTGAAACGTCATTTCAAATTACAATCGCTAGACGGCATCGGGCTCACGGACAGAGACGCTGCGATCTCAAGCGCGGGCGCGATATTGAGGTATCTGGAGAATACTCAGAAGCGCTCTCTCGATTTCTTGAGTCGACCGAAATATATCGAGACCTCAGAGAAACTCATTCTTGACCAGACAACTCTCCGCAACCTAGAAGTCGCCAGGAATGTGAGGGATGGAAAGCAGGCGGGTACACTGTTCTCAGCCCTCGATCGCACCTTGACCCCGATGGGTTCCAGGCTGCTGAGGAACTGGATAATGGAACCCCTCCTGGATGTTGAATCGGTCAACCTGCGGTTGGATGCGGTGCAGGAACTGGCTACTGACACGATTGTCAGGGCCGACCTTGCATCATCCCTGAAGCATGTCCGTGATCTCGAACGCCTGATCTCCAAGACTATGCATGGCAGCGCGAATGCGAGGGATCTTATCGCGATCAAAGACTGCCTCGGGACTCTGCCGGAGCTGAGGGATGCGCTATCAGGATGCGACGCATCACTGCTAGATGAGCTGGGCAAAGCCCTCGAATTCTCGAATGATATCCCGTCGTTGATTGATCGAGCGATCGCAGATGATCCACCGCTGATGCTAAAGGATGGCGGTCTGATAAAGGATGGTTACGATGAGACGCTCGATGAACTACGTGCATCCGCCAGGGGTGGGAAGAAATGGATCGCCAGTCTGGAAGAGACGGAACGCGCTCGGACTGGGATTAGGACTCTGAAATTGGGCTTCAATAACGTGTTCGGATACTACATCGAAGTCTCCAAGTCCAATGTGAAGCACGTGCCTGCGGATTACGAGAGGCGGCAGACCCTCGCCACGGGAGAGCGATATGTCACGCCTGAGCTCAAGGAGAAGGAGCGGATCATCCTGACAGCACAGGAACGATCCCACTCCCTCGAGTATGATCTGTTCATCAAGGTGAGGGAAGAGGTCGCTCGCGCAGGTCCAGGGGTGCGCGAAGTCGCGCACGCGCTCGCCACTATTGACGCACTCCGCTCGTTCGCGGATGCGGCTGTGGCGAACCGGTATGTCCGTCCCGAAGTGAACGATTCTGATTCGATCATCCTGAAGGATTCAAGGCACCCAGTCGTCGAGAAGACCCTGAGCGGATCGTTCGTGCCGAACGATGTCCATGTGGACACCAACCTGAATAGATTGATAATCCTGACAGGCCCGAACATGGCAGGTAAGTCGACATATCTCCGGCAGATCGCCCACATCGTCATCATGGCTCAGGCGGGCTCGTTCGTACCCGCATCCGAAGCGAAGATCGGTCTCGTAGATAGGATATTCACTCGTGTCGGGGCATTCGACGATCTCGCGAGGGGCCAGTCGACTTTCATGGTCGAGATGACCGAGCTCGCGAACATATTGAACAGCGCGACTAAGAAGAGCCTGATACTCCTCGATGAAGTTGGCCGCGGGACCAGCACTTTCGACGGACTCGCGATAGCATGGGCCGTCTCCGAACATCTATACGATCACGGCAAGGTCGGAGGCAAGACTCTCTTCGCTACACACTACCATCACCTCGCTGAGCTCTCGGATACATTGGAGGGCGTCAAGAACTACTCGATGGCCGTACGGGAGCAGGGTTCGGAGATAGTGTTCCTGCGCAAGATCGTCCCTGGACGAGCCAATAAGAGCTATGGTATCCAGGTAGCTAAGCTCGCGGGGGTGCCGGCCGAGGTCATAGATCGGGCAAGACAGGTTCTGGATCGGATCGAGGAGGAGAACGTTCTCGAGGTCAAGGCAGGGAAGAAGTCGCACAAGCAAGCCCTTCTCGTATCCGAGACCAGGGACCATGGGGATCATCAGGTGATAATCGATGAGCTACGTTCGCTCGACCTCGCATCCATGAGTCCGATGGAGGCATATCTCAAACTCAACGAATTGAAGAAGAGGATCGGAGGATCGAATGGGAAGAATAAGGGTGCTTGACGAGCCCACCATAAACAAGATCGCTGCCGGCGAGGTGGTCGAGCGACCCGCATCAGTGGTAAAGGAATTGATGGAGAATTCGCTGGACGCTGGCGCGAGCTCAGTCAATGTGTACGTCGAGGATGGCGGCCGCCGATCGATAGTGGTTCGAGACGATGGTTTCGGATTGTCCAGAGATGACGTGGAGAAGGCGTTCACCAGACATGCGACCAGCAAGATATCCGATATAGATGACCTGAACTCGTTGTCCTCCTACGGGTTCAGAGGCGAAGCGTTGTCATCAATCGCATCCGTATCAAGAATCGTCCTGAGGACGAGGGAGCATGGGTCGGAGGAAGGGACTGAGGCCAGACTCGTCGGCGGGGCAGTCGAATCCATTTCTGCAGCGGGATGCCCGCCTGGTACCGAGATCACGGTCACCGACCTGTTCTTCAACGTCCCTGTACGTCGGAAATCACTCAGGTCGAGGGCGACGGAATTGGCCCATTGCAAGGACGTCGTGATCGATTACATGCTTTGCAGGCCGGGTCTTTCTTTCACATTCCATTCTGATGGGAAGACCGAACTCGTCCATTCCCCTGGCGAGGGGATGAATGGCTCTCTCGCAACCGCGTACGGACCACGGATCGCGGAGACGATAATGGTAGCTGATGCAGATGGCGATGGCATACGAGTCCAATCATACGTGGCGCGTCTCGAGCAGACGCGTTCCTCACCATTGGACCTTAGATTGTTCGTGAACGATAGACCTGTGCGCAGCTCCAGGCTGGTCTCATCTGTCGTGCGCGCATTCGGTTCACGTTTGATGAAGGACCGATATCCGGTGGGCGCGATCAGGATATTCGTGGATGGTGACAAGGTCGATGTGAACGTACATCCGACCAAGCGAGAAGTGCGGTTCGGTGACGAGCACGCAATCATAACTCTTTTGGAGAGGTGCATCGAATCAGCTCTGAGTGAACCGGATCTGTCCTTCAGGTACGACCTCACGAAGTTTGCAGGATCTTTCGAACCTTCAACGGTCTTGACCCCCTCCGAGCGGATCGAGCAAATACAATCGATCCTCAAAATCGACGAGGCGGGCAGTCATGAGAGCAAGGGTACGCCACATATCGTCCCTCTCGCCCAGATTATGAACACTTACATACTCGCGGAATCCGCAGGCAACCTCCTGCTGATCGACCAGCACGCAGCATCTGAACGTGTGGTTTACGAGAGAGTCCTCGAGTCGATGAGGACAGGAGCCGAAGTATCTCAGAGGCTCTTGACACCACTCGTCATCCGTCTCACTGTATCCGAGGTCAGAGTCCTTCATGAGAACCGTGAATTGGTTGAGACGGCTGGATTCGACCTGGAATCTTTCGGAGATGAGGAATACATGCTCCGTTCAATCCCGACGGTCCTCGGCGTGTCCCAGGGCGAGGTCGCTCTGAGGAAGATACTTGACGACCTCTCACAGATGCCTTCACCTAAGCAGCTCGGTCAGACGGTCATTTGGCGGGTCGCTTGCCACACCGCTATCAGGGCGGGGGAAGTCCTCAAGGACGGGCAGATGCGGCAGCTCATCTCCGACCTGATGAATACTGAGAGCCCGTATACGTGCGAGCACGGTCGGCCGACGATGATAGTGTTATCGCCAGCAGACCTTGAACGGCTGTTCAAGAGACGGGTATGACATCTCACACATGCTTGAATATCTGGCTCCCATCGCCGTTCACTATTCCATACTTGGCTGCCACCTCACCAACTCTCACCGCGACATCTTTCTCCAGGAGCGGTGGCTTATGAGTTGCGAGTATCTCTCTTACCTTCCTCTTCGCGTGCTCGATCATATCGTCCGTGGATGCGCCCGTCAGGCATGGATCGTGATTCACAGTCACCTGTGGGATGAGCAACTCCTTTCTCATGTGTCTGAGAGTGTGCGGGTCCGATAGGAATGTGCCTCCAGGGCCTTGCCTCTGGATCGCATCGAATCCTATCCTGTCGTCATCGATCTCAATTCCTCTCCTGAGCCTTTCTAGCCATCTCCAAGCCTCGCAGTCCATCACGAGCTTCTCCTTGGAGACCATCGACGCGCGGTCCATGCCGCCAAGGCCCACCATGAGGTCCGAGCCAGCAAGGATCGAGGCCATCGAGGTCATGCCTGTCTGAAACCCTGATTCGAACATTGTGAAACGCGAGGAGTTGGATGGTCCACCCGCGCACGATGGGAGTCCGTAATGCTTTGCCATCTCGATGGCCGCAACATCCATGAGCACTCCTTCGGGAGTACCACAAAGGAACACGCCGGACCTGAGGTCGGTGACCCCCGAAAACGACGAGTATATGCAGGGCGCTCCTTGACTCGCGAGCTGCGACATCGTTATGCCACATAGGTTCTCGGCGGCGATGATAGCTATCGACCCTGCAAGAGTGACCGGGGTCACGGACCCGGCTATCGCCATCGAGAGATGGACGACTGGCACGCCCGCCTTGGCGAGTGTCACCAAGGCATCCGCTTCGCCACGATCATATCTGAGCGGTGATATTGGTGTGCACACGTCAGAGAAGATGGGTCGTTTCCTGAGTTCCTCTTCCCCGCCGAGGATCGCGGATGCGATCTCGATCTGGAATCTCGCCTCCTCAGCAGTCGCCGCACCATGCTGTATGTGTTTGGAGCAATGGGTGATTGCTGCTAGAAATTCGTAGAACGAAGACCTATCCGCCGGCATGTCGGTCGCGACGACGGGCGGCCAAACGAAGTCGACCTCCGGCAGCGCATCGGCCATTATGCATAGGTCGATCAGGTCCTTGAGTTTCGATGGGCGCTTCGTGCCTGTCTCAATATCAAAGATGGCTGGCGGCTGACCATCGGTGGATATCAGCTGGGCCCCCTCACCAGGGATATCATGATCCACACCCCTCCTAGAACAGATACTGACTTTCTTGGGTGCCGACCGCAACGCGTCTTTTATGATCGATTCTCCAAGGTACGCCAGTTGCTTGTCAGGATCCACCTTGGCCCCGGCTCTCTGGAGCAATTGAAGTACAGCTGGACTCTCCACCCTCACCCCGGTCTTTTCCAGTATGCTCAGAGCCGCTTGATGGACGGTCTCCCTGTCGCCTCTTGAGAGCACGGTCATGCTCGTCTTCATCAATGATTCCTCCTTCGCCTATCGAGTGCCGCAGGATCCCCTCAGAAGTTACTCTGCGGCGTTCAATCCAAGATGCACGATTACTAGATTAACGCTCCGGGACCCCTTCATGGCCGCTGATTTAGCCTTTCCGATATCCTTATCCCTGGGTCCTCTGAAGTCAGGCTCGACCATCCTAATGCACGACATCTGTGAATCGTCCGAAAACTATTACTCCCTCGACATGGCTCACACCAACCTCAGAGGGTGACCCTATGGGTTTGAACATGGCAATCACTGAATTGAATTCAGAAAAGGCGCTGTGCAAGAAGAAGAAGATGACACTGGCCAAAGTGTATGTGGACGATCCCGCGAAATGGGGTTCATTGGTCGAATTGGACCGGATCGTCGATCTGAAGAAGGCTGCCGCCAAGCTAGGCCAGGACAAGTTGGACGAGATCCTGAAGAAGGGCAGGCTCAAGCCGGAAGGCGACGTGATCCACGCCGAGAAGGTCAAGGATGCCAACGACCAGAAGACGCTGGAGCCGTTCACGAGCGATGTGAAGACGAACTGGATCCTCATGGAGAAAGTGCCGGATTCGAAGAAGAAGGAAGTAATCGTCGCCGCGAAGATGAACAATTCGGTGACGGAATGGGACCTCGTGGAGTTCGATGACATGTACGCGACCTGTGCGAAGTGTGGCCTGTCATGGGACAACAAGAAGGGCTGTGTCGGTAATTTCGGCCCGAGCGGATCGCCAGTCCCCGAGCTCGCAAAGAAGAACGGACTTACTCTCCTGTCAAAAGTCAATGAGCACGCCGAAGGGAAGAAAGTGCTCACTTCGAAGGACGCAGAGAAACTCCTGTCCGAGATCAAGGTGCTGAGGGAGAAGACCCCTGCGGAGGGCAAGATGATGGTCCGCCGGATCGAAGGCACATTGAACAGGCTCGAAGCCTTGGCGAATTGTGTCAAGGAATATGATGTGGGGTTCTACTTCTTCTGAGCATAGGAAGTGACTTCTTGGGCCATGAGGACGTCCCAGGCGAGACGACGAGGTCGTCTATCTTGCGTATCGATGCCCCAGAGGGCACGCTCTCACTCGAGATGATGCCGATCCGGCCAGGCGTGGGCCGTGCTTTCATCAAGAATTCCCCGAGGGGGCTCAAGTTGAATTCCGCCAGTTCCAGGCAGCTCAACGATTCCTTGCTCAGGACAGGACCCGCCCGCATATTGCTGGCGGATAACAAGAAGAAGGTCGTTCAGAATGCGTTGTCAGTCCACGGATGGTCTGCGAGGAGGGCTGTCGTTCCGATAGTGAACCATAAGTGTACCGTCTGCACGACCTACGACCTCCCTTTGGACGAGGGTCTTCGCGATGACAGTGGCGCAATCCCTCAACTCACGGACACGAATCACATGATCGGTGTAGGGATCAACCTGGGCCCGAGGACGGCGTGGGGGTTCTATACGGACGACGGTGAGACTGCCAGGATAGTTTCGGAAGGGTCGCGAAAGCAGGGAATGATGGTGGCTTCGTCCGAGGAGGACCTCGTGCTCGCGGCAGACTGCCTGATAAGGTTCCTGGCCGCTTCCAGGAAGAAGTGGGCGGTGTTCTCGAACAACATGGGGAGGTTCATACGCGAGTACGACCCGATGGTCATGTGGCGGATGACACTCGAAGATCCGAAAGGTCATAATCATTCGGTGAGGCCACTCTCGAGAGACAACCGTAAGGGAATGATCAGGTTGTACTCGGAATATTATGATGAGGGCATGTTGGCGGCGTCGTTGCGCCTCAGAAGGATGTCCTCGGATCCGAACTACTCCCAATTCGTGACCGACGGCGGATTCGTCATCGTCCGAAAGGAGGGCGAGACCGGCCTCATCTATGACATCTACGTGACGCCTTCCAGACAGGGCGAAGGTATAGGTGGAGAGCTCATGCGTTGTGCTATGTCTTCACTGGCTGGACGTACTACATCCGTCTACCTTCACACCAGTTATCCGCGGGCAAAGGCGCTCTACGAGAAGTTCGGGTTCAAAGCCGTCTATTCGCAGTTGGCGGTCCGACTGGACGAGATGGCCCTGGAGCCACCCTCAACCTAGAAATATCAAAACCCCAATCACTCGGTCCGTGGCAGTATTGCCGACCCAAAGGGGGAGGTCCAGTTGATAAACAAGGACAAGATTCTCGGCGTCCTAGAGGGCTATGATCTGAAGAAGGCCAAGATCGGGATGGTGGCATCCCACTCTGCGCTGGATGTATGTGACGGGGCCGTTGAAGAAGGTTTCAGGACCCTGGGCATATGCCAGGCCGGCAGAGAGAAGACTTACAGCCGATATTTCAAGTGTCAACGCGATTCCGACGGCAAGGCGGTCCGAGGCGTCGTGGATGAGTGCTGGGTCCTGAAGAAGTTCAATGAGATGATGGAACCCGAATTCCAGGACAAGCTGAGGAAGGAGAACGTCATCTTCGTCCCGAACAGATCCTTCACATCCTATGTCCCCCTCGACCGTATCGAGAACGAGTTCGAGGTGCCGCTCATGGGTACCAGGAGCCTGCTGAGGAGCGAGGAACGGGGCGAGGAGAGGGATTATTATTGGTTGCTCGAGAAGGCGGGACTGCCCTTCCCTAAGAGGATACAGGACCCAAATGACATCGACCGATTGGTCATCGTCAAGCTGCATCACAAGGTGAAGAAGCTCGAACGCGGGTTCTTCACAGCGGCCTCCTACAAGGAGTACAGGGAGAAGTCTCGAGAGCTCATATATAACAATGTCATCACCGCAGAGGATCTTAAGGGTGCGAGGATCGAGGAGTATATCATCGGTCCCGTGTTCAACCTCGATTTCTTCTACTCTCCTCTGGAGAGCAAGATGGAAAGGATCGAGCTCATTGGGGTCGACTGGAGGTTCGAGACCTCGTTGGACGGCCATGTCCGACTGCCTGCACCTCAGCAGATGACGCTGATGGGCCAGCAGGCCACGCCAGAGTACACCGTCTGCGGGCACAATTCGGCCACCATGCGAGAGTCGCTGATCGAGGGCGCATTCGATCTGGCCGAGAAGTATGTGAACGCCACGAAGGAGCATTATCCCCCAGGGATAATCGGTCCGTTCTGTCTCCAGACCTGCGTGGACAAGGATCTGAAGTTCTTCATATACGATGTCGCACCCCGTGTCGGCGGCGGGACGAACGTGCACATGTCTGTTGGACATCCATACGGAAACACCACCTGGCGGACAAATATGAGCACCGGACGACGTCTGGCCCTCGAGATAAGAAGGGCCATCGAAACGGACCAGTTGGACAAGATCGTGACCTGAGTTCTCTCGTCCTGACTCGTCTTGCGCGCTGGCGATATCTTCGATGCGCGCGCGGGCCCCCTAAAGCTTATAAAGGGGCACTCTATTCGCCGGAATACCTTTCTCACAAGGGGGTATGTTGGTTTGAAACCCGTGGAGAGGGGGGGACAATTGAATGAAGACAGGTGCAATGAGTAAACTATCAGCCAGCATCATCGTGCTGGTAATGGCGATGTCCGCCTTGGTCATCCTTCCCGGATCGAACGAGGGTGCACTGCCAAGTGGGGTGAAAATATATGTGCCCGTATCTGACGGGTCTGGAGTATCATCGGGTGTTACGGTCACCCTGACGAATGTGCACACTGGGGCTGTCATTCTGGTCCCCTACGCTTCGCCAGGCATGTTCGTTGCCACGAACGCTCCTTCGGGATATTACAGGGTTGATGTGACCTCTGACAACCATTGGGACCTCTGGGGTGCCAAGGAGTTCAGGTACGATGGTCTCACCAACTATACAGTCACTCCCGTCATCACTTTGGATGCATTCCCGGATAAGGTCCATCAGTGGAATGTGACAGTTAGGGACGCATCGACCAGCGCCAAGATATCCGGCGCGACAGTCGGGTTCTACGACCCGGCTCTGGACGAGATCGTCGCTCAGGCCACCACCAACTCGCTCGGTCTGGCCTCTGTGAACATGTTCAACTCCGCAACGCCTGGGGATTATGCACTGTTCGTGAAGGCGAAGAACTACAGGATGTATTACGATAACACGGTCGCTGTGACTTCCGACAGTTTCCCTAACGTAACCGTTACGAAGTCCGTCCGAGTGACCGGCTTCGTGACTGATGAGGACGGCCCAGCACCAAATGTTGTGGCGTACCTTCTCAGCAACGACACATCCTTGCCATGGATCGAGCGCCTGATGAAGAGCGCGACTGGCGGGAGCTTCTTCGAATTCGATGCGGTCCCGGGTGACTATACACTCTGCGTCGATGCAGACGGAGTGTCCGCACATATGCAGTACCTGACAGTAGGTGCAACCGCGATATCGCTGACTCTCCCCCTCGATGCTCAGACGCAGAGGACCGAGCAGATAGCGATGAAATACGGCGCTGACTACAACACATTCTCGTTGAGTCTGGATACCGTGTGGTCATATGACGACGCGTACCCTGGCCTGAAGTACGCCGATATCGGCAGCCTCAGGATGCAGGTCGATCTGAGCGCAGGAGCTCCTGATGGAACGATCGACGCAGGCGAGGTCGGCGCATTCACGGCAATGGTCTCGACTCAGGCCGCGGTCCATGTATCGACCGATGCACTCATAGAGGTGAACGATACCGTATACGAATCCGCTAACTCGACCACAGGCCTTGTCGTCGGATTGTCGACAGGACTGGTAACTTCGACCGATGGAGTCGCGCACTCGTATGATTGCGCTTACACATCCGTCAAGGCATTGGATGTCGGTGCCGAGGAGTACACTGCGACCGCATACACGAGGTACGACACCGCGTCCGTGAACCAAGTCTATTCAATCGAGCTGCCATCCGGATACGAGCTCGTCTACAACAACACTGAGGAGACCGGGGAGCACGTCGCATCATACGGATACCTGACGGTGGTCCTTGATCCAGAAGAGTACGTGGGTACGACGCAGGCCGTTGACATGGTCTTCGAGGAATGGATGATGCCGGACGCACTCGGAGGAGTCGATGACACCAACGTCACGTATGTGATGACCGACGAAGACGGTAATGTGACCGGATATGTCGTGCGTGTAGGTTCCGAAGCGACATTCAACGCAACGAGTTCCTACGATCCGAACGGCAACCCTCTGGAATTCACATGGACCTTCGATGATGGTGCATCTGAGACCACGAGCGAGCTGGCCTTCAACCACACATACACGACCGCATCCGCGAGCAGGACCGTGCTTCTGACAGTGACGGATGTATCTGGAATGGTCAACCAGACTGAGTTCGAGGTCATCTGTGACGCGCGCGACCCGACTCCGGTGTTGAGCGTAAAGGAACTCACCGTCAACGAGACGACCAACACGCTCAAGGTCGACCAGTACGAGCTGGTATGGTTCAACGCTACATCTTCGACTGATGATGTTGTCTCCGCAGACGACGCGCTCGGAATGATCGAGTCGTTCCAGATCGAATATGGTGAGGGCAACGTATCCGACCGTGTCTACATGACCGAGGATGAGAAGAACGTCTCGTACTCATGGGAAGACTCTGGCACATACACCCTTGTCCTGAATGTCACGGATGTCGTAGGACACTGGAAGAATGCCACGATGACGGTCATCGTCAACGATACATCGAGCCCCGACCCGTCCTTCGTAGTGAAGAACGAATCGTGGGGCACGAGCCTGATCGAGGGCGAAGTCATCATATTCAATGCGAACGCGACCAAGGACAACATCGACAACAATAGCGCTCTGTACTTCTCGTGGTACTTCAACGACGATATGGGCGATGATTCGTGGCTCAACGGCACCGGACTCTGGAATGTCACGCACACCTTCGAGGTAAGTGGCAGCTACGCGGTCAGGTTGAATGTGACCGATAGCTCAGACAACTGGGACGGATACACAAAGACCGTGACCATAAGCGCTGGTCCGAGGCCCAATGTGATCATCGGCAGTGAGATAACATTCGACCCGGTGGAGTTCACCGAGGATTCTCAGGGATACATCGTCGTGAACATCACGAACAGTGGCAGCGCAGTAGCTACCGATATCGTGTTGAAGTTCTACATCGAGAACCCCGATGGCACTGAGGACGAGCTGGGGACATGGTCCACCATACTGAACCGTACCACAGGCGCGACCATCACCACCATCGAGGTCGGTGGCACGGCTTTCGTGAAGTTCCCGTACACCTTCAGCAGCCCAGGGACATACACGGTGAAGGTCAATGTGACCTCCGGTAACCAGCTAGTGGTCGATGAGAACACTGCGGACATCACGGTCAAGGAGGCCGGATGGAAGAAGATCGCCCTGTGGGGCGGTGTCCTCGCTGTGATCATCCTGGTCCCACTCCTACTCTTCCTGCGCGGCAGGTGGATGAAGAGGGACAAGAGGGGCCCGAGGCGCGAGAAGCAGAAGAAGGATAAGCAGCAGAAGGAGAAGAAGAAGGAGAAGGAAGAAGGGCAATCCTGATCCGTCTGAATCTCAAGACCTGCGAAACCTCTTAACCCTCCTTTTCATTTCTCTCCTGTATCAGCATGCGTGAAGCATCGTGGCGTCTGATCGACAGCGGCATCGTATCCCCTCCGGTTTCTGGGGCGTTGGACGAAGCCATCTTGGAGGCACATTCAAGAGGAATGGTCCCGAACACCCTCCACTTCTACATTCGTTCCTCGCCAACAGTCTCGGTGGGCCATTTCCAGAAGGTGAACGAGACGCTTGACCTGGATGAGTGTTGGACTCGTGGGGTCAGCATCATCAGGCGTCGTTCGGGTGGCCGCTCGATATACACGGATTCAGGACAGTTGATCTATGCCATCGTGCTCTCCCGCTCGGACATACCAGCGTCCCCAGAGAAGTCATTCGAGGTCCTATGCACGATCGTCTCCAGGGCCATATCATCCTTCGGAGTCGACGCAAGGTATCGGCCTGTGAACGATGTCGAGATTGGCGGGAAGAAGGTCTCAGGAAGCGCTCAGCTGAGGCGGAAGGGCTCGGTCCTGCAGCATGGGACCGTTCTTGTCGACACGGATATCGAGGTCATGGACTCGGTGCTGAGATTGGACCGAGAAAGGGACCTTGGGCTATCCAAACCGTCTGATCGTGTGACGACGCTATCTCGCGTGCTTGGTGTGATCCCAGATATGACCGAAGTGAAATCGAGGCTGTCACGAGCATTCTCCGACCATTTGAGATCTGAACTCGTCCGAGATGAATTGACCAGGTTCGAAGCGGATCTTGTGAACGAATTGGTCGGAACCCACTATTCCAAGGATGAGTGGAATCTGAAGTTCTGAACTACATCTCCTCGGGCGCGTCTATGCCAAGACACAACAGGGTATTTCTGATCGTCCACCTGCTGGCTTCGACCAATGCGAGCCGCGCTTCCCTGACTTCTCCCTCTGCC
>JACZKW010000028.1:0-13744 GCA_014859835.1 Thermoplasmata archaeon | reverse complement strand
CCTTTCAACAACGAAATCATCGTCGACCCCTATGCTATCCACGTAGATGAGAGCGGTAAAAGTCGTGCCCTCGCTCAAATCGTAGACCAGGAAACCTTCTGCTGAGGATATTTGCTCATACTCTATCCACGCACCTTCTGTTGCGCTTGCGTTCATCGAGAGCGTGACCGCTGCTGCACCAATCATGATAGCGCTCGAGATAATGGCCAGCGCAAATACACTAGCCTTCCTGCCGGAAAAGCCCCTCTTCGACCGAAGAGCCACCTTCTCCGCCAGCTCACTTTCGAACTTCCTTTCCATTCTTACATCTCTGGGTTGGCGAACGGCCGCTCTTAATGTCTGAGAGAGCAGATAATCCGTCTGATGGGCGCAGCTGCGGAGGCGTTCAATTATATCCGAGTAGTCTCGGATGTCCCCTTGATACCTCTCTTCGCGTGTCTGAGGTACTACCTACAAACACCTACTATATCCGTTGTGGTGCAGGTATCAAATGATGGAACGAAAGTAGAATGATTTTTAACTGGCCGGATCAAGCAGACACTGGCGTGTCGCATCGCCTACGTGTTGCTATATAAAAGGTGCGGAAAACGGTTTGGTTCCAAGTGCGAATCGTCGTCAACGCTCAACGTTTCTTCTTGCCTTTTGACGCGATCTCGTTGAGGGCTTTCAGGAGCGCGATTACTTCTTTCTCCGTATTATAATGAACGAAGGTGGCTCTAAGCATGGTATCTGTCTTGTACAGCGCTGGCACCCTTGAGAAATAATCCTCGGCGCCCACTGCAAGCGCATACTTGTCCCATAGGATCTTAGAGACCGATCGATCGTCCATTCCGTCAAATTTGAAGGAGAAGGTCGGGTCCCTGCCAATCTTGGGGTTGATGCCTTTTGGCCCGAAGAGAGTCAGCCCAGGAATATCGTTCAGACCCTTCAGACGACCTCTTCCGTTCAATGCAAGGGTCGACAGATGCTCCTCATATTCCTCGATTGCCTTGAACGCCTTGGCCAATCGTGACATCCTCTGCTTGCCAGGATTAGGCGGATATTTGGCTGATGGGTTACCGATCCAGGATATGTAATCAATCGCACCGGTTATGGCAGCGAACATCGCCTGGTCACGCGTGCCCATCTCCCACTTGCCAGGGCCGTGTTTCGGCGAGGAAAGGACCTTGTATGGACTCAACTTCTCCATCAGGTCCGGCTTCATGTACATGAAGCTGCCATGCCTCGAGAATAGCTTATAACCGGAGAAGATGAGGGCATCGCACTTGATGGATCGCACATCCGTCGGACCATGGGCAATATGATGCACTGCATCGACAACGAAGTAAGCACCGGCGTCTCTGGCGATCTTGGCAATCTTCTTTAGATCCGTCCGGGAGCCGAGTACGTTGGACGCCGCGGTTACGGATACCACCTTTGTATCCGAGTCGATCAATGATTCGATCTTCTTCGAATCGAGCTCGCCAGTATCCATATCGAATTCGGCAAACCTCAATTCCTTGATCTTCCCATTGGTCCCCAATTCCACCCAGGGATTGATATTCGTATAATGCTCGAACCCAGATGTGACTACATTCTCTCGGCCAGTGAATTCTTTGCCGAGTGCGTAGCTAAGACCGAAGAGGAGGGAGGTTGCGGACTCACCGGAGATTATGGTGTCAGGATTCTCCGCGTTCAACAGATCAGCGACCGACTGCCGACCTTCAAGAATCGTGTCTTCGGCACCCTTTGATTCGATGAAGACATTGCCGACATTTGCGCTCCAGTCAATGCGGGCAATGGATTCTCGCTGGGCGCTTCTGATCGCGACAAGTGTGCCTGCCCCGTTGTCGAGGAATGCACGTTCGCGGCCGTATGGGTCGATCTCAGCGCCAGGAAACTCCTTGCGCACTTGTTTGATGAATCTGGAATCGATCTTCATGAGAGTAGGATATGTCGGCATAGAAGATAAAAATTGAGCTGGTGTTCATTTCACCAGCATAAGCTGTTTTAAGAAAATTGGGTGGGCAGGAATTCCGTTCAAAGACAAAGGAGACTTTGGGGGAGACCCTTTGCACGAGAGTCGTGTGCGGTTATTCCTGTCCACATGCAGAGTTGTATGGAGGCTCTTCTTCAGTCTCGCCGTAGAGGAAGTTGTGGTCGTACAGATAGTCGTTGCAGGAATCGCAATCCCCTTCGACGATCTCATCCGGCACATCTTCACTCAAGTCATCCTGACAGTTGTCGCCTGTTCCGTCCTTGAGCTGCAACTGATCGCAGTCACCGTTCATGTTGCCGAGCGCGGCAACAGTCGCAACACCGGCAACCATAAAGACTGCTCCCAGTGCTAGTGCGAGCATTGTTTTTGCAAACATATTTCCTTCACCTTATCTTTCGAAACGGTATCGACCGCTTCTGAGACGACCAACAAGGGGCACTTGATAAGTGGTTTATGGTACAAGTATCAAAAGTTAGCACAAATCTCTATTAATGAACCCAGACAACGAAAAATCATGAGGAAAAGGGTTTATTGTCGGGGTCACGCGCGCGTGAGACCTACTTTCTATGACCATTGCCATTCTGGCCAAGTTCGTGGTCGCCGTTCCCGCCGCCGTTCTCACCGTGGCTGCCACCGCCATCTTCGCTGTTGCCGCCGCCAGAGCCCTGTGGGATCAGTTTGCCAAGGTTGATCCATGCGACCTCGTCATCGGTGCAGTTACCAATGCCGATCTTATAATCGACATACATCGGATCCGTTGGGTCAGACTCGAGAGGCACGAACGGGTGTTCATCACTGAACAAGTCATCCTCACCCACGTAGAAGTGAGCTATCGCGTGCTGGACACTGTACCATTCACCGACGACCCCGTAGGCATCTCCGTCTGAATCGTATTCGATGGACCCGAGCTCGACACTAACGTTGTATACATCCTCGATACAGTTTGAAGTGTCCCAGAGCATGCCATAGATCACATGACCGGCTTTGTTGACTTCACGACCCAGGAAGGTGTCATCAATGACCTGCACCATGCTATCTTTATCCCAGCCGGCCTCGAACACTATCGGTACATCTCCTTTATCAGGATCCATCATCTCCCACGTTATGGTCACCTTTATGTACGCGACCGAAACCATGACAGTCTTCGGAAGGACATCCGCTGAGTTCAACAATATGGCGTCCTGCTGATCCGTGCCAGTGTAGACGTATTGGTAGTTTCCGTCTTCATCGAGTATGGGTATCTTATCATCGTCCACGAGCAACGTATTGTTATAGGCGGACAATTCAAAATCCGATGTACAGATATCTTCCGGTTCCGCTGGTATCGCTGGTGTCTCATACTTGCTCATGTCGAAGACCATCATCTCAATGCGCACAAGATTCCCGATTCGCCACTGTGGTCCGTAGACCATATTGTCCGCAAAGAAGACGGAACAGTCCATGGTCCCACCATCAGGATCGGTAATCATGATGAGTTCGCCTTCTGCCCCGCCGTCATCGTCTGCACTCGCGACCATCGACAATGGCAGAATCAGCATGAACGCTGCCACAGCGATAGCTGTCACTCTCGTGTTTCTCATCTTTGCAATCACTCCCCCGATTTTCTTTGTCCTGCGTCAGGTGTTAGACTGACGCGAGAAGAGGATAACACGGTCATAGTAGAAAAGAACGTTAGTACATTTATAGAAATAACTCCGTTGATTCTTGGAGTACAAAGTGGTACTGACCCCGATGAAATCAACTACCTCGAATGGAACACGCATGCCAAATGTCAACACTTAGCACGAAACGCCGTAATACGACATGCGAATATCCGGATCATGGAAACGTTGGACAGGTCATCCAAAAAAAACGTCGCTTTTCGGTGTCCAATACCATCAAGTTCTATCGGTGTACCAAATGAATTAATAAAGTCAAGCGTAATGTTGTTATCAGAATGAGTAAATCTTTCCTGGTAGCCATTTTCATAGCAACTGTGCTATCTTTCGGAGCTCTGACCAGTCTGGGCACCGCCTCGACCGCAATGACGGCGATCGATGGATTGACTTACTCCGACAACGGTTTTGTCATCGTCATCCAGACCGACAACATGGAAATCGCAATCAACAAGACCATCCCAGCAGTCGTCGTCAGAGAGCTGAACTCCACGAATGAGACCGGGTATGGCATGATTGTATCATCTGTGTTGGGATACAACGAGACCGAAGACGGACTCCTGGTTCTTGAAGATGTCCCGTACCACGCCTCTTTCGAACATGCTACATGGACAGCGGATGACCCCGTTCAGGAAACCGATGACAGAGGAAGTGTGATAACGGTAGCCATGCACTCCTCGGTTCCGATGAACAAGAGGATAGCATATGATAGCGGGAACCCGGAACCAGGTTCTCCCGGCATCGAGATAATCGATGACTGGGCATATGTGACTATCGAGTTCACGATAACTTCTGGAAACTACTCCTCCAATTACGATGTCGAAGACGCACCAGATTACCTCGTCAACGGCTCTAGCGAGCTGAAATTCGATGTCAACCTTGAATTCAATACACCCATCGATCCGGACCATCTTGCCCTGGACATCGGCGTGATGAAGATGGATTTCGAGACATTCGTTCCCACATCGATGGATGAGCCGTACCTATTCCAGGGATATCAGAGCGACGAGATCAGCATAAGCGATCCACTGGTCAATGAGACCGATGGCACCACCCTCATCATGCACCCGTTCCAGAACAGGGGCGAGTTCAAGCAGATATTCACATTCGTCGATGAGAACGGGACATTAGAAGAGACGAACAGCTTCTTCTGCTGGGCGAGCGAAGCTCTCCAGGTCTGGGAAGATGGGGACGAATCTCTCGAGAATGTCACCGCATTCTACAGAACCGACGGCACTGCATTGAAGGTGTATCTCTCCACGCCGATAGACAACGAGACCGCCAGCATCTTGCATGATCCGAGCCTAGGCCTATTCGAAGCACCTGGAGGTGGCGGAGGAGTCGTGATTCTGCCCGATGGTAGTATCATAGGCACGTCAGCCATGTCCAGCGTGGTGGGAATCCTTATCGGTTTCGTTGCCGCCAGCGGGGTTGGCATCTACGCAGCGGTCAGAAAGAAGAGCTCAGACGAAGATCCGGCAGATATCGTCTCGCTCGAGAAGAACCGATACTACAGGAAGTAGCGGACACATCTCATTCGGAGCCTTCTGACGGTCCGTCCCTTTCGGAAGGGAATGAAGCTACATGGCCCTTCTTTTCGACATAGAATGCGACGAACTCGTCTACCAGCCTGTCAAGGAAAGTGCGTCTGTAAACGATGAGAAGGTCCGCGACCTTCTCGGGATCAATGACTGTCAACTTGGATTCACGACCCATCTTCTCGACCTTGATGACGCCTTTGTTGACCATCTTCTTCAAGTGATAGGATAACGTGCCTCCGGAGATCGTGAAATTCTTGAGGAGTTCGCCATGCGTAGACTCAGGATTCCTGAGCAGGAAGAGAATGATCCCTCGCGGTATCTCCTGTCTGAGAGCAGACAGTATCCTCTGCTTGTCCGCACTCATCTGACCAGCGGGGAAGTATCTGGAGAAGCTCTCCTGTTTATCGAGGGTCAGTATGTCCCTCTGCACGAGATAGTTTAGATGATATTCCAGGACCCCGATCGGTTGATTGGTCCGTCTCTGTATCTCCCGGAAATGTATGCCAGGACTGCCCCGGATACATTCAAAGATCCTCTTGCGATTTTCAAGTTCAAGTGGATCCGGCATCAGTCCTACCTCCAACTATGCCGAGGACCAAAACCGCAGCAAGAATCGCAATATCGGCGATTGCGAGAGTCGTCACTTCGACATTCTCCAGCCAATCAGTCGCATATGATGAGATAATGACAATGACAGAGAAGGAAATGTGGATGATGAGCCCCTCTGAGAGCAGGAGCATGCGTCTTACTCCACTCCTCCTGTAGGCCACAAAAGAGAGCAGGAAAAGGAATGCGGATATGCCCAACAGCAGTCCTATGACTGTGTCCACTGAGGATACCATGTCAAACCTTACATCCATATGTCTTCACGGTGTATAATAAGTACGCTGGCACCACCACCAGAATAGTCTGAAAACGGGGCATCACGGACAGATAATAGCCCATGGAGATGTCAGGGGCGGTCAATCAGTGGCAACTATGCCTCGAGACTCATCGGATTAGAGTATCTTCTTCACCCGGAGCAGTACCCAAAGACCGATGACGCATATTGACGAGATCCCGATTACGTAGAGGAATGCGTTCGGATCGTCTTTGAACGGCAGCTCGACGTTCATCCCGAATAGGCTCGCTATGAGGGTCGGGAGAATGAGGATCAAGCTGATTGTCGTCAGGGTCTTCATGATGGAGCTCAGGTTGTTTGATATCGCGGATTCGTAGGCGGTCAGGATGTTGGACATTATCTCCCTGTAGATCGTCGTCATCTCGTAAAGCTGGGCGACATCGTTCTCGATGTCCTCTGCGAGATCCAATTTATCCTTCGTCATCTTTAGTTGCCGCATCCGGGATATCATGGATATCGCATTCAGATTCGAAAGCAATGATGTGTTCAGAAGGATGAGTCCGTTGCTCAACGCGAAGGCGCTGTTCGCCATTGTCGCACTGTTGGCTGCGAGATTCATATCCTGGATCGATGATATCTTCCGTTCCATCGGACGAACAGTGCGTTCGATATCGCGATGAACCTTGCGGATCAATGAAAGGAACAGATCTTCCTTGCAGTCGAAATGTGGTTTCTTCTTGAGGTCGGCGGTGATTTCGTGACCGTGGAATGACGCCCCTATCCTCACCGTTATGATATGCTTCGGAGTCACTATGATGCCGATAGGCATCGTCTGAATCCTATCGGGGGAGCGCTCATCGGTCAGAAGACTCCTGAGCACCAGCAGATCGTACTTCTCATCGAGATCGACTCTGGACCGCTCGTTAGGGTCCAGACAATCGGCCATGTCCTGGAGCGAGATCTCGAACTCCTTATGGAGTGTCTCGACCTCTTCAGGGGAGGGGGCCACGAGGTCTATCCAGAGGACTTCTTTGAATCCGGCCTTCTCTACTTCCTTCAACTCACCCTTCTCTGTGCGGTAGAGCCTCATCATAAACGACACACCTCCTCGATCAAGTCCCCATGGTAACAGGCAGGATATATGTCTTCTCGAAGGCCAGTGGAGAGGGCAAATGAGATGAATCCATGAGCTAGGCGTATTCGATCTCAATCAGCGGACGATCTACCCCAGGCGTCGAAGAATATGTTCTCGCCTTCTGGCTTGCGCACTGGACGTTCCTGCTCCGCGGCCCTCTGCTTCTCAGAGAGCATCGAATCATCTGAGCCAGGATACCCGCATATTACCAGCGTTATCACCACATATTCTTCCGGAATCTCAAGAGCCTGTTTAACACGTGTTGGGTCGTATCCGGCGATCGGATGCGCGATCATGCCCAGCTCTGTCGCCCTAAGTTGGAGCTGTCCAATCGCCAACCCGCAGTCAAACAGCGAATAGCTCCGCTTATCGCTCAGATCACAATCATCCGATGCTCTGGCTGCCACAATGATTATCATCTGGGCGCTCGTCGCCCATACGTTCCCTTTGGCCAAACATGCCCTCACTGGTCCCAATGACTCAGAGTTTCGACAGAACACTAGCCTCCAAGGCTGATTGTTGAAGCAAGAGGCAGATAATCTGACTGATTCGATGAGTGCATCAACCTCGTCGTCGCCAATATGCCTTTCAGAAAACACGCGCTTCGCACGCCTAGCCCGGATCGCATCCTCCACATTCACGGCCCTCGCCCGTGATGAAATCTACGAATCAGGATTTAGTCTTAGTTCCGCACATTCAGAGATGAAATGTATTCCACGATATCTCGTATCCTGTCTCGGATTTGAGTTTTGAAACGGCCTCGATCATCAGATCTATTGATTCTCTTGTTCCACAGAAGACGACATCCACCCCTTTGCTCAGGGCGCTCATCGAAGATTCCACAGGAGCGTGTATGGTGAGCATCTCCCCGCTTGCCTTCATCAGCAAGGCCGCGCCGACGGTGTCCCCCGCTGCGAGCATTCCCGGAGAGAACTCTTCGACCCTCTGTCGAGCCGTCTCAATGTTGGCGGATTTCGATCCACCGTCTAGTTCGGATGGCGCCTCAAGAACCAGCAATCTCCCCAGTTCCAGATCCACGATGCCTTCGAGACTGCCGACCAGTACATCATCACCTTCAGATGCGGACTCACGTGCGACTCCCGTAGAATGACCCTCGCGTCCAGAATATGCCAAGAGCATCCCATCTTCCATGATGAGGGCGACCTGCTGTCCCTCCTCGATGCTGCACCCTGCGACGGCAACACATCTGTCTACTACGCTTATCTTCCGGAGTACGGAATCCACATCCTGCTTGATGCGACCAAAATGCTCCTGCAGTATCTGCATGCTCTTCCTGGTTGGTCTCAGAATCCCTTTCTGCTCTCTGAGTAGCCCCTCCTTCCTCATTCCAGCGATGTATTGGCTGACCGCTTGTACGGTGACGCCCATCCTGCTGGCGATATCCTTGAGCTTGATTGACGGAGTCTGAAGCATCTCTACGAGTATGAGCAATTCTGTGTTTCTCTTCAGATCTCTCAAAGGAAGTTCTTCCAATGGACCATACCACCCTATGAACGGATAGCGCCGAGGGCCTCTTCCACGGTGCTGACCTTATATGCACCTCGGCTTATCAAGCTCTTCACGAAGATCGTCGCCTTGCCCCCCACGAAGTCTATCGCACCGGCGTCGCTCGGCATGATCACGACCACACGCTTCCCCATCACCAGTGCTTTCTCCGCGGCTTCCAGGTTCTTGAAGTTCCCTGGGCCGACTGGGAATGGGGACACAATGACAAATGACGCTTCGTTGAGCAATCTCAAGTTCTCCATATGGGCCTCGTCGCTTATCTGGGCGAACGGAATCTCGGCGACGACTGGAATATGCAGCTCATTGGCGATCTCATAATCTGAGTCAAGCACGTTTAAAACTCCGGTAGAGACAGAATATCCGTTGTCGAATAAGATCTTCATGAGAGGGCCTCCGGACCCACCACCGCACAGCAGATGCACCCTGGTCCCGTGTCGAGCGACTGATGTGGAAATGGTTCTTGGCATCACGTAAATCGAACTAGTGAACGGATCGCGTCTGACCGCGACCTCCACACCATATACGCTCTGTATCATCTCAGGCGTCAGAACCTCACTCGGAGACCCGATTATCTCGAGGCGCCCCTGATTCAGTAGCGCGATCCGGTCGCAATATCTGGCGGCGAGGTTTATGTCATGGAGGACGGCGAAGATGGTCAGGGATTTTTCCTTGTTCAACCTCTTGATGAGGTCCATCATGTCCAATTGACCGCTTATGTCGAGGTAAACGGTTGGCTCATCCAGCAGGAGTGCGGCAGGCTCCTGTGCAAGAGCTCTGGCGATTACAATCCTCTGGCGCTCACCGCCACTCAATTGGAAGAAAGCCCTATCTGCCAGATGTGCAGCCCCTGTGATATCAAGAGCGTTCTGCACCGCATCTAGATCACCCTTCCTTGTCCCCGAGAGCCTGCTCCGCATATGGGGGAGTCGTCCCATGGACACAATGTCCCTGCCAGTGAAAGGAAAATCAGTTGAGGAGCTCTGAGGAACGACGGCGAAGATGCTGGCGACTTCGCGATCCGTTAGGGTGTGCAAGGGTTTCATGTCGACCAGCACTGCACGGGATTCAGATGGAAGAAATCTGGTCAGGCATCGCAGCATGGTCGTTTTGCCCGACCCGTTGGGACCCATGAGCCCCACGAATTCTCCATCAGATACCTCCAGGGAGATATCCTTCAGCACTCTGCGTTGACCGAAGGAGAAAGAGAGTCCGTCTATTTTGAGATTCATGATATGCCTCCGGTCCTGCTTCTTCGCAACAAGTATAGGAAGAATGGTCCTCCGCACAGAGCTGTGATGATACCCACTGGCAACTCTTGGCCTGTTATTATGGTTCGCGCAACAGTGTCTGCCGCTATCAGGAAGATGGCACCAAAGATCGTTGATGCCGGGACTAATATCCGATGATCCGCGCCCACGATCAACCTCATCATATGTGGGACTATCAGGCCTACGAATCCGATGATGCCGACGAAGGCCACGGCAGCGGCGGTCATGAGCGCAGAGACGGCGAGCATCATCTGTTTCAGCGATTCTGGATTCGCACCAAGATTGTGGGCAGTCTCCTCGCCAAGTAGAAGGGCATTCAGTTCCCTGCCGTAGATGAATATTATGAAGACACCGATAATGACTGGCAGTGCGACTATGCCCACCTGAGTCCAAGTTACAAGCGGAAGGCTTCCCAGGAGCCAACCTATGAGCTGATCGAACTGCTGTCTAGCTATGAATATGAGGAAGGAGACGACTGCCCCCAGGAAGGATGCGATGGCTACCCCGGATAGCAGCAATGTATCCACATAGACTCGGCCATGGGCGGTCCCCATCCTGTAGACAACGAAAACAGTGATGATCGCGCACACGAACGCGAGCAATGGTGAAGCATACACCCCGAACACAGCCGTCAGGCCGATCAAACCCGCGCTAGCAGCACCGACGGCTGCCCCCGATGAGACTCCGATTATGAACGGGTCCGCCATAGAATTCCTGAATACTGCCTGCATCGCTGTTCCAGCACACGCAAGACCTGCGCCAATCAGGCCAGCAAGTGCCACCCTCGGGATCCTGACGTCCCAGAATGTCCATGAGTCGGATGTGCTTCCGAATATGCCATCGATTGCCTGTCCAAATGACATGTGGTCGCTCACCGACGGTCCGATAGGTCCGCGATATCCGACCAGTATGGCTACGAACAAGGTCGCGGCAAGCACGGCACATAATCCTGACAATACGAGGACTGGACGTCTTCTACCTGTCCTGAGGCTTTGTCCGTCCTGACCTGGTTGTTCTTGCGCCGTGCTGCCGACCAAATGATCACTCCCTCATTCGAAGAGTTCGGGATGAATGAGCTCCGCCAACTGCTCAAGACCGTCCACGATCCTTGGACCATATCTGCTGACGATATTGTCATCGATTGAATAGATCGCATCATCAGCAATAGCGGTTATCTGGTCCCATCCTGGTCTCTCGGATATCTCATCGGCGGTGGTCGTCGTCATAACCCCCATGGTGAATATTATGACATCAGGGTCAGACGATATCACGAATTCGGATGTGACCTCAGGGTATTCACTAGTGGTGTTTGCGGCGATATTAATGCCACCCGCGAGGCGAATCATGTCATCACCAAAGGATCCCGGGCCATACGTCCATAGAGGGTAATATTCGACATACACCTTCGGCGTCTCAACGCTGGAGTCGAGCGTCTTCTCAGTTATCGCATCGACCCTGGCCCTTAGACCATCGAGCAGGGCCTCGGACTCCTGCACATGTCCAGTGAGTATTCCTGCAAGAGCGATGTCCTTCAACACGGCGTCGATAGTGCGCGTGGCGAACACGAAGTAGGGTATGCCTTGCACCTCAAGGGGTTCGAGATCATCGACTGGAACGAGATCGCCGCAGACAATCAAGTCAGGTTCGAGCGATAGTATCGTCTCGATACTGAGCTGGAAGCTACCCACACAGGTCTTGGTGAGTGCTTCCGCAGGATAATCGCTATAGTCATCAACCCCTACCACCTGATCGCCGGCGCCGACTGCAAAGAGTATCTCGGTCGTCGTGGGTGCGATAGACACTATCCTCTGAGGAATACCAGGCAGGATTATTGTTCGGTTGTAATCATCGGTAATCGTCAGGCTCACTACATTTCCAACATCATCCAGTTCGATAGATGTCAGACCATCCGCTTCCTCGATAACTTCCTCGTCATTCATAGTCCCCAAGTAGTATCCTCCAGAGAAGGACGCTACTGCAGAGATGACGACTGCAACAACAATGATCATGCTGCTCGTCATCATCGCACCGTTCCGTTCTTTCATTCCTCATACCTCCTTGATCGATTTCGAAACCTTGGCGCCTTCGAAAGTCGCCATATCCCTCAGTATCTTACAGGACGCCTCAGCGATAGACATCGCCAATGCGGCACCTGTGCCCTCACCCAACCTCATGTTGAGGTCCAGGAGAGGAGGCAGACCGAGATGTCTCAGAAGAATCGCATGTCCAGGCTCGACTGAAAGATGAGAAGCTATCATGTAGCCACGGCACTTTGGAGAAATGATATCGGCGATCAGTGCAGCTGAGCTCGAAACGAACCCGTCCAAGAATACCGGAACACGGTTGGCCGCGGCACCTATTATTATCCCTGCCAGACCCCCGATCTCCAATCCACCGATCTTCGATAACACATCAAGACCGTCATATGGATCCGGAGAATTCAGGTTCAGAGACCTCTCGATCACGGCCACCTTAGCCGCAAGCCTGGTGTCGTCGATCCCTGTTCCACGACCAGTCACATCCGATACTGACCGACCGGTTACCACGGATGTTATGGCGCTTGCTGCCGTCGTATTGCCAATCCCCATGTCACCGATGGCTATCGCATTCACACCATCAGCGACCGCAGATTTTGCGAGTTCGGCACCGATCTCGACAACCATCCTCGCTTCATCATGAGTCATTGCGGGACCAATCGCGAAGTTGTCCGTCCCGTGCTTGACCTTCTTCCGGATTATGCTGGGCGGCCACTCTGTTTCGGATTTCACTCCGACATCTATGACCTTGATCTCGGCATCGACATGTTTCGCAAGCACATTGATCGCGGCGCCGCCATTGGCGAAATTCATCACCATCTGAGCCGTCACTTCCGAGGGGTATGCGCTGACCCCCTCCTCCGTGATCCCATGGTCGGCAGCCATGGTGAATATCATCTTCCTGCCGATCATCGGGGTGCTCGTCCGATATATCCCCGCCAACCTGATGGACAGTTCCTCTACCTTTCCCAGACTGCCAGGGGGTTTTGTGAGACAACCCTGCCTGATCTTGGACGCAGCGATTGACGAGACGTCTGGATCGATTGTCGATTCGATATACGAATTCAGAGGTTTCATCGGCACACCTAAAGCAAACTTGAAATATTGAAAGTATATTTTACTCTTTCGCCGCCACGGGGGCGTAAACGTCGATGAATGTCACCAGGACTCTGGAAAAATATGGGGCCAGTATCGATGACCTCATGGAGGCTGGCTTCGAGCTATATGTCGGAGATGCAGAGGATTCGCTTGTCCAGAAGCTCAAGGATAGGTACCGGAAACTTCTGGAACGGAACCTGCGAGATCCAAACGTATTTCTGCTAATCGAGGCCGCGAACCATCTGGACGAAGTCATGACATCGGATTCGAAATGCATCTTCGATGGTGCCGACGACCCCGCCTCCCTTGTCGCGGACGAGTTGATCGGGATGTCCATAGCCGAATATATCGGCGGGAAGAAAGCCCTGTTCAACTATGTCCGATATGACCGAGAGAAGCCAGGAGTGATCGGCAGATTACCCCCATTCATGGATGACGCAGTTGTGGCCCTCGTGGCGGCGACCATGACCAGATTGTTCGAGGGACACGATGGCGCTTGAGATGTTCGCCTTGCTCACAAGGATCAGGATACCTGGAGCCACGATGGATCTAAGGAAAGCTGCCAGGCAGCAACAGTTCTTCCCTCTGGTAGGACTCGTGGTCGGTCTCTCGGCAGTCATCGCCGCGATGTTTTTCGATTCAGTATTGGGGCCGAGAATGTACCT
>JACZKW010000027.1:0-47087 GCA_014859835.1 Thermoplasmata archaeon | reverse complement strand
CCCCGCGGTCGGTTTCGCTGCGTATGAGCCTGCCAATCGCTTGCTCGAGCTTCCTGCATGTTGGTGCCTGGACTGCATGCTCCCATCCCTTTCCGAATCTTATCTCGCAGAAGTGTTGGAGCGCTCTCTGTTTGGCGGTCGGCTTGGGATAGGGCACCCCCGCGATGATCGCCAATTCCATCTCGGAACCAGGGAAGTCCAAACCCTCGCTTATCCTGCCGCCAGCGATGGCGTGCATGACGGCATTTCCCGAGGCATGTTTGAACCCGCGCACGATATCCATCAGACTCGCCTGGTCCATCTGTCTGGTCTCGAAGAACACCTTCCGACCATTCGAGGCGTCTGCCGTCCTTGACGATATCTTCTCCATTAGCGCATATGACGGATAGAACACGATCGCGCTCCTCGGGATCCCTCTGAGCAGCGCCGATATATGATCTGCGATCCTGTCGACCATCGTCTCGTCGCGGCTTATGTCATCATGCTTGGTCGAGACCTCGTTGGAATAAAGGATCAACCTGTTCTCAGGTGGGAACGGTGACGGTATACTGACCGTCCTTGAATCGTTCGGGAGGCCTATCGACTCCTTGTATTCATCGAGGGGTTTGAGCGTGCCTGACATGTGCACGCTCGTGTGGCATTCCATGAGCGGTCTGCATGCTATCGACGAATCAAGGCAATACGCTTCGATGGCCTTGGTCTCATGCTCGGATACAAGCTTGATATATTGGCTCTCATCCAGCAAGTGCCAGAATGTGAGGAAATTGGACGTGCCGAATACATATGACCTGGGGAGCCTTCCGGAGAGTTTCTTGTTGTCCCTGACCATCTCGCCATAGTTGGTCGTCTGCGACAGAAGCGACTTCAGACCTATGCTCGTCTTATGGGTCCTGAACATCAGCTCCTCCTCGACGAAGGACTGCGGGATTATCCCGTCTTCGTCTATCAGGTATTCCTGCACGGCGGCATCGAGGATGTCCTCCAGGATTGCAATGAAGTCCCTGAGGCTCGTTCCCTCCGCGACCTCAGGGTCACCAAACTCGTCGACCTCCCTGTTCGCCATGCGCAATCCTATCGAGGATAGTTCCGCGGACTCCAGTTCCCTGGCGTAGGACGGCAGGTTGTGGGCTTCATCTATGATGACGACGAGGTCTGAAAGCGCGCATGCCATCCAGTCGAGAAGCGCATGCCTGATGAATCTGTCGAAGAACATTATGTAAGGCGCCGTGACGACATCTGCATTTGGCAGGTGTATCTTGCAGATCTCGTAGGGGCACATATCCCTCTCGATGCAGTAGTCTGTGAATTCCTCTGCCGTCGGGAGTTCTTCTTTCGAGAACCTGAGGACGGGCTGTAGGTCCTGGGAGATCGTTGCGGCGTAGAACTTGCAGGCATCCTCATCACCCTTGAGCACGCGCGTCTTTCGGTCGCTGCATACCTTGGAGAGCTCCTCTGGGTTGCCATGTACGAGCTCATCATCCGTACATGCGAGCGGGCACATGTTCCTTCTACCCTGAAGCGCGACCCCGAAGACCTTCTGCTTCGCGGAAAGCTGCCTGAGCTCCGTCATGACCTGTCTCTGCTGAGAATTGGTCCGCGTAAGGTAGAGGATCTTCTTCCCCCTCGACCGGCAGAACTCGAGTGCCGCCGTGAGGGTGCATACGGTCTTGCCAGTCCCTGTGCCACTCTCGATGACGGTGTGGCATCTGTTTTCGCAGGCCAAGGTCACTGCCTGCATCAGCCTCTCCTGACCTCGCCGGGGCTGGTATGGGAACTGTGAGTAATCCATCCAGTACCTCATGAACGCTGGGCACCACTAATCGCTTTCCCCAGGTACCCTGAAAGTAGACTCCCTGCCTATTCTCTACTCCAGATATCATCTGGTATCTCGTCGTATACGTTGACATCTTCCGTCAATGCACCTAGACCCCTTGCGCGGCCGGATATGAGCTCCTGTATGCGGTCCTTGCGGAACATCCAGTAATGGATCCTCCACTCCCTGCCGTCGTAAAGCGTCGTCTCCTCGCGCTCGGTGACGAGTATCCCTGCGTCTTCAAGCATGTAGAATGCGTCCCTGTCCTCGGGCTCCAACACATTATCGATTATCCGCTCGCTGTAGCCGAAGAAGTTCATCACATGCTGGGCCATGGCCCTCGCCTCTTCCTCAGGCATCCCGGACTTGTCGATGCTGTTCTTGATCGCCTTGGTCAGATGCTCAACGGTAAGCGTTGTCGCAGCCAACTCGTCATCAGACTTCTTTAGCTTAGTAAGAATATTCAGATTTTCCCCTCTTCCCTTCATAACAAACCAACCTTACAGCCGAGAACGACGCGACCCCTGCGCAGACTGAATATTCATTTAGTGGCCGCCCGTATAAATATGTTCGTGTTCAACGATAAGGATGCGGCGAACATCGTACTTTGTAGTATGATTGCCGTTCTGGTGAATGAACATATCTGTGCGGAGATGTGATCATGCTTGTGGAATTCAGCATCGCGCCCTTGGGCAAAGGAGAGAGCGTAGGAGAATATGTCGCGAGGTGCCTGGAAATAGTCAAAGGTTCAGGCCTCCCGTTCAAACTCAACCCTATGGGGACGGTCATCGAGGGTGAATATGACGAGGTGATGTCTGTAATTCGCAGTTGTCATATGTCTGTGACGTCGGATTGCGCACGCGTCATCACCACTATAAAGATCGATGACCGGATGGGAAGGAGCGGAACCATCGAGAGCAAGGTGAGGTCCGTGGAGCACCGGCTGTCGCAGGGTATCAAAAAGGATGGGGTTTGAGGGGTTTTCGGGACTCTGGTGCCTACCAGGTAAACCAGAAGCCTACCCATGATATGAGCAGGACTGCGCCGAAGATCAGGACCACCCTGACCCACTTGTCCATGTCGACTCTAAGCAGCCCACCGACCATCATCGCGGCAGTCAGTATGAACATGCCGAATGCCTTGAGGTATTGTCCAAGGTCTTCAACCGTGCTGTCGCTCGAAGCTCCCCAGATCACCCACCCGAGCATCAGGAGGAACAATCCCAACACTGAGATGATCGCCAGCATTGCGTCTGAGACCATCGGTCTCATGTACTCTACGGTCGGTTTTTGCACCGGCTGATAGGCCGGCATATATCCCGGATACGGACCCTGCGGTTGAGGGCCTGGTACTTGTCCAGAAGCCATTTATATCCCTTCCGACAGGACATCGTCTTCCTGACCGTATATAATTTTCGGATGGCGTATATAAATACGGGCGCACGCGTCATGTGCCCGCGGTGCACCATGGATTGCCCGTGTTCACTAATATAGAAACGATGAATCGGCTGCCACAATACGGAGAATCTACTTCTTCTCGTCTTCCGACTGCCGCTTGTTCTTGACAACCACTGTGCGACATTTCCTGACGCGCGCAACAACGGGTTTTCCGAAATGAACCTCCAAAACTAGTGCACCTCTTACCTTGACTTATTCCCCCACTTAACACTACTGCGGTGGTTCCTCAGGCAAGAATCAATAATGTTCGAACTATTTAAATGGGATGGTCTATTTTCAATCATTCGCACACTAGGATCGGTGTAGGTTCATACGGCAATTATCGAGGTGCATGGTCCGTCTTATATCGAAGAGCTTTCTCACGCACATTCCTGACCTCTTCGTGTATTGTCTGGCGTTCCTCCTCCGTGGTGTTCCTGAGGACCCTGCCGGGGACTCCCGCCATCATAGTGTTCTCTGGCACGTTCGTATCTGGGGTGAGCACGGTGCCTGCGGCGATTATCGATCCTTTCCCGATGCTCACGCCATCTAGTACGATCGCGCCGATGCCAACCAATACCCCTTCCTTCAGAACGCATCCGTGCAACCGAGCGCCGTGAGAGACTATGCATCCGGGGCCGATCATCACGGGTTTGCCCTTCGGCGCTTCTGCAAAGGCCATATCCATTATCGCGCTGCCCTCGCCAATGCTCACGCTGTCATCATCCGCCCTGATGACTGCTCCCGGCCAGACGCTGCACCCCTCTGACAGCTCCACATCCCCTATGATCACTGCAGACTCATCGATGAACACATGATCCGAGATTCTGGGTGTCCGGCCGCCGATGCTCCTGATCGCCATGTCTCCATAATGTGGTTAGGACCTCATTATATTAGCTTCATCGTTGATATTCAAGATGGACTTCTACGAACATCTTATCTATCGAGAATGCAGTTAACGCGAAGGAACGTGCTCCCCCGCGCGCACTTCGTCCATTTCCATTGGAGGTCAAGAGTTTTGCTGGAAGATTCTCATACGAGATCGCTTTTGCTGGATGTTGTCGAGCGGATCAATGTCCAGCTGAGGTCCGCGATGGACGCTGAAGGGGCATTCTCAGCTGTGTCCGAAGGAATAAGGGAATTGACAGATGCGGACTACGTTGCGATAGCGCTCCTTGAGGAAGACGGCCATTTCCTCAGATTGACCGGACTTGTTGGAGCGGGTGACTTCGCTCCGATATCTATGAAGCGGTTCCCCGTGGAAAATCGCGTCAGGCATTCATTCTCCGATTCAGATGCTTCGAGGACTATCAGATTCGAGAAGATCGAGGACATACCAGAATCGGTTCGTGGAGTCGCAGAGTCTTTCGGGATCGCGCATGGGTTGCTGAGTCCCATCGTGTTGCGCGGAAGTGTTATCGCACACCTGTTCATCGGCCGAGTCTCGAGCCGTGCCCAATTCGGACCGGACGCCGAGCGCATGATGACCTGGTTGTCTGACTATATCGCGCTGGTCGTCAACAATGTCCGGATCGAGTTCCTCATGAAGAGGAGCCGCGAGGAGACCGACAAGGTACTCTCCATGGCTCCCATCGGAATCATGTCTCTGGACCCTCGGGGAATCGTACAGGCAGCTAACATGCAGATACTAAAACTCCTTGACAAGGTCAGTGAGGATGAAATCCTCGGCACGAGCATATTCGAGATATCCGCGATAAACAAATCCGGCCTTGACGCATTGATAATGCAGTGCATGGAAGGTCACGGAGCCGAGAGGACCGATGTGCACTACGTCTCTGCCCCAGACCGAGCATCATATCTCCATGTGAAGGCCACACCGATGATGTCGGAACGAAGAGAAGTGGAAGGGATTGTGCTAGTCGCCCTGGATACGACCTCGAAAGTTCGTCTGGAGAGCCAGCTCGAGAGATCGTACGAGAAGCTGACACAGACATACCAGGAGTTGGAACGGGTGAATCGGATGAAGAGCCAGTTCATCGATGTCGTGAGCCACGAGCTCAGAACCCCGCTCACGGTCATGCGAGGATATGTCGACCTGGTCGAGTCAGAATACACCCCCAAGCTCGACCCGAAGTTCGGCCAGAGGCTCAAGATCATAAAAGCCAACACCGACAAGCTGTATGCCTTGGTCGAGAGCATGTTGGATATCAGCAGACTCGAGACGGGAAGCTTGCAGATACATTCGGAACCATTGAAGATCGATACGGTCCTTGAGGACCTCATCAAGGACAGGACGAAGGAGGCCGAGGACAAGAGACAGACGCTCACGCTCGCCGTGGACGGCTCCATGCCTCTCATAATGGCTGACAGAAGACGCATAAGGGATGTCTTCAACAACCTAGTGGATAACGCAATCAAGTACACCGAGGAGGGCGGGAAGATCCAGGTGGGCGCCAGGGACGAAGGGAAGCAGGTCCATGTATGGGTCAAGGACAACGGGATCGGCATACCGTTGGAGAACCTGGGCAAGATATTCGATAGATTCTACATAGTCGCCAAGGACGACCTGACCCATCAGGTCGACAGGATCGGTCTGAGCCTTCCCATCTCGAAGGGCATAGTAGAGGCGCATGGCGGAAGGCTATGGGTCGAGAGTCAGGTCGGAAAAGGGAGCGTATTCCATGTTGACCTTCCCAAGGAATCACAGAAGCCGTGAGTAGAGTTCTAATAGTCTCTTGCAATCTCGATTATCCATGCCCATCAGGGACAGACGCAGCGCGGTGATTCTGACCGTACTTGCCAGCTTGCTCTGGGGCACATCATTTCCTGGCGTGAAATGGGGTCTGTCCTATGTGGGGAACGATGTCCTCTTCCTCTGGCTGCGGTTCCTCTTCGCATCGGTCGTGACCCTCGCGATCGTGATCTACATGGGCAGATTCTCATTCTCGGTCCTGAGGAATCCCTGGATCTGGTTGATCGGCGCATTCAACGCGGGAGGATTCATAGCGCAATATGTCGGCTTGACCATGACCACTGCTTCCAAGACTGTGCTTCTGGTGGATATAAATGTCATCGCTGTCGCGATAGTCTCGCTCTACGCGTTCAGGGAGCGATTGAACAAGATCCAAATCGCGGGCATCTTAACAGGTATGATCGGCATAGTCTTCCTCACTTCAGATGGTGGCCTGTCATTCACTGGCAGCGAGTTCTTAGGCGACGTGCTTGTCTATCTGGCAGGTTGGAGCTGGGCATTCTTCATCGTCTTCAACAAGAAGATGCTCTCAAGGTACTCAGCTGTCGAGATATCCACTGCGGCCATCACGACCTCAACAATATGGCTCATCTTTCCATTGGCGTATCTCGCGGGGACTGGTGCGGATTTCACGATCGAGCCGAACGCATGGGCCGCAGTAATCTATCTAGGCATCGCGTGCACATCGGTCGCTACATTGCTGTGGGCGATGGGGCTTGAAGGGGTATCGGCGACATCGTCCGCCACCATAATGCTCCTTGAAGTCGTCACGGCTCTATTGATATCATTCACTCTGCTCCATGAGAACCTCATGGAGATGGCAATCATCGGTGCTGCACTGGTGCTGGCATCTATCTACCTCGTATCCTCGAGCGGAGGCGATGATGACAAATCTCCGGTCGTGCACACTTGAGGACAGGGCCTATCCCGGCATCCTCGCGCTATCCACATGAATGGATGTTCTCTTCATCCAAATCATGCTGAAGACGGACTCCTGTATCCTCTATTCGAACCGTTCTTAAAATCGGAATGGGACCATTTGTGCCTGTCAGAAGATCTCTGCCCAGATATCTGAGATCGGGCCTCGCTGGACTATGCGATAGATGTCGCGTACCCTGATACACCATCCAGGATCATCTGCACCGCGTATGCGGAGGTAATGAGCCCCATCACCCTCGTCAGAGCTCTCGTGCCCGCGTTGCCTATGAGCTTGAAGACCAGGTCGACCTTCCATAGCATGAGCGCGATGATGAGCATCACGGCAAGCAGGGCGATCAAGACATTCGGTATGTGTGTTGTCCCCGTCAGCGTTATGACCACGGAAATGGCTCCTGGGCCTGCGAGCATTGGCGTCCCTAGGGGCACGAATGCGACGTCCTCAGGTGCGTGTGGCGAATCGTCTGCCTCCTCAGCACCCTTTCTCCTTGACCGAGGTATGTCTCCTTCGTACAGCATCATGACACCGATCACGAGCAATAGGAGTCCACCTGCTATCCTGAGGGCATCTATCGACACGGAAAGATAACCGAGTATGGCGCTTCCGACAAGAGCGAAGGCCACCAGAAGCGAAGTCGAGAACAACATCGAATATTTCAGGGTCTTGGCTCTCGCAGCGGCCCCCATGCTCCTCGTCAACACCAGATAGACTGGAATAACCCCGAATGGGTCTATGACGATGAACATCGGTATGAACACGACTAGCAGGTCGAGGGCCATCAAATCAAGTCATGCCTTTCATGTATATGTTGACTTTGGCCCGTCTCAACCTTCGCAAACTCTTTACAGAAAGATGTCATAATACCTCTCTGATTGACATGGACGGCGGAAAGAGGCTTGACGAGGTCTATGCGCGTATCGATAAGAACATAAAGGGACACATTGCCCGCACCAGGCGTTTGCTGAAGCAACCCAGTTCGAGCCAAGAGGGCCTGGGCATCGTGGAATGTGCAGAGCTCGTCGCTAAGCTTTATGAGGAGGTCGGCTGCGACAAAGTCGAGGTCATCGAGACGAACGGAAATCCGATCGTCTATGGTGTGTGCAAGGGGACCTATGACAAGACTCTGCTCGGCTACTTCATGTACGACACGATGCCTTTCAACGAACCCGGTTGGGACCACCCTCCCATGGAGGCGAAGATCGTGGAGAAGAAGTTGCCTTCAGGCAAGGTGAAGGCTATCGTGAACCGTGGCGCTGACAACACAAAGGGTCCGCTTGCTGCTTTCTTGAATTCGATCGAAGCGTGCAACAAATCGGTGGGCCGACCACCCGTGAACCTGATTCTCGTTGCTGAGGGCGAGGAGGAGCTGGGAAGCACGAACCTTCCAGTCTATGTCAGGAATGATGAGAAGCGCCTGTCGAAGGCGGATGCATGTTATTTCCCTTTCTTCGGCCAGGATTCAGACGGAGCTTCGAACCTTTACCTCGGAGTGAAAGGTGTGGTCTATTTCGAACTCAAATCCTCCGGCAAGAAGTGGGGCAGAGGCCCGCAGGAGTTCGGGATCCACAGCAGTCACAAGGCTTGGGTCGACAGTCCCGTATGGAGGCTGGTGGATGCACTGGGCACGATGTCTGCTGAGAACGGAAGCAAGATACTAATCGACGGCTTCCATGACAAGATATCACCTCCGCTCGAGGAGGACGGTGAGCTGATCAAGGAACTCGCGAAGAGGTTCGATTCACGCGCTTTCAAGTCGGGGATGAAGGTGAAGAAGTTCATGTTGCCAGAGGACGACAAAGAGGCATTGATAAAGAAATTCCTCTACAGCACGACCCTGAACCTCGATGGCATCTGGGGCGGTTACATGGATCGGGGATCCAAGACGGTGCTGCCTCACGAGGTTACATGCAAGATTGACATCAGGCTCGTCCCGGATCAAGAGAAGAAGGACATGATCCCGCTCGTCCGCAAGCATCTAGCTGCGCATGGTTACAATGACATCGAATTGACCGAGGTCGACACCGGCTATGATTGCTGCAGGGCGAGCGTGATGGAACCAGTCGTCCAATCGATCGTCCGTTCGTTCAAGGCATTTGACCAGGATCCAGACATCTGGCCAAACAGCGGAGGGGCAGTGCCGTTCTATGTGTTCAACAAGTTCCTCAAGTTGCCGTTCACCATGAGCGGTATCGGTCACAGTGATCTGGCACACAGCCCGAACGAGTACATGGTGATCGAGGGGAACAAGAAGGTTGCTGGCCTTGCGGAAGCCGAGAAGTTCATGGTGCATTTCATGGACGGCTTCGCGCAATCCTAGACCGCTCGTCGATATTCTGCGAGGACTATGTCTGCGGCTGAGTCCCAGGAGAACTGCTTGATCCTGTCTCTTCCAGCCTGTCCCAGCTTCTCCGCCAGGCTCGAGTCCTCAAGGATTCTGGATATGGCTTCGGCGAGGGATATGACATCGCCCTGTTCTGCAAGGATGCCATCGACACCATCCCTGACGAGTTCGGGGATCCCTCCCACCCTCGACGCTACCACAGGCTTTCCGCAGGCCATCGCCTCCATCAGCGAAAGACCCCAACCTTCGTTCCTCGAGGGTAGCGCGATCAGGTCGGAGTTCGCATAGAGCTGTAGCAGGTCCTCCTGCTCTACGGACTCAAGCATTGTCACTCTATCTCTTATTCCTGCCCTATCCGCCAGTGTCTCGAACCAGGATGCATTGTCTACTCCGCGGAAGCCTGCCTTGGCCACCGCGACCAATCTTGCATTTGGATGATCCTTGCTCACGCGCTCCATCGCCAGGAACAGATGTTCAAGGCCTTTGCGCGGTTCGAGGCCGCCTACGAAGAGTACTGTTGGTGCGGTGGATATCCTCTCCGGGATAGTTGCGAAATCCTCCGCGTCAAGTCCGTTATAGGTTATGATCGAGTCGTATCCGTATTCTTTCTTGAGCACATCCTTCCAGTATTGAGAGACCACGAACCTGTGGTCTGCATTGGCGACCGCTCGCTTCTCGAACTCGAATAGCATTGGTTCGGCGAAATCGTCCACGTGATGAATGGTTCTGAAGATCGGTGCTGAGATGTCGCCATCATTCTTCATCCTCATGAGCGCAGTCCCGCCCACGCAATCCTGGGCATGATAGATGTCAGCGTCCACCGGCAGATTTGATGTATATGCCGAGATCATGTTCTCCAATCTCGTCATCAGATCTGGATGCCAGAGATATGGGATGATTTCAAACGGCACTTCCACATCTCTATGATATCCTTCGCGTGCAGATAGGTCGTTGTCACGAGCAAGTGAATAGAGTCGCACATCCGCACCCTTTCGTTGGAGTCTTTCTGCCAACTTGAGGGCGTGGACGACGCCTCCTCTCGCTCTCGTGCTGTAAGTCAGCATCGCGACTTTCACGGCTCATTCTCCGAATGCTGGAAACGCGGACGTTGCATAATTCGTTTGCTCAGAATGGGTCGAGAGATGTCGACAAGCGCCCACATGGTGCACAGAATTATGCATGCCTCGCTCTGCATCGATGATACGAATCACGCCGCTTTCCTTCCGGTCTCGCGCTGTATCTGGGAAATGTTATTAACCCCTCGGCATTTATCCCAGTATCGCAAGCGATTCCGTGGAGAACCTGGTTACGGGACCGGGGGTTGACAGACGTGTTCGGAGTTGCTTGGACGAGCTCGCAGGTCGCATATAGAAGGTGATGGAGTTTGCGTATTTGCGGGGTATTGACCGAGCGTCTGGCGAGAATCTGCTTCGGGCGGGGCAAATGATGCCGATGGGGGCCAATAACTCAGAGAAAAGGACCAATGAGCACGTGCTGTGGTTCGATCAGATAGGCCTCAAGGATATCGACAGGGTGGGCGGCAAGAACGCATCTTTGGGCGAGATGCTGAGGCACCTTACTAGCAACGGCATTAGAGTCCCGGAAGGTTTTGCAGTCACTACCAAATCATTCAATGAATTCGTGAGTGCCGCGCGCCTCGAGGAGAAGATCAAGACCATTCTCGAAGGAATAGATCCTGATGACCCGAGCGATGTGGCTGCTCGTGGCTCGAAGGTGCGTAAGGGGTTCCTCGAGGCGGAATTCCCCGAGAATATCCGCAGGGAGATCGAGTATGGTTATTGGGAGTTGGGGAGACGCCTTCATATGGATAATCCCAGCGTGGCGATACGATCGAGCGCTACATCCGAGGACTTAGATGGCGCATCGTTCGCGGGACAGCACGAGACGATTCTCAATGTCCGTGGAGAGGCGAATATTCTCAGAGCCGTCAAACAGTGCTTCGCGAGCCTCTTCACTGACCGCGCGATCGCCTACAGAGCTCACAAGGGGTTCAGCCAACTGGATAACGCGCTCTCCGTCGGGGTCCAGAGAATGGTCCGGAGTGACAAGGCCTGCTCCGGAGTCATGTTCACGCTGGATACCGAGAGCGGATTCGACAAGGTCGTATACATAACGGGTTCCTGGGGACTGGGCGAGATGATTGTCCAGGGCGCGGTGAACCCTGACCAGTTCTACGTGTTCAAACCCTCGCTGGGCAAATTCGAAGACCCGATCATCGAGAAGAAACTTGGCAGCAAGCAGCACAAGCTGATCTATGCTTCGAAAGGCGGGATGATGGATGCGGAAGTCTCGGTCGCGGACCGTCAGCGGTTCGTGCTGGACGACGCAGAGATCGTGCAACTCGCAGAGTGGTCGATCATCATCGAATCTCATTATAAGAAACCCATGGACATCGAATGGGCGAAGGATGGCATCACTGGCGAACTCTACATCGTCCAGGCCAGGCCTGAGACGGTCCACGCATCGAAACCGGCGAACGTCCTCGAGACATACGTTCTGGAAGGCGATAGCAAAATCCTTCTCACAGGTGAGGCCGTCGGTTCAAAGATCGGCAAGGGCAAGGTCAACGTCCTGGAGAGCGCCTACGAGATATCGGAGTTCAGAAAGGGTGAGGTGCTTGTCACGGACAAGACCGACCCTGATTGGGAGCCGATAATGAGGATTGCATCTGCGATCGTCACCGACCGAGGTGGCCGTACCTGCCATGCTGCTATTGTCTCAAGAGAGCTCGGGATTCCTTGCATCATCGGTTCAGGGAACGCCACTTCTACACTTCGAGACGGCCAGTTCGTGACAGTCGACACTTCTGAAGGTGAAGGCCGAGTCTATGAGGGTGACCTGAACTTCCGAGTGGACCGTATCAACCTCAAGAACATGCCGACGACCCGCACCAAGATAATGATGAACGTCGCGGTTCCGGAGCATGTGTTCACGCAGGGTCAGATTCCTTGCGACGGTGTTGGTCTTGCTCGACTGGAGGTCATCATCGCCTCGCACATAGGGATACATCCTCTCGCGCTCATCGAATTCGACAAGCTCAAGGAACGTGCGGCTCACGATCTCGAGGCTGCGAAAGCAGTGGAGTTGATAGAGGAGAGGACTCACGGTTACGATCGCAAAGATGAATTCTTCCTCGACAAGCTCGCATGGGGCATTGGCAAGATCGCTGCCACCTTCTACCCGCGGGATGTGATCGTGCGTCTATCGGATTTCAAGTCGAACGAATATGCCAACCTCATCGGAGGGAAGTTCTACGAGCCTGTGGAATCTAATCCTATGATCGGTTGGCGCGGAGCCTCGAGGTTCTACGATCCGAAGTTCAAGCCAGCGTTCCGACTTGAGTGCATGGCCCTGAAGCAGGTGCGCGAGAAGAAAGGTCTGACCAACGTGAAAGTGATGGTCCCGTTCTGCAGAACTCCTGATGAGGGTCGCAAGGTCATAAAGACAATGAAAGAATTCGGGCTTGAGCAGGGGCAGATGGGTCTAGAAGTCTATGTCATGTGCGAGATACCGTCCAATGTCGTGCTGGCAGACGAGTTCGCCGAGGTGTTCGACGGTTTCTCAATTGGTTCGAACGACCTCACGCAGCTGATGTTGGGGCTGGACCGCGACTCCGAGTTGGTCTCTGGGCTTTACGATGAAAGAAGCCCCGCGGTGAAGATGATGATATCCAGCGTGATCAAGACCGTGAAGGCGAAGGGCAAGAAGATCGGCATCTGCGGTCAGGCGCCGTCCGATTTCCCGGAGTTCGCAGAGTTCCTGGTCGAGTGCGGCATAGATAGCATGTCGCTCAATTCGGATACTGTCATACGCACGAGGCTCGTGGTCGCTGAGAAGGAGAAGATGCTCGAAGCGAAGAAGTGAATCTATTGTCGCAAGTCCGTTTTCTTGCGAAATGAAATTTATCAATATCGATAATGATAACGTTTAACTACGACGTCATCGTTCATTTTTTTTACATTTCTCCCCCCATTTTTTACACTCGAAATGAGGGTCTGCCATGTGGTTAAGGATTCTCACCCTTGAGGAGCGTTCAGCTTCACCGGTTTCCTCATGAACTTATCGACCTCTTTGTTCCAGAAGTACAACAGAAGTATTCCAACGGGTGTGACCGCCAGCGCCAATACCAATAGGCTCTCCTCCAGTCCCCATATGGATGCTATCCATCCTATGGATACCTCGACTATCACGACCATGGCGGTGAACATCATGCTAGCTATGCCCATTATTGTCGAACGATGAGATGAGTCCACCAGGCGGTTGATGTACCCGTTAATGATCGGTGCCTGCAATCCGGTTATTATGTACATCAGGTACTGAGTGGAGACAGCTACCGAAGATCTGACCAAGAACACGACTGCGAACGAGAATATCATGGTGACGAACATGAACAGAAGCGTGCGCTTTTCCTTGAGCCACCCCTCGATCCTGCCAGCCAGTCTCGTGAACAGTCCTCCGACTATTGCGAAGCTTGCAAAGAACAACCCGATCTCCAGGAAGCTGAGACGTAGCTGCACGTTCATGTAGACCGATCTGAAGATCATCATCACATAGATGCCCAACTCGAGTACTATCTGGAAAAGGATGAGCACCATGATTGGCTTGGATTTGAGGACCTGTTTGACTCCCGTGCCGAGCTGAGCCCGATATGATTGTTGGAACCTCCGGTCTACCTTTGGCTCTCTCAGGAAGACCACGGTGAACGTGCCAGTTATCGCGACTAATGATGCGATGATGAGCGTCAGTTCTATCCTATCCGTCACGGAGACGATGAATCCCCCGACCGCGCATGCAGCTGCGCTCGTCATGAACATAACGGCGTTCGCGGTCCCCATGATATGTATGAAGTCGGCACCTCTGTCCAGCTCGAGGAGGGTATCATAGAGGAACGGCGTATCCCCGCTGATGAGGAAGCACACTCCCAGCGCCCATACCACATTGGATATGAGGTATTCTTCGAATGAGTTGCTGAGCCCGAATGCCAGGACTCCAACGGAGAATAGTATCTCTCCTGTGAATAGGACCGCCTTTCTCCCGAATTTGTCGCCCAGAAGTCCAGCCGGCAACTGGAAGATGATTATCGTGCTCCAGAACACGGCATCGACGACCGTTAGTAGGAATAGGCTGTCGAGGTTCTTGTAAGCCCATAGGCTCCAGAATGGTATCCAGAGCGAGAATGATGTGACTGCTCTGAAGATGTAGAACCTTCGGATTCTCTTGTCGCCCTCATTCATCGCGGATGCCTAATGCTTATCAACTATATTGTGGATTCTGAAAACCGAAACCATCTGGAATCTTGATGGATAAAAAATCATTTGTGCAGAAGGTCAGCGACCTTCTGCGTTGTTTTTCTGAATCAGAGTTTCTTCTCGAAGCAGTTCATGCCGAACTTCGGTAGCATCTCGACGAAAGGCTCCGGGTCCAGCATCTCCGGCGGGAACACTCCCTTCTGGGTTATCTTGCCCTGGGCGAAGAGTATTCCTGCGATTGCAAGAGGAACACCTACCGAGTATGCGGTCGCACTGTGCCCGTATCTCTTGTACGTATCCTCATGGTTCAGCTGGGTCCATATGAAGTAACCCACGTCCTTGCCATCTTTCTCTCCCTTGACTGCGCTGCCGATGGCGCAATCCCCCTTCGCCTTGTCTCCGATAGTCGACGGGTCCGGCAGAACGGCTGCGACGACATCCCTTGGCGCGACCTTCACTCCCTTGACGTTTATCTTCTCGGGTGAGTCCAATCCGAGCTTACCGAGCATCTTGATCGCATCGACATACTCGTCTCCGAGAGCTATCTTGAAATCACAGTAGTCACAGCCCTTGCCCAGGACCTCTCCTATGAATGTCGGAAGAGTCTCCTGCTCCTCGTGGTCGACATTGTAGATGTTGAGGTCTCCCACCGGGTCTGGGAAGCTGAACTTCTCCTTGCCACTGAACGGCGGAAGCTTGCGGTACGCACCCTCGGCGTAGTATGTCGCAGGCATCAACACCTCTTCGATTAGCGTCTCTGGTGACCAGAGTGGTGCGAAATCATATCCTTCGACATATCCGTTATCCCCGTCCCTTACGAGTATCTCCTTGACCTTGTCCATCCTGTCCGCTGCCATCCTCGCGAAGATGTTCGACAGCCCGGGGTCGCAACCCAATCCGATCATTCCAGCAAGTCCTGCTTCCTTGAATGCCGCGTCCTTCTTCAGTGAATGCCAGACCGGCGGTTTCTGGATGACTTCCCCCGCTGGTGTATCATCGAGTGCGACGTCCCATGCCATGTCTGCATAGTTTGCCTTGGCTTGCACGCAAGCGTCCATGATCTTGTAGTTGAACCGCGGGATCACGCCGTTCATGACCAGATCGATCCCTTCGAAAGCCAGAACCATGCCGTCTACATCGGATGCGTCGACCTTCTTTGCCGTGACCTTGTCATTCGAAATCTTCTTCTCCGCCTTCTTCGCCTTCTCGAAATCGATATCGGCGAGGACCACCTTATCATACTCGTTGGAATTGGCGAGTATCCCAGCGGTGACGGAGCCCACTGCTCCTATTCCTAGAACCATAGCCTTCATTATTTCACATACACCGACAGGCGCGCTAGAATCAACATCGCCTGTCAACCCCGCCATCGATGCGAACTTATTTAAGATATGCGGGGCCGATTAGTACACATTCTCAAGTATCCTGTTAATCGTGCACATATTTCGAAAGGGGGGTGCCCCTATCGATTTATCTTCAGCGCATGAATCCCGCGAGGGACCGATGTGTTCTTCTCCGACTGATTCTCCAGCCTGATTGGTCCGGTGCGGTCATGGCTTTCTAACACTTGGAAATACGCTCATGTCCCTGTGCGGGATGAACATCGCCTTGGCGAACTCCTTCTGGAAGTCCTTCTCGGCCGCCAGTTCGACATACTCGACCTTCTTAGACAACCGGTCAGCCAGATCTCTGATCGATGTGGACTTCAATGCCATCCTGGCGCCGGCACCGGCTGAGTTGCCTATGAATCTGATCCTGTCCACCGGCACATCGGGGTACATTCCTATTGTGATGGCGCTGGATGCGTCAATATACGTGCCGAACGCGCCGGCCGCGTACACCCGCCCGATATCCACGCATCTGATGCCCAGCTTGCGCACCATAGTCGAGATGCCTGTGAAAATGGCTGCTTTGGCGAGTTGTATCTCTTGTACGTCGTGCTGGGTGACGGCAATGTCGTGATCTGTCTCGGCATCATCCGCGAATGCTAGAACGAATTCGGACATACCTTCTCCGTTCTTCCGGACACGAAGGCTCTGCCTTGAGTCGTTTATTCTGCCAGATGAGTCGATTATCCCCGTCTTGAACATTTCGGATATGGCATCGACTATCCCCGAGCCGCAGATACCCCTCGGAGGCGTGTCGTCCACTGTGCTGATCTTCACATTCCAATCGGAGGGATCTATCCAGACCCTCTCGATGGCGCCCGTCGACGCCCTCATCCCTGACCCGATGTGCGCTCCTTCGAACGCTGGTCCAGATGCGCACGAACAGCTTATCAACCTCTCCCGGTTCCCTGCGATTATCTCGGTGTTGGTACCTATGTCGATCATCATGCCTATGTGCTTGTCCCTGTATAGCCCGCTCGATATCAGGCCAGCTACTGCGTCCGCGCCAACAAATCCTGCGATGTTAGGCAGGGACGATACCTTCCCGAAGGGATAGATGTCAATCCCCTGCTGCGCCGAGTTCACGGACATCGCGGTCCTGACTGCGGGTGCATATGGTGCAGTCGCGAGGTGATTTGCGGGTATTCCGAAGAACATGTGATGCATGGCGGTATTGCCTACCACGAAGACTTCCAGGATGGCATCGCGGTCCACGCCTGAACGGTCGCTCAACCTCCTCAGAAGTTTGTTCACGCCGTCGAGGATGCTCTTCTGCAACTTCGCGTCTCCATCCTTCTCCCTCGTCGCGAATGTTATCCTAGACATCACATCCTCACCGAATGCGAGCTGAGGGTTCGGCATCATCTCAGTGGCCATGACCGTTCCATCCTGGAGGTTCACAAGGTATGCGACCACCTTGGTGGTGCCGATATCAACAGCCACTCCATAGAGTTCGTCAGTCGTATCTCCAGGTTCCAGGCGTACTATCTCCTTCCCTCTGAATATCGTGACGGAGACTCTCCATGAGTCGTCCCTGATTGCCCGAGGGATGGACTTGTGGACTCCGGACGAGAATTTGGCTGCCGTCCTTACCTTCTTCGACAGTTCCTCAAGGAGACGATCATCGTCAGCTCTGATGTCCCTGAGGGTCGCTGGTGGTATGTCTAAAACGATCTTCATGAACGCAGGTTTGAGCTTGGTGATCCGTTCCCTTCCTGCAGCCTGGAGTCGCTGGGTGCCTCTCCTGCTCTCCTCGGGCACTTCGATGACGATGTTTCCTTCGGTGACGATTTTCGCCTGACAGGCCAGGCGCATGCCTGCAATGAGGTCGATGTCTCTGATCGCCTGCTTCTCGCTGTCGTTGACAATATTGAGGTGCGACGAGCCAGACCTGACTATGACCTTGCACTTGCCGCACCTGCCCAGGGAACTGCAGATGGATTCTATCGACACCCCCGCGTCGTTCGCAAGGTCGAGTAAGATCGCCCCTCGCCTTGGGCGCGTCTTCCTCCCAAGTGGTTGGAAATGTATATCTGAATCTGTCATCTGTCACACCCTTGATGGAGATGCCCCTCGGCGATATAGTTTCATCGTTGAGCCACTTGCACATTACACATGCGATCGATGAGATACTTGTGGCATCGGAAAACGGGACCATCAACAACACCACCCGATAACTATACAGAACCTAAATTCAGCAATCCTTTTATATGACCATCCTTTAATCACCTTGCTCTTTTCAAGAAGAGCCTGTGAATGATGACGGTGCGAATGCACCTGAAGGAGGTATCAAATTGGCTAAGGCAGTGTATGTCAAGTTCGAGACGCCAAAGGAACTTGCAGACCAGGCATATGAGATTGTGGAGCTTGCACGCGATGGCGGCAAGCTGAGAAAGGGAACGAACGAAGTCACGAAGCTCATCGAGAGGGGCGAGACCCAGATGGTCATAATGGCCGAGGACGTCTCACCGCCTGAGATACTCATGCACATACCAGCGCTTTGTGAGGAGAAGAACGTTCCATACGCCTTCGTGCCGAGCAAGGCCGAGCTGGGGAATGCATGCGGACTGGAGAAACCGACGGCAGCTGTCGCTGTTCTCGACGCGGCAAAGGGAAAGCCCGCACTCGACGAACTCGCAGAGAAGCTGAAGACGCTGAAGAAGTAGGTGGCCTAAATGGCTGACATGGATAGCATACCAGCAACTGTTGTCGAGGTCGTTGGACGAACTGGCATGACTGGCGAGGCGACCCAGGTTAAGGTCAGGGTCTTGGACGGCAGGGACAAGGGCAGGATCATAACGAGGAACGCCATGGGTCCGATAAGGGTCGGCGACGTGCTGATGCTCAAGGAAACATCGAGGGAAGCGAAGAAGCTCAGCGTGCGCTGAGTCCGAACACTCTGTCTATGAGGTGATTTACGATGGTGGAGCGAAGAGTATGTACGTTCTGCGGTGCTGAGATAGAACCAGGCACCGGTAGCATGTATATCAAGAAGGATGGCGTCATCTATAACTTCTGCTCGTCGAAGTGTCATAAGAACCTGGTGCACATGGGAAGAGTCCCGCGCAGGACCACTTGGACGAGATACTATGAGCGAGAGAAGGCTCTGAGGCTCAAGTCGGCAACCGAAACGGTCGAGACCAAGACGCGAAAGGTGAAGAAGGCCAAGAAGGCCAAGCCAGAGGCGGAGGTGAAAGAGGTCGCGGCAGAGGAGATCCCCGAAAAAACCGAGAAGACCGCCGGAGCCGTCAAAGCGCCCAAAAAGGATGATGGTGCGAAGGGTAAGAAGACCACAGCGCCCAAGGGCGCGAAAGCGGAGGACAAGAGCGAATGATCGAGAAGACATTCGCGATGGTCAAGCCAGATGGCGTCTCCAGGGGGCTGGTCGGTCGCATCGTCCAGAGATTCGAGGACCGAGGCATCAAGATCGTCGCCATGAAGATGATGCGGATACCGAGGGAGCTCGCAGAGAGACATTACGAGGAGCACAAGGGAAAGGCCTTCTTCGACGATCTCTTGTCATATATCACATCCGGCCCGGCCGTATGCATGGTGCTCGAGGGTGAGAACTGTGTCGCGGCTGCGAGGGCCATGATGGGCAAGACGAACCCGCAGGACGCCGCATCCGGTACTATCCGAGGCGATTTCGGTCAGGTGACCGGCAGGAACATCATACACGGGTCTGATTCGTCCGAGAGCGCCAAATGCGAGATCAAGCTCTTCTTCAACGACTACGAGCTGCAGAAGCACGAAGTCGCTGATGAGGCTTGGCTGTTCGAGAAGTGACAAACCCCATAAACCGTTTACATGTTTTCGATCATCTGTGGCACAGCTCCAGCCAGACTTGGTTCCGGGTTACATTGATATACCGCCGGGTGATTGGCGAATCTGTGACGATACGGCAGCCCATAGTCTCGGTCATGGGCCATGTGGACCATGGCAAATCTACAATCCTCGATAGGATCAGGGGCACCAAGGTCGTATCCCGCGAGGCGGGCGGCATCACTCAGCATATCGGAGCAACGGATGTTCCGATTGAGACCATTTACGAGCTATGTCGTCCGCTGATTGGTGACAGGAAATTCATGGTACCCGGTCTTCTGTTCATCGACACACCTGGTCATTATTCATTCGCATCACTAAGAACCCGAGGGGGAGCGTTGGCCGACCTGGCCGTCCTCGTGATCGATATCAACGAGGGCATGAAGCCGCAAACTCTCGAGTCGATCAATATCCTGAAGAAGTTGCGCACTCCATTCGTGATAGCGGCCAACAAGATAGACCGTCTGATGGGCTGGCGTGTGCACGAGAACATGACGATCGCAGAATCTCTGGCTCTCCAGGATCCAAGGGTCGTCGATGACATGGACCAGCGCATATACAACATCGCTGGCAGGATATTCGAGAAGTCCGGATTGAGCGCCGATCGGTTCGACCACATAACCGACTTCACGAAGAGCGTCGCCATAGTCCCGGTCAGTGGGAAGCATGGTGAGGGATTGCCTGACCTGCTGCTGATGCTCGTCGGGCTAGCCCAGAAGTTTCTGGATGTCGAGCTGAAGACCGAGGATGGTCCTGCTGAAGGTACCGTGCTCGAGGTGAAGGAGGAGCAGGGACTGGGGACCATATTGGATACGATCATCTACAAGGGGATCATCAATGTCGGGGATCAGATTCTGATCACCTCCGTCAAAGGCGATCCGATAATCACCAAAGTGCGGGCCCTGCTGAGGCCGAGACCACTAGATGAGATCCGAGACCCTTCGCAGAGATTCGACCAGGTCGAGACGGTTTCCGCGGCTGCTGGGATACGGATCGTGGCCCAGAACCTCGAGAATTCCATGGCTGGTGGGATCATACGCGTCGCGAACGAGAATGTCGAGGAGTTGATGGACGCGGTCAGAAAGGTCAGCGAGCTGAATGTGGAGCTGGCTAATGAGGGTATCATCGTCCGTGGGGACGCGATCGGGTCACTCGAGGCACTCGTCTTCGAGGCGAAGAATGCGGAGCTAGCCATCCGGAAGGTCGGCATCGGAAAGGTGACGAGGAAGGATGTCATGGAAGCATCGAACTTCGAGAACCCTCTTCACAGAGTCATATTCGCCTTCAATGCGGGATCGAACCCAGACGTTCAGGCCGAGCTAGACTCCACCGGGGTCAAGATGTTCCAGAACGCTGTAATCTATCGTCTGCTGGATGAGTACAAGGCGTGGTGCGAGTTGCGGTCACGCGAACTCGAGGTGGAGAAACGTCTGCAGATAGTCTTCCCAGGGAAGGTCCTGATACTGAGGGATCATGTCTTCCGCGTAAGCAAGCCTGCGATTGTAGGTGTCCGAGTGCTCGCAGGACGGATTCGCTCAGGGCATGGTCTGATGAAGGCCGACGGACGCCCGATAGGGAAGATAAAGAGCATCCGGAGCGGCGAGAATTCGGTTCCGGAGGCCTTGGCCGGCAGCGAGGTGGCCATCGCGATCGACGACGTCACGGTGGGCAGGCAGATCGATGTCGAGGACATCCTCTATGTCGACATACCTGGCAGCCATGCCCTCCAGCTTGAGAAGTTCGGGCTGAAGCAGGACGAGATCGAAGTCTTCGAGAAGATCGCCGAGATAAAGCGGAAGGAGAAGCCGTTCTGGGGCCGATGATTAAGCCTTCTCCGTCGCATATCCAGCATCCTTCCAGTTCTTCAATCCTCCCTTGAACACCATCACCCTCTCGTATCCGTATTTCTCGAGTTTCTCGGCCGCTATAGTGCACGCCTCGCAATGGATGTTCGAACAATAGGTGACGATGGTTTCGTCCTTGTCCAGTCGTCCAAGGGCGTTCTCACCCAGCTGGCTGGATGGGATGGATATCGCTCCCGGGATGTGTTCCTTCTCGAACGCTTTTTCTTCGCGCGCATCTACGAGTATGAACTGATCTTCATGGCGATCGATCATTTCCTTGAGAGCTTCTCTTGAGATCCTCATCATACGATCACTGCAGCACTCGCATCTATCGACATTAGCTTAACCGTATCGACTAATCTTGTTTTCCTTGGAACCGATTAGGGGCTACCAGAGTCGTCTACCGTCCCCGAAACCTATATAATCCCTTTCGCATTAGGGCGTCTTGCAAGAGTGGAGTTGATTCTTTGGCAGAATTCAAAGCCGTCATCAGCGACCCCAAAGATGGTAAGTCATATCAGGCAGCCGTGGCAGGACATCATGCGAACTCCTTGATCGGCAAGAAGATAGGCGAAGTCATCGACGGGATATTTGTGGGCCTTCCTGGGTACAAGCTCCAGATCACCGGTGGTAGCGATAAGGACGGGTTCCCTATGAGGAAGGACCTGCCCGGTCCAAGAAGAAAGAAGCTCCTCATCTCAAAGAGCATAGGTTTCAACGCACAGGAAGGCGGTCTCCGGAAGAAGAAGAACGTTCGCGGCAACACTGTCGCCCCGGACACTATCCAGATAAACTTCAAAATCACCGCCCATGGCATGAAGCCCACAGCTGAGCTCATGAAGCCCGAGGAGAAGAAGGAATAATGATTGTCCCATCCCAACCCGAGACCAACATTGGCATGATCGGCCACGTCGACCATGGCAAGACTATGCTGACGAAGGCTCTGACAGGGGAGATGACTGACCGTCATTCCGAGGAAGTCAAGAGGGGCATATCGATAAGGCTCGGCTATGCCGATACCGCGTTCTACAAGTGCAAGAGTTGTGATGAACCGGAATGCTATTCCAACAAGCCCACATGCGCGAACTGCGGCGGCGAGTGCGAGATGCAGAGGGCCGTATCCTTCGTTGACTCGCCTGGCCACGAAACGCTCATGGCCACCATGCTGTCCGGCGCAGCGATAATGAACGGCGCACTACTGCTTATAGCAGCGAACGATAGCTGCCCCCAACCGCAGACCAGGGAGCATCTGATGGCGCTGTCAATAATAGGCGTTGAAAACATCATACTGGTCCAGAACAAGATCGACCTTGTCTCCAAGGAGGAGGCGCGGGCGAACTACAATGAGATAAAGGCGTTCGTCCAGGGCACATTTGCCGAGAACGCGCCGATCATCCCAATCTCTGCCCATCACGACGTCAACATCGACATGCTCATAATGGCGATCGAAAAGAACATCCCGACTCCTAAGTGGGACCTTAACAAGCCTGCGAGGATGTACATCGCAAGATCATTCGACGTGAACCCTCCAGGCACGAAAATAGACAAGCTCAGAGGGGGAGTTATCGGCGGCTCTCTTATCCAAGGTAAGCTCCGCATCGGCGACGAAATAGAAGTACGTCCCGGGAGGAAGGTGGAGACGGGTAAGGTGGTCACATGGGAACCGATAATCACGCAGGTGCGATCCCTGTTCGCAGGTGGCCTCAAACTGGAGGAAGCGGGTCCGGGCGGCCTCATCGCAATCGGCACTGGACTCGACCCTGTCGCCACGAAATCGGATTCGCTGGTCGGCCGGATAGTCGGCATACCTAAGACTCTGCCGGAAGTCCGGAATTCCTTGACAGTGGAGACCAAACTGATGAAGCGTGTCGTCGGGGTCTCATCCGAGCTAGCAGTCGAGAATCTCAAGACGAATGAGCCTCTTATGCTGAGCGTCGGTACAGCCACTACCGTGGGAGTCGTCACGAGCGGAAGAACCGATTCCGCCGAAATTTCTCTGAAGATTCCAGTATGCGCGGAGAAGGGGCAGAGGATAGCCATCTCGAGGCGCATAACCGGCAAATGGCGGCTCATCGGCCACGGCACAGTCACCTCCTGAGGTGACACGGATGATCAGCGCTGTCGTGCTTGATGCCAACGCGTTGTTGATGCCTTTTCAGTTCAAGATCCATCTGGATAGAGAGCTGAAGCGGCTGTTCGGCGAGGTCCCGGTCCTGATACCGAGCTCGGTCATAGATGAACTATCGAACATCCACGATAAACACGCGAAGGCTGCCATGGCTCTGGCCAAGAAGTACGCCGTCGTGGAGACATCGATGCGGGGGGACGATGCCGTTCTTTCCGTCGCCAGAGACCGTTCCGCTGCTGTGCTTACGAACGATCGTGAGCTCATCTCTCGTTTGAGGGCGGAGAACATACCCGTGGTGCGCCTCAGATCGGGCAGATACCTGATATTCAACCCGCACGGGATAGAATGACGATGTTGGGCAACATTTCTGACGATTATCGCTGGATTCTCTCGCGTGATCGCATGGTCATTCGTCGAAAAGCTATTTATCGACCATCGCTTATCGGAAAACGCCATGCATGAAAAGCAGATTGCGACGCTCAAGCACATAGCCCTCATGGGCGGTGTGCATGATTACATTGCGATTTCCTCTCGCGAGCTCGGAAACGTGCTCGAAATTAGTCAACAGTCCGCTTCTAAGAAGATACTGGAACTCCTGGGCGAGGGCCTGATCGAGCGTGACCTTGGTGCTAGGAGGCAGAGGATCAAGCTCACAGACAAAGGGTTCGACCTCCTGAGAAAGGAATACTCTGATTATCAGAGGATATTCGAAATGAAGGACCATCTGGTGATTCTCGGTACCATAACATCGGGTATCGGCGAAGGTCAATACTACGTCAACCAAGAAGGCTACACCGAGCAGTTCCAGAAGAAGCTCTGGTTCAAGCCATACGAAGGTACTTTGAACCTCAGGGCCGACCAGCACGAGCTGTCCAAGCTCGAGATACTGAAGAAGTCCGAGGGGATTCTCATCAAAGGGTTCGAGAAGGAGGGAAGGACCTTCGGGGATGTCAAGTGCTTCCTCGCGACGATCCGAAACATGGAATGCGCGGTCGTTCTGCCTGTTCGCTCTCACCACACAGATATCATAGAGGTAATCTGCAAGTATCACCTGAGACGCTCGCTCGGCCTGAAGGACGGAGACCAGGTAGAACTCATAGTCTCGCTGTGATCGGCCTTCAGAGCTTTTTCGAAGCGTATTCCAGGGCGGATTCGAAGAACGCTCGTCCATCTCCTGGTCCATCTGGATTTCGTGTCCAGTCTGGATGGGAGTATCTGAAGAACACCCTCTCGGGGTGAGGCATCATGCCGAATACCGTGCCCTCTCTGTTGCATATCCCTGCGATGTTATCCGTGGCGCCGTTCGGGCACCACGGGTATCCCGCGATGTTGCCTTCCGGGTCCACATACTTGAACACGATCTGATCGTTATCCTCGAGCTCCTTCAATATCTTCGTCTGGTTCTCCATGGAGAACATGAGCTTCCCTTCTGCATGTGCCGAGGGGATCATGGATATCTTATTGACTGGTATCTTCGTGGTGAACACGCAGCTGCCCCTGTTCACCTTCTTCAGGAGTGTTGGCCTGCACTCGAACCTTGCGGAATCGTTGGTGCCGAGGACTGCCTCAGGGACATCTGACATGACGCCAGACATTGCGGGCAGGAGTCCCAGTTCTACGAGTATCTGGAATCCGTTGCATATCCCGAGCACGGGTTTCCCTGACTTGACGAAATCGACCAGATCCTCCGAGAGTCTGCTCTTCATGCGCGCCGCAAATATGGCGCCCGCGCGCACGTAGTCCCCTGCCGAGAAACCACCTGGAAGTGCAAGTATGTGATAATCTGAGAGGGACCTCTTCTCCTCCGAGGTGACATCGGTACCCGTCAGCTGTTTCAGGTGCACCTTCTCGGGCTTAGCGCCCAGTCTCTTGAACGAGAGGAACATCTCCTCCTCGCAGTTGGTGCCCTCTATCCTGAGAACGCATACCTTGACCTGCGAGATCTTCATCCCATCAGCCTCCAGAGCGGTTCGTTGAAGCTCTTGGCGATCCTGTCAGTCCCGAGTTCTATGAGGGTGCTATCGGATGATGATATCAATAGAGAGTCTCCCTGGACCGAGCCGATCTTTGTCATCTTGGCTTTCCTGTCCTTCGGCATCAGCTTCTCCTTCCCCTTTCTGAGTTCGACGAGCCACCGGCTGTTACTCTCGGAGAAGAGCTTGGCATCGTTCCTCATATCCCCCAGCTTCGTCAGGTCGACTTCGCATCCTATATCCCCGCCGATGCACATCTCTGCCAATGCAGCTGCCAGCCCGCCGTCAGAGATGTCGTGGCAGGAGACAATGGCTCCTCGCTCTATGCCTCCGACGACCACGTCTATACCTGCCTTAAGGGATGCGATATCGACGTCAGGCACGTTCTTAGACCAGTTCTTGGTCATGCGGTAGTACGAAGAAGCGCCCATCTCGGGCGACGTGGTGCCTATGATTGCTATGATGTTCCCGTCATCCTTGAGATCAGATGTGACACACTTGCGTATGTCCCGTACTATCCCGCAGCCCATTATCGTAGGCGTCGGGAGAACGGCCCCGGTCTGCGATTCGTTATAGAAGCTGACATTGCCAGATGGTATCGGTATGTTGAGTGCTTTAGCGACCTCGCCTATTCCCTTGACCGCCTCCCTGAACATCCATAGTCTATCGGGCTTCTCCGGGTTTCCGAAATTGAGGCAATCCGTCATGGAATGCGGTCTTGCGCCGACGGCCACCAGGTTTCTGCATACCTCATCCACGCATGTCTTCCCGCCTCTGTACGGGTCGATTCCGACAGCGTATGGGTTCGATGCAGTGGCGATCGCCAGACCCCTGAATGATTCTTCGACAGGCTTCATGACGGAAGCGTCGCCATGGCTCCAATGCCCAATCTTTCCTTGCATCGGTTTAATGACCGTGTTCGCTCGGACTTCGTGATCGTACTGTCTTATGACCCACTCCTTGCTGCATATGTTGGGAGTGGACAGTAACTTGAGCAGTTCCCGATCGTATCTCTGCTTCGCCTTCGGATGTCTCTCCTTCCTGGGCCTCTTCTCACTCGCTATGCTGCACGGCCTGCAGTAGAGGGGTCCCTCCGTCAGGAACTCCAGTTCGACATCGAAGACCTTCGTGCCTTGGAATATGAGTCTCACTACCTTCTCGGGGATGACTTTGGCGACCGGGGTAGCCAGGACATCCCATTTCTTGAATACATGGAGCAAGTCCTCGAGGTTCTTAGGTGATACGGACAGCATCATGCGCTCCTGCGATTCGGAGACCCATATCTCCCATGGCGCCAGACCATCCTCCTTGAGCGGGACCTTGGACAACTCCACATTCGCGCCGCAGCCTCCCGAGAGTGCTATCTCGCCAACGACGCATGACAGGCCTCCTCCTCCGAGGTCCTTCATGCCGTTTATCAATCCTCTCTCGTTCGCCTCCAGCACCGCATGGATGACTGGCTCCTTCGTGATCGGGTCACCAAGTTGGACCGCTCCCCTGGATTCGGTCTCGCTCTCCTTCGTGAGCACAGCCGAAGCAAATGTCACGCCATGTATTCCATCCCGTCCGGTCCGTCCACCAACTAGGACGAGTATGTCTCCTGGCCCTTTGACCGCATTCCTGCGGATGTTCTTCTTATCGGCGATCCCAACGCATCCGACATTGACCAGGCAGTTTCCGATGTAGCCGTCATCGAACCAGACTCCGCCGGAAACGGTCGGCAATCCAACCCTGTTCCCATAATCCCTTATCCCTGCGACCACTCCGCTGAACAGGTACTTGGGGTGTTTGATCCCAGGTGGCAGTTTGTTGAATGGAAGATCAAGCGGACCGAAGTAAAGGGGATCCACCAATGCAATAGGTTGGGCGCCCATGCAGAGCACATCACGAATTATGCCACCGATCCCGGTCGCTGCCCCACCATAGGGCTCGACCGCGCTCGGATGATTGTGGCTCTCAACTCTCAGGGCATATGCGTGGTCCCTGTCGAATTCCATGACTCCGGCATCTCCTCTGTCGATGACCTGCCGTGTGTTGATGCCGAACACATACTCCTTCAAGAATACCTTCGAACTCTTGTAACAACAATGTTCGCTCCATGCCTGGCCGATCGACTGGAGCTCGACATCGGTCGGGTCACGGCCCTTTCCGATGAAATACTCCCTCACCCGGTGCATCTCGTCCAGCGACAGGCCGGTCCCACTCTCGCTGCTGATATCCAGGAGCTCTTCGTCAGTCGCGTCCGTGAGATTGATGTCCGTGAGTTCGAACGGGACGTCTCGACGAGCATAAAGCTTGCTAGCGGTCATCCTGTCCCTCACTTCAATGTGATCGAGTAGTCATGGATCACCGGGTTGGCGATGAGCTTCCTGCACATGTCATCTACCTTCTTCCCGACATCCTTTGAGGATCCGTCCATCTCGATCTCGAAGACCTTGACGCTCTTGACGTTCTTGATGCCTTCGAAGCCCAGCAATTCGAGTGCTTTGAGTGTGTTCTTACCCTCAGGGTCCGCAACGCCCTTCTTGAGCTCGACCCTGACTTCAGCAACGACCATCTCTGCTCACCGCTGGTGCATTGGACAAGCGCATACTTAGCTTTAGGGGGTGTGACCGTCGGATGGAGTACACTTGGTCGGCGGGTATCACGCTGTGAATTCCACTCCACCTCGCATCCATCATTCCGGTCTAACCACTCTGATCTTCCTTGAGAATACCATGTAGCCCGTGTGGCCGAGCATGTCGAAGCTTGGTCGTACGCCCCCTTCGTGGACTATCATCTCCCTCTGCAATGTCTCGAATGCATGGATATCTGATAGTCCCAAGTCCTCCATCTTAGCGACGGTCTGATGCAACTGGTTGGTGTTGGGGACGTAACAGCAGATTTGACCGCCGATTGTGAGTGCCCCTGTCACGTTTACCAGAGCGTCCCATGGATTTGGCATGTCCAGCACGACCGCGTCGAAATCATCTTCCAGGTCCGCTGTGCAGATGTCGCCTATTCTCAGCTTCCAGATCGAATTGTTATCGGTGAGCATGACATTCTTCTTGGCTATCACCGCGTGGTCCTCTCGCAGATCATATGACACGACCTTTCCACTGGGGGCGACTGCTTTCAGCAAGACGATCGTCAGGGCACCGGAGCCGACGCCCGCCTCGAGGACCTTGCTCCCAGCTCCCAAGTCGAGATACATGGGTATCAGGAAGCTGTCTTTCGGGACTATTATCTGGGCCCTCCTCTCGATTATGCGGAGGATATCCCTGACACTGGGTCGAACAATGAGGAAGTCGCGTCCACCTATGCCGAGCTTCTCTCCGAAAGAGGAATCGCAGATCTTGCTGCCATCGATCACGCCGAGCGCACCGACCTCGATGATCTTTCTCGATGCGGTTACGATGACTCTCTTATCCTGGGAGTCTATCAGAAGGACCTTGGTGCCCTCGGCGATCATGTTCTGCGCATTAGGGCTGATTCGTATAACTATCTTTTGAGCGTCGAGGGAAGCACATTCCTCCTTCATGCATGAAATGCTTTACCGGTACAGAATCGATGATGCCTTGAATATCCGTAAATTAATATTTATGTCTGACGATTGATGACTCAGTGCATCGACACGCTCGATTCAGCATATCCATTCCAACATCTGGCTCGCCATTGATATCATAAATCGTTCGACCTGGCTGATGAATAAAACCGACAAGTACTAAATGCTTGACCTACATTCTCGAGACGAGATTAGGCTAGGGGATTGGTGCCTGGGGAGTTGCGTTCAGATTTCAGGACACAACGAACATGAATCAGCGGAGCCCCGGTATCATCATCCCGCAGATGGTGAGAAATTTACGCTAGGAGGACGAAACTCATGAGTAAGGGCCTGAAAGCCGATCTAGAGAAGTGCACTGGCTGCCAGATGTGTGCTCTCATATGCTCCGCTTCCCACACGGGGAAGTTCAACCCCAGCGAGTCGCGGATCAATGTTGAGGATGTGTTTCCAGAACCAGGCGAGTTCAGGATGAATCACTGCACGCACTGTGACGAGCACCCCTGTGTGGAGGCTTGCCCAGTCGAAGCGATAAAGCTGAACGAGTCGCTCGGCATCTACTATGTCGACAAGGACGAGTGCACTGCGTGTGGGGCATGTGTTGATGTGTGTCCTTACAATGGTTGCTGGATGGATCCATCCGGCTCTTATTCGATCAAGTGCGACCTATGCAACGGGGATCCTCAATGTGTTGAGGTATGTCCCAAGGGCGTACTGACTCGGTGATTCTGATGACTGCTGACGGATATACTGGGAAGGTCCTGAGAGTCGATCTGACGAACGAGAAGATATCCACTGAACCACTCAATAAGGAGTGGGCGAAGCAGTATATCGGAGGGAAAGGCCTCGGCGCCAAGTACCTGTTCGAGGAGCTCAAGCCTGGCACAGACCCGCTCTCACCCGAGAACATACTTTCCGTATGGACAGGCCCACTCGTGGGGACTCTCGTCCCTCTCACCAGCAGGTATGTCATAGTCACCAAATCTCCTTTGACTGGGACTTTTCTGGACAGCTATGCCGGAGGTTTCTTCGGACCGGAGATCAAGTATTCCGGATTCGATGGTCTGATCATAACGGGCAAGGCGTCCAAACCCGTCTATCTTTGGCTCAATGATGGCAAAGCGGAGATACGCGATGCCAAGAACATCTGGGGCAAGGACACGTACGCGACGGAGGAAATCGTAAGGAAGGAGACCGGGCAGAAGATGGCGAGGGTCGCGAGCATCGGACCGGCCGGTGAACATGTCGGTCTCATATCGAGCGTAACTAACGACCTTACCAGGAACGCTGGTCGGGGTGGAACAGGCGCTGTGTTCGGTTCCAAGAACCTCAAGGCCATCGCGGCGAAGGGTTCCCTCGGCGTAGAGGTTCCAGACATGGATGGCCTGTTGAAGATGGCCAAAGAGATGATACGCACCGATGTCGTGGATAATCCCGATCATGCAGGAATGATCACCGATGGTACACCGATCCTCGTGGAGATGAGCAATGATGCTGGGATACTGCCGACGAGGAACTGGAACGACGGCACTTTCGACGGTCACGAAGGCATCAATTCTGAAGCGATCAAATCAAGGGTCCTCGTGCGTAAGAGGGCATGTTTCGATTGCGCACTCGCATGCGGGACATGGGCTAAGGTGAGGAGCGGTATCTTCAAGGATTCCGCCTCCGAGGGACCTGAGTATGAGACACTCGGTCTGTGTGGATCCAACTGTGGCATAAAGGATGTAGAGGCAGTGGTCAAGTTCGTGGAGGAATGCGACAGGCAAGGCCTGGACTCGATATCGACCGGCAACGCTGTCGCCATGGCCATGGAGCTCTACGAGAAAGGAGTTCTGTCAAAGGATGATTTCGGAGGATTGGACATGAGGTTCGGCAATGCCGAGGCATATGTCAAGATGCCTGCGATGATCGCACGAAGGCAGAACATCGGCGCCTTACTCGCGGACGGCACGAAGCGCGCGGCTCAGAAGATCGGTAAGGGTGCCGAAGAGATGGTGGTCGCGGTCAAGGGGATGGAGTATCCCGCATACGATCCCCGGGGCAGCATAGGCATGGCCCTCGCATACGCGACATCTGATAGGGGTGCTTGTCACCTCCGCGCATGGCCTGTCGCAAACGATGCTTACGGCAGCCAAGATCCTTGGAACCCGGAGGGAAAGGCAGCGACGTGCGTGGAGGATCAGACTAGGACCAGTATCAAATGGAGCTTCATATTCTGCGACTTCTACGGTGTGAGCTTCCCCAACATGGCGAAGTACTACAGTGCCGTGACAGGCAATCCGTCGAGCGAGGAGCACCTTCGTTCCCTAGGCCGCAGAATATGGAACCTGACTCGTGCATTCAATGTGCGGGAAGGATTCGCCCGGAAGGATGATACACTTCCTGAGAAGATGGTGAAGTCTCCTCTCCGATCGGGCAAGACTCAGGGCAAGTGCGTATCGAAGGAATCATTCGAGATGATGTTGTCCGAATACTATTCCCTCTGGGGCTGGGATTCTGACGGCAAGCCGACCAAGGAGACTCTTGAGACGGTCAGTCTTGGTGACATCGTGCCGAAACTCAGCTATTTGCGCTGAAAGATACTCAAATTCCGCATCTGTCCTTGACAGATGCCTCTTTACCTTTCATTTACCTTCTTGGATTGTATATCACGGCATGAAAATATCTAGATATATGCATATTAATCACAATATATATAAATGCGCATTTTAACAACTTTTCACCGCCGATATTGCTATCATCGAACGGCAGTCGATACGAATGAGTGAATTGTGAAATTTTCAAACTTTAACCGTGTATGGTTGAAATATATTCATAAAGTCCGACTGGTAATTGTAAGAAGGGAAGCTACAAATACCCACGATTCCAAGAATATATATGGTATCAGAAGCTTACTGGACAGTTGCAGGAGTAAGTCTCCCTGACTCGGCGCACTCAACATTTCAACGGGTGTGGCAACTCAGGATGGTACATGAATGGGCTCTGCGAAAAAGAAATTTGGGGTAGTGTTCCACTCCGATAAGTGCAACGGATGCTTGGAATGCGAGAAGATCTGCAAAGAGACGCACAGGTCTAGCGTGGCGGTTGATCGCTCTAGGATCAAGATCTCCAAAGAGGGGGACAAATACAAGGCGATCGTATGCGTGCATTGCGAGGAATGCCCTCCCAGCGAGGTCTGTCCCTCGGCGCTCCTGGAATTCCATAGCGACAAGAAGTATTGGACGCTTGACGAGCACAGATGCTTCGCTTGTATGGCCTGTATACCTCGATGTCCATACGATGCGTGTTTCTTCGAGGGAGAGCTCGGAATAGAAACTGCATATATGTGCGATTTGTGCCTGGGCGAAGCAAAATGCGTCAAGGTGTGTCCGACGGGCGCATTGACTCTCGATCCGTCTCGGGAGGAATAAGGGTTGAGTGAAATGGTGGAGAATGAATCGGTCGCAGAACCGATCAAGCAGACGAAACCAGTTGAAAGTGAGGAGAAGGCGAAAGTCCAAGCGGAGGAGTTCCCTCTGCCAGATTGGGTCGCTGCATGGGCAAGGGATGCACCTAAGATATCCATCAGGGCTCCTGGCCCAAAGAGCAAGGAGATCATCAAGATAGACCGGGATTACGTGTCATATGCATACGACCGGTGTTTCACGTTCACGATTGACAGGGCATCCGGCGCGGCTGTGATGGATGCAGATGGGAACGTACTGCTGGATTTCTCGTCAGGAATCGCTGTCCAGAACGCAGGATGGACCCATTACAAGGTCACCAAGGCTATCCAGGACCAGGCCGCAAAACTCATCCACTCGATGGCCAACGACGCGTACTTCGACAAGGAGGCGCACTTCGCGAAGCTATTGCATGAGATATCTCCTAATAAGGCTCTCAAGGGCACCTTCTTCGGAAACAGCGGTGCTGAAGCAGTCGAAGCTGCGTTCAAGTTGTCCAGATATCACACGAAGAGGAATGAGCATGTCGCCTTCTTCGGTTCATATCACGGTCGTGTCGGTGCGGGTCTCGCGCTGACGAGCAAGTTGAAGCTGAGGTACAGTTACGGCCCGATGTCTCCCGGAATAGTATTCACTCCGTATGCCTATTGCTACAGGTGTTCTTTCAAGCAGACATATCCCGAGTGCGGCATGTGGTGCATAGATTACCTCGAGAACCAGGTTCTGCAGCTCGGCGGCACAACTAACCAGATCGCGTCGATCTTCGTGGAGCCTATCCAAGGCGAGGGCGGCTATGTCGTGCCGCCGAAGGAGTTCCTCCCACAGCTCAAGAAGATCTGTGAATCTCAGAACGCACTGCTCGTCATGGACGAGGTTCAGACTGGTTTCGCGCGGACTGGCAAGATGTTCGCGTGCGAGCATTTCAACACGGTCCCGGACATCCTCGTGATGGGTAAGGCCCTTGGTGGCGGCGTGCCTCTCGGTGCCATAATCGCCAAGCATGACATAATGAGGAAGTGGAGACCAGGCTCTCATTCGTCCACATTCGGTGGTAATGCGATCACAATGGCTGCAGGGCTTGCGCATGTCCAGGCCATCATCGAGGAGAACCTCGTGGACAGGGCTGCGAAGCTCGGCGAGTACGCGACGAAGCTGCTCAAGGAGATGTCTCTTCGCCGTGAGATCATCGGCGATGTGCGTGGCCGCGGTCTCATGATCGGAGTAGAATTGGTCAAGAACCAGTATACGAAGGAACCGCACGAGGCGACCAATATCCAGGGCAAGTGCTGGCGGTCCGGTCTCATGACGATAACATCCGGCTTTTACGGCAATGTCTTCAGAATAGCCCCGCCATTATGCATATCCAAAGCCCAGTTGGAGATAGGCTTCGAGATATTCGAGCAGGCTCTGAAGGAAGAAGAGGAGTTCCTGAAAATCGGTACCTCGTCACCAGGCGGATGATTCGTTCACCCGCTCGGTGCCTAAAAACCATTTCCGCGTTCTCTATTCATCATGTTCATGATACTTCTACTTCTTCGATTCCTCGAAGTCGAGCGATAACGAGTTTATGCAGTACCTTCTACCTGTGGGCGCAGGGCCGTCATCGAAAACATGACCCAGATGACTTCCGCATCTGCTGCAGACCAGCTCCGTACGCTTCAGTTCAATAGAATCATCCTCTGTCTCTGCGAGGCTCTCTTCTGACAGAGGTGCCCAGAAGCTAGGCCATCCAGATCCAGAATCGTACTTGGTCTCAGATCCGAAAAGCTCGTTCCCACATGCGGCACATAGGTACTTTCCGTTCTTCTTGTTGTAGAGCAAGTCACCAGAGAAAGGCGCCTCAGTCCCCTTCTCTCTGAGCACCTTGTACCTCTTGGAAGTCAGCCTGCGCTTCAATTCCTCGTCGGATACTCCCGTTTCGTCTGTCATCAATATCTGTATTTGGATTCGGAATGACAATATTCTTTCCCCGATTCTGCATCAGAACTGATCAGATCATGGAACACTCAAGTATTTGCGGTACTGGTCTTCTCATTACGTATATCGTCCTTCCTCACGATAGAGATTACGATGAATGAAAGGGTTAGCAGCATCAGCACTCCAAACATGACCACGAACGCGAACTCTCCGGATTCAGCATAGTAGCCGGGGCTGACTATCACAGTATATGCCAGCATCCCCAGCCCGACCATGTTGACAGGGTATCCCAAATGCTTCCTTATCGCAATGGCCGCTCCTCCAAGTACCAAAGCGAATGAGGTGGTCATTTCAGCTGCCAGATGGAACGAGACCTCGGGCGGACTGGATTCGAACTCCGGTATCTGTCTGTCAGGGCGAACACGGACCACATTGCTGCATCATGATTCCGATTATGATCGAATAAGCGGCGACAGCGCTCCTGATATTCATCTTATCACATGCCGAATGATCTCATATTGCATGATTCATGCTGACCTGATCGAAGAAGAACTGGTTCTGTGTAGTCTTCGGCAATCCTCGGACGAGCTAGAGTAGCCAATCTATGGTCCAGTATAGAAGCGCCAATAGAATGATGATTATCAGTAATGCTAGGGCGCCGCGTCCACTTAACTTGAACCGCCCTCCCTTCTCATACTCTAGTTCTGCTTTATCCTCATGGGGGGGCTGGATGGTTATCTGCTGAGCCATTTTTCCTCCTCATGATATTATTGACGCAGTAGTTCATCCATTTATTGCTCAAATTGTCGGTTGTCCGTGATTCCCAGAGATTGAACCGCATCAGAATCGAGCTTGACTCATTTTGTACGGTCGATTTCGCCCGTGCAAAGCAATTTATACGGGCGAAATCACCCGTATAAACAGGTGGAGTCGAATCGCTTCGTGTCATCTATACCCTGTCCGTCCCCACAAACCCATTTCTATTCATTCTTCTGTCTGATGATTTTTTTTTCATTCCGGTTTGGTATAGAATGACCGATGTCGCCGTGAGGACGAGGTAAAAAGAGGAAAAAATCACCCACCAGAATCGGTGTGACTCGTCTGCAATTGAAAGGCCCGCAAAGGCGACCGACAATGAACTTGAGAACATAATCCAAGCTCTGAGTGAATCCACAGATTGTCGGGCTTCCGTCCTCTCCAGCTTCTTGTATATCATTTCAAGGGTAACTGGCTTGCCCGTCTCAGGCGTGGTAACCTCCATTTGCTCATTCCCTCCACTATCGTCGAGATGGTCTTCCACTCCTATGGCCTTTTCTCATCGCTGATGACTCCAGAGGGATTTGAGCCCACTGAAATGACTGGCTCGGTTTCGTAAGGTACAAATACCCTAATCTATGGCATCTCAGGAAGGGTATCGAAAAGGAGGGGTTAGTAGCCCCTCAGAAACCACTTACTCTATTATTCCCTATATGGCGGGATCTTCATGCGATATGGTCCACCTGTCTAATAATATGACGATGGCGTGACCTGAGTCACTATGTGCCTTTGAGACCCTTCGATTCGGGAATTTCTGAAATCCGTCTACGCAGCCGACTCGATCCTGCGTCCATCAGTGCCATTCGGTGTGTTTCGCAGTAACAGAATGTCATGCGCCCGCTGATGCATCACTCCACTAATCACGAGATAAATAGAAACGATAAGGGGTTTGGGTTCTGAAGCGCGGATCCCTGCCATAGATGTGATTTGTCTCCGCAATGGCCTTTGCCAGTGCCGCCGCTGTCGCCGCCGTTACCTCCGCCTGGGCCTTGGGCCATCAACTGCCCGAGCAGGATCCATGCCTTGTTGTTTGAGGCCCCCCCAAGGCCTATAGCGAGGTCTTGATACAACCATACCAAGACCTCCTCCTCACCCTCGCCGATGTCTATCTGCTTGTCTAAATCTATGCTTGGCACTAGACTGACGTAGGGATGTGCGTCGTCGAGTAGCTCGCCATCACCGATATACAGATGTCCGACGGCAAAATCAACCGTGTACCCAGTTCCAACTGCTCCGAAGTACCCGCCTTCCACCGTCTCATCATACCCGACCATTCCGAGTTGTACGTCTACGCGATACTCTCCTGCCGGTGCTGCTGGGCTCCCGCCATTCCCTGATGTGTCCCACAGCATCCCGTAAATCAGGTTCCCGTGCTTGTTCACTTCGCGACCCAGTTCGCTATGAATGACTCTATCATATGCTTCATCGTCTCCATGGTCTTCAGTAAGCCATCCTGCTTCGAATTCATCCGAGTAAGGTATGTAATCGGGGTCCTCGAGAGGTATCTGCTCCAATACCTCGGTGACGGTCACACATATGTACGATACAGACACCATGCTCGTCAAATTGAGTCTGTCGGAGTCATCGAATAAGAAACTCTGTTGGTCCCAATAATCCGCTTCAGTGTCAGGGTTTATTGCCATGTAGTCAGGATACTCCGTTTCGTAGGATATGTCCTCGTTCTCGGCCAGGTTGATAGTCCCATTCTCGATGGCCCTTGGGTCACCTCCGAAATCGGTCATGTTTATTATCATCATCTCGATTCTGACCTGACCGTCGGTTCTCCATTGCGGCGCGAACACCATATTGTCCGCGAAGTACACAGCGCACGATATCGATCCACTACTTGGTGGCATAGTGATTATCATGAGGTCCCCTTCGTCGTGACCAGTGGTCTTCGCACTGACCATATATGCTGAAGGCAGAATCAGCATGAAAGTCCCTATCGCCACAGCTACAGCTCTCGTGTATCTCATTTTCTCACCACTCCTCCATTTCCTGGTGTGCACCAGAGCTTTCTGGTGCGAAGATGTCCCTAGGTGCTAATACTACTAGATATTTCTAGTACAAGATTCGAAATATAGCTGCAGTCAGTGCGTCCGGAGATGCATACGCATAACGATGGTCGTATGACCCGAAAAAGCTGCGAAATTCGCTCCGGATGTACACCCTCCGCGCTGAGCTGTTTGAGGGGATGGAATTAGAGAACATCGCAGGCATTCCAAGTGATATACGATCCCTAGTATCTCAGTATCTTGAGGGGGATTTAGGCACATTTGAGCTCATGTCAAGGTTGGAGAAGGCCCGTGATTCCCAGAGGCTCAGCCGTATTGGAATCGAGCGCTGACACATTTTATACGGTCGTTTTCGCCTGTGCAAAGCAATTTATACGGCCAATTCATTGGGCGCGATGATGGTCGAGACAGAAGGCGCAGAATTCCAGAGAAAGGCGATATTCTCATTCTATGCGCTGCTCCTGGTCGCAGGAATCGCTCTCTATTGGATATGGGGCATAATGTATGACACATGGTACCCGTTCGATAAGGGGAACATCGGCATCTATGTGATATACGCCCCGCTCATGCTGTTCGGGATCGTAGGACTCCTGCTCTACAGGAAGAAGAAGCATCTGCCCCAGTGACCTGGATGCCTTTCTGAGACGCACGGATCTTTCTCACATTGCATTTGCGAGATAGACCGGGGTCTTCGTTGGCTTGCCGCAGATGACGCACTTGCCATCGTACTTCTCATCGATTATCGGCATGCCCAAGATGTTCTTGTCTGACCTCGTCTCGATCTCGTGGCCGCACTCCTCGCTCCCGCACCATGCTGTGCGGATCATCTTGCTGGGGAGGTTATCCAAGGAATCTACGGTGACCACGTTCTCGTCCATCTCCTTCTGAGCTCTTGCGAGCATCTCCATGGCTATGGTCAAGAGCATATCCTTGACTTCATCGACCGCTCTGGACCTGTCATTCAAGGACTTCGCCCCGATGTCCCTGCGGACGAGGGTTATCTTGCCGCTCTCGATGTCCCTCATGCCCAGTTCCAATCTGAGAGGGACGCCTTTGAGCTCCCAATCATAATACTTGACACCTGGTCTGACATCCCTCTCGTCGATGTGGACCCTAAGGCCGGCTTCCTTCAGTTCTTTATGCAACTGCCGAGCCGCTTCGGTGACCTTGTCGATGGCCCCTTTTGCGAGTACTGGGACGATCACGACCTGTATAGATGCCACCTCCGGAGGCAGCACCAATCCCTTGTCATCCCCGTGGATCGCGACTATGGAGCCGACCAACCTCTCGCTCATGCCATAGGTTGTTTGGTGGACGTACTTGTGCTGGCCCTGGTCGTCCTCGTACTTGATGTCATATGGTATGGAGAAATTCTCCTTGTATTGGTGTATGGAACCCAGCTGCAGGCTCCTGCCATCGGGTAGGAGCGTGTCGATTCCGACCGTGTAGAATGCGCCTGGGAACTTGTCCCAATCAGTGCGCTTGAGCAATCTGTATGGTATGCACCACTTCTCGGCGAGCTTCTCCAGGATATCAAAGTCCTCCTGAACCTGCCTCTCCGCATCCTGGAAATCCGCATGGCATGTGTGCGATTCGAAGAAGTGAATCTCCCTGACCCTGATGAATGCACGGGTCTGCTTGGTCTCATACCTGAAAGTGTTGACGATCTGATAAGTCTTGAGCGGAAGGTCCGCATGGGACCTGACCCAGAGCGAGAACATCGGATACATCGCCGTCTCGCTGGTTGGTCTGAGCAATAGCCTGACATCGAGTGGGTTCAACCCTGCATGTGTGACCCAGAACACCTCGGCATCGAATCCCTTGATGTGTTCCTTCTCCTTGGCGAACTGGTCCTCCGGCACGAGCAGAGGGAAGCATACTTCCTGATGGTCAGTGCCATCAAAACCTTCCCTGATGTGCCGGTCTATGGCCTGCATTATCTTCCAGCCATAGGGCGTCCAGACGTTCATCCCTTTGATGGGATATCGCTTATCGGTGAGGTTCGCCTTTTCGACGATCTCGTTGTACCATTCGCTGAAATCCTCTGCTTTCTTCATGCCAGCTCCGAGAATCCTAGAGGGGCTTATGTAGCTTTTGGTTGGAAATCAATCCATTGCCATCCTAGCTATCTGTGGCGCCACACTTATGGTCGTCGTGGGATTTTCTATCGTATCTGTCGAATAAATCTCATCGCAACAGGTCTTGAGCTTCGTCACCGCGTCCCTGGCGAACACCCCATGGGTGCATGCAGCGACGATGTGGGCTGCTCCGTGCTTCCTCAGCTGTTCAGCGGCCTTCACGATGGTGCTCCCGGTCGAGATGATGTCATCGACGATCGCCACCCTCTTGCCTTTCACATCCAGTGACTTAGGGGTCATCGTCACGGTCTCGCCGTCCAACCTCTCCTTGACGAGGTAGTCCGCATCGCAGCTCATGACATCGGCTATCCTCTTCGCATTATCCCACCTTCCCTCGTCGGGCGATAGGACCATCTGCGTGCCCTTTGCCTTCAGGAACTTGCCTATCTCAGGGTACGCGTGCGCGTTTTTGGCGGATACACCATCGAACCAGTCTATCACTGATGATGCGTGGATATCTACCGTAATGAATTCGTCGGTGTTCAGTTGGATCAGGCGCGCGATGGCGCGCGCGCTTATGGGCTCGCCTGTTTTGAACTGCTTGTCCTGGCGAGCATATCCGAAGTAAGGAACGACCGTAGTCAAGGATGAGACCTCGAACTCCCGGATCGCATCTTGCAGCAGGAAGAGTTCCACGATGTTCTTGTCTGGCCAGGTCGTCTGTACGAGGAAGACGTCTTCGCCTTCCAGTTCCTCGTCTATCCTGACGTAGCACTCATCATCTGGAAACCGCTTGATCTCCACCTTGGCCAATTTGGCCTTGAGGACGCGCGCGAGTTCCGCCGATAGCCTCTGCGAGGCCGATCCCCCTACGACATACATGGTACCGTCAGGCGACAATGCCGTTTCCTATCTAATATATTGACGGTCGTCTCGACTGGATTACACTCTCGCAAAAGATTAATAGACGAGACCGTCATATTAGGGAATCGAGATGGGATGCACGTGAACGAAGGTACTGACCAGATGATTCTATCTCCGCAGGAACTGGAGGCAGTTATGGTCGAAGACACTCCTGCAGAGTCTGTCCAGGAACAGCCTGCCAAGCACACTAGAGTATCCAAGAAGAAGCACTCTAGCGGACTCGAAGAAGTCGGGATGATCTATGGCAATGTCGGCACTCTCAAGTTCAACATGGTGATCACCGCACCGCTCGAGAAGATGGAGTATGTGCAGGTCAACCACCCGATCCACGGATTCGTCCTGGGTCAGGTCTCCGAGGTCGAGAGGCGCACCAATCTCACGATAGATGGCGCTCAGTCCATCAAGCACGGCACGCCGGTGCCGATCGAGGAGAAAGAGGTCGCCGTCGTATCCATCGTGGGTTACAGGGACGACCGCAGCTTACTGCAGGTCCCAAGAACTCCTCTGAAGGCCGGTGAGAATGTCTTACGTGCCGATGAGGAATTGATCAAGGATATCGTAGGCATCAAGGAGCATACCGATGTGGGCGCATATATCGGTCTTCTCGCGGGTCACGATATAAGGGTCGAACTCGATATCAATGCTCTCGTCCAGAAGCATGTCTGCATATTGAGCAAGACGGGCGGCGGCAAGTCATACTGTTCTGGTGCTCTCATCGAAGAGATGATGAAGCACAAGGTCACCGTGTGCGTGCTGGACCCTCACGGCGAGTACTCCACCATGAAGCAGAAGGGCGTCGTGAAGAAGACCAACAGGGATTTCGGAGTGACGCCGAAGGGATATGAGGACCGTATCATGGAGTTCGCGACGGACACCAACATCAACAAGGGTGCGAAACCACTCAGATTCACACTGCACAATCTAGATGCCAGGGAGATACTGGGCTTGACCAACATCAAGAATGTGAGGTCGTATCTCACGATGTTGCGGAAGGCTGTAGAAGCACTTCGCGAAACCAAGGATAGCTATTCTCTGAAGGACATCATCGCAGTGCTCGAGGCGAACGCCGAACCCTCCAGTGCCGGCCTGATAAGCGAGCTGGAGTATCTGAACGAGATCGAGGTGTTCGCGGAGCAAGGCACCAAGATCGATGAGCTGATCCAGAAAGGAAAGACGACCATCATAAACCTGAGAGGCACCCCGCCGGACATACAGGAGCTCATCGTGAACAGGGTCTGCAACGCGATGTTCGAGCTGAGAAAGGTCGGAAAGATTCCACCCTTGATGCTCGTGGTCGAAGAGGCTCACAACTTCTGCCCTCAGCAGGGAGTCGTCGCCTGTTCGAAGGTGTTCAGGACGATTGCATCCGAAGGCCGTAAGTTCGGATTGGGTCTGATGATTATCACCCAGCGGCCGGCCAAGGTCGATAAGAATGTCCTGAGCCAGTGCAATACGCAGATCATACTCAAAGTGAACAACCCCAATGACCTCAAGGCCATCACCTCATCGATCGAGGGTCTCACGGACGGCATGGAAGAGGAGATACAGCGTCTGCCCATAGGCACAGCGATCATCACTGGTGGCGGCGTCTCGATGCCTCTGTTCGTGGAGGTCCGGCCGCGGGAGTCCAAGCACGGCGGCGAGAGCGTGGAAGTCGTCCCGTCTAGAAGGATGTGAAATGTCATCCGAGGAGAGCGTGCTCAGCGTTGAAAAGGTCGAGAGGTACATAGGTATCACATCGCAAGCCCTCTCCAAGCTGAAGATCGCTGCTCCCGAGCGTTCATTCAACCGTAAGCTCGCGGATGATTTTCTGGGGATGGCGAGAGCATATTTCGAGGACTCCAAGGATTTTCTGAAGAAAGGTGATCTCATCAACGCCTTCGCATGCGTCAATTACGCCCATGGATGGCTTGACTGCGGCGCAAGGATCGGGCTTTTCGATGTGAACTGTGACGACAGGTTGTTCACTCTGTACGAGTAGTCTGGTACATCTCACACTAGCCTGGGACCTTGTGTGTCTATCTTGCACACTCGGACCTCTCCCACGCTGGAGAGCCGCTCCTTTATCCTCTCTACATCTCCTATTGCGAAGAGCGAATTGCCAAGCATCGACATGCTGGCCATACCAGGACCGGTCACGAGGTCCATGGCCTTGATGAGTTTCTTGGTTGCCAGGCCTGACTCTATCGCGAATATGCGCGAGTTCACCATGAGTCGCTCGATTGTCTGGTCCTTGACCATGCTGTCTAGGAGACCCGCGCCCTTGGAATTGATCTCGTTCCGGGTTTCCTCATTCTCCAATATCTCTTTCGTGAGGAGTTTCTTCCCTATGATCGCAAGGACGATCTCATGGTCCCCGTCGACCCTGAGCACCTCGCCTTTCGGAGGGAGACCGGGTCTCGTCCTTATGGTCACGCCGCCTCTGTGTATCGCCGAGACATCACCGAGTCCGCAACCGCATTCGATCTCGGCTATGTGGGCTGCTTCGAACGCCTCCTGCCTCTCCCTCCCCATCACATACGCAGTAGCGATGGCGGCGGAGAGTGTTCCAGCAGCGCTCATCCCGAAGCCTTGGCCGATCGGGAGGTCGAGTTCGGTCACTATGTTCACCCTCATGCCGGTGTCACCTATCAGATGCGATATGGCTGCCCTAGTTACCTCGGCACGGCTCTGCTTGCCGTTTATCGTGACCTTCACGGACTGCTTGGTCGCCGGAACCAGTTGGACTTCCGATGTCGCACCCAGGGAGATGCACACGCCTGCACCCCTGGATCCTGTAGATAGGGCATCCTTTCCCGGACATATCTCAAAAAAGCCCGTGATGTGGCCCGGGCTGAACGCCGTGACCTTCATTGTATCATCCTTGCTACCCTGTCGACGACCCTTTCGGCCACATCGAACTTGGTGCCTTCAAGATTGATGAACAGTCCGTTCTTCTCGACGAGCAGGATTCTCGTCCTGCCCTTCGAGACCTCCTCTATCTTGTTGGCCACAACGAGCGAGCACTTGGATCTGTCAAGGAGCAGTTTCGCATCGTCCAGCAATCCTTCATCGTCCAGTTTCGCCTGCGCCTTGAACCCCACGACGACCTTTGCCTTGATGGCATCTATCAGCTTGGGGTTTCTCTTAAACGTCACTGTGATGCTTTCCTTGTCGGATTGCATCTTACCTTCGAACTTGTCCGGTGAATAATCCGATACCGCTGCCGGGAAGAACACGACGTCATGGTCAACCTTCCCCATAAGCGCGGCTAGCTCCTTGAAGCTGGAGAACCTAGTAGTGGTGAAATAGCTCGGAATAGGCGTATCGCATCTTCCCATCCAGAGGTCCACGGAGGCACCATGCTCATAGGCCGCCCTCGCGAACTCGATGCCCGTCTCTCCAGAGCTCTTGTTCGTGATCACCCTGATGTCGTCCATCGGTTCCTCGGTGGATCCTGCGATGACGAGCACCTTCCTCCCCTTCAGGTCATTCCTGCCTACGGTTCTGATCGCATATGTCACTATGTGCTCGATATCTGGCATCTTGGCCTTCGCCTCTTCCATCCTGGGTTCGAGGACCAGTACGCCCATTTCCTTGAGCTTGCTGATATTCTCTATCACTGCCTTGTTTTTGATCATCGAGCCGTGCATGGCGGGCACAACGACGACTTGGATGCCAGTACCAAGAGCGGTGGCTGCAAAGGTGGTCACTGGCGTGTCATCTATGCCGCATGCTATCTTCGATATGGTGTTGGCGGTCGCGGGCGCGATCAACAGGAGTTCGGCCTTGTCCGGGACATCGCCGCACAATGCCACGTGTTGCACGCCACCGTCGATTTCCGTGATGGCTGGCCTCCCAGAAGCGAACTCCAATGCGTACGGGTGGACGATGGTCCTGGCGTCAGGCGACATGACTACGTGCACCTCTGCCCCGTGTCGAATGAGCTCCCTGCACAGCCTGATCGATTCGACGGCTGCGATGCTGCCCGTGAGACCAAGTACTATCTTGCGTCCCTTGAGCTTGTCGCTCTTGGTTCCTCTGAGATGATCTGCCGGGTGCATCTAACCACTTCCAGTCCTGTCCCTCATATTATATGTTCCGCTCCTTGATGTCCGAGAGTATCTGTTCGAGCACTTCATCCGGATCCTTGGTCGCATCGATCATGATGATCGTGCTGTCCATGGATGCGAGACGATCATAATTCGCGCTCACTTCCTGAAGGAACTCGGCTTTCTCGAACCTCGATTTCTCGGGACGGTCCGACATCCTCTTCAGCGCGACATCGACCGGCACTCTCAGGAGATATGTCGCATCCGGTTTTATCGCGATTCTTGTATTCGCATCCAGAAGCCAGTCGAAATTGTTTCCTAGTCCCTTCCTCCTAAGAGATGCTGTCTGGTACGCTACAGTGGAGTGATAGTATCGGTCGCATATGACGAGCTTGCCCTTCTTGATCTCCTCGACCATTTCAGCGACGTGATATGCTCTATCCGTCATGAATAGAAGCGCATCGGTGTACGGGCTGACTTCCTTGCCGTCTCCGTCCTTGACCGCCCTACCCATCCACGAGTCGGTGGGTTCGCGAGTCAGGACCACATTTCCACCTATGGTCTCGGCTAGCCTCTTCGCGACGGTCGATTTGCCGCAACCGTCGATGCCCTCTAGGATTATCAGGCCTGCCATGATGACAACCTTCCACAATCATCCCCTCGCGTATTTAAGAATCACAGTGACGGGTACGAAACTTGATTCAGACAGATAGGACGCGCCAGTATCAATGAATGGACATATGAATACATGCGCTGGCGGGCACGGACATTCAATAATGTGCATCGATGGACAATCCCGATAGCTTATAGTATGTAAGAGTCGATTAAGGCCATCTCGGGTGATTACCCTGGCAATGGGATTTGTACTGATAACCACCGCAACCGGCAAGGAATCCAAGGTCCTTGAACAGCTGAGGTTGCTCCCTGAGCTCGGAGAAGTTCACCAACTCTTCGGTCAGTTTGATATGATCGCACGTTTGGAGACGAAGGACTTCGACGAACTCTGTGATATCGTGACCGATAGGATACGCACGATCCAGGGAGTGACGGGGACGAGGACACTGGTCTGCGCACGATTCGACCGGAGCTAGACACAGGCTCATTTCGCGTTTTCGATCTTCTTCTTGTATCCGCGCCAGCTGAATATCATGTCCCTTGCGGCTTTGGCCTCGTCCATCCTCCGTCTGGAGGTGTTGTGAGGTGCCGTCTTCAAGATCTCAGGATCCTCTTTGAGGATCTGCTTGCAGACATCCACGAACCTGTCGAGGGTTTCCTTCGATTCCGTCTCGGTCGGTTCGATCATGAGGGCCTCGTCCACGATTATCGGGAAGTATATCGTGGGCGCGTGGAATCCGTAATCGAGAAGCCGCTTCGCGAAATCGAGAGTCCTGACACCCTTCGACTTCAATGGCTTCCCGCTCAGCACGAACTCGTGCTTTCTGAGGCCCCCGTAGGGCAGCTCGAAATCGTCCTTGAGCTTGTCCTTGAGGTAGTTCGAGTTGAGCACGGCGTTTTCGGAAGCCGCCTCCAGACCTGGCCCACCCTGCATCATCATGTACGCGTAGGCCCGGACCAGCACGCCGAAGTTTCCGAAGTATGCCTTGACCTTGCCTATGCTCTTCGGTTGATCATAGTCAAGATGATACTTGCCGTCCTTCTCGATTATCCTAGGAACAGGCAGGAATTCCTCCAGGTATCTCTTCACGCCGACAGGTCCCGCGCCGGGGCCGCCGCCCCCGTGAGGGGTCGCGAAGGTCTTGTGGAGGTTGAAATGGACGATATCGAAGTTCATATGGCCGGGGGATGTCTTCCCCATGATGGCGTTAAGGTTCGCACCGTCATAGTAGAGCAATGCTCCGGCATCGTGCAATGTACCCGCGATCTCCTTCACATCCTTCTCGAATATTCCGAGTGTGTTCGGGTTCGTCAACATGAACGCCGCGGTATCCGACGATATCGATGCCTTGAGTGCCTCTATGTCCACACAACCGTTCTTCGACGGTATCTCCAGGACATCGTAGCCGACCATCGCAGCACTCGCGGGATTAGTTCCGTGGGCGGTATCTGGGAGTATGACCTCGTTCCTCTTCTCCCCTCTCGCCTCGTGATATGCCCGAACGATATGGATGCCCGTGTATTCACCCTGAGCTCCTGCAGCCGGCTGCAGCGTCACCGCATCTACACCTCCGACCTCGCATAGCATACACTCGAGCTCGTGCATGAGCCTCAGAGCGCCCTGAACGGTCGAAGGGTCCTGATGAGGATGTATGCTCGCGACTGAGGGCCACGATACGATCTCGTCGCAGATCTTCGGATTGTATTTCATCGTGCACGATCCGAGCGGATAGAGTCCGTTGTCGACGCCGAAGTTCATCTGCGAGAGATTGATGAAATGCTTCACGACATCCCTCTCCGGCAGGTCCGGGATGTTGAGGTCAGCCCTCAAAAGCTCCTTCGGTATGACGCCGCCGATCGTTGGGTCGAAACTGTCATCCATCTTCTGCTCGTCGCAGGCTTCGAACAGCAGGGGCACGTTATAGTCCGCCTGGTGATACCTCATCTCATCCCCTCCAGCGCGCCAAGCAGTCTGTCATGGTCTTCCCTGGTATGCATCTCAGTGGTTGCGTAGAGGGTGGAGTTTCCCAGTTCTGGGA
>JACZKW010000026.1:0-3457 GCA_014859835.1 Thermoplasmata archaeon | reverse complement strand
TGACCCGACTAGAGGGTAACCCCCTTCACGAGGACGAGGTTGGGATGATTACGCAGTCCGTCTTCACGGACGGGTTGGGTTCGATTGAGAAACAGGTGGGCCCGAAACAGGAGATCATCAACCATCTCTTCCGTCTCATATTCCCAGGAGAGATCGGGCAGTCGTGGAACCACGGGTTGATTCATGAAACCCACGATTTCCTTCTGACGGGTACCGGGACTAGATTCCGGAAGGGGTCCTATCGCAAGACCAACTCCGTCATCCGTGATTCCACCGGAACCGAGACTCCTATCGCATGTGCTCCCGAATCGATCGAAGAGAGAATGGAATCGCTTCTCGAATGGATGAATCACGTAGCTCCGGCTTATGAATCGATAGTAGCCGCGACGGCCTTCCTTCACGAATTCGAGAGCATACGCCCCCTTTGAGGAGGGGAATGGGCGGACTGCGCGTTGCTTCTTCCATCTGTATCTTCAGAACACGGACCTGCCGAATTCGCATCTCTGCAAGATCGAGAAACAGCTGCTATCGGACAAGAAGCTGTATCATCAGCTGTTCTCCTACACTGACGACTCGGGATCATACGAAGCTCTGATCGATCTTGTCTCAGACGCGATCCTCAAGAGCTATCTTGAAGCCCATAAGAATCTCTTTGAGAAGGATCTGCTGAACTCGGACCTGGGCGAAGTATCCAAGAGGCTCCTGAAGATCGCAAAGCGGAGAGATGAATGGTTCTCGGTCTCCGAGGCTGCTAATTGGGTCGGCGACGCGGGCTCTCAGACGGTCCGGAACAGACTGAATTACCTTGTTGAGATCGGCGCGCTCAAGAAGACGGGTCGAACGCAATCATGCAGATTCCGGATCAAGAGCCCTATGGATGATGTGAGAGAGCTCATGCACGAGAATGATGCGTGATCGGATTATGAATGAGTAGAATCAATTGACTGCTCAAAACCATCTTTTCTTTCTCCACGATTGCAGGTGGCGCGAAATCAATTGTGATGGTTCGTGGGGAAAATCCATGGTCCAGTCCACGGGGCGATGCCCTTCGGGACAATCCTTTTTGTAGGAGTTTAGCATACAGTCAGAAAACCACAAATTATTCGACGCCTCTGACACTTCTGGACGCATTGATCGGAGGCGGACCGCATAAACTGTGGGGAAGAAAATGATGAGCTGAAAACAGAAAGGGAGGCGAGAAACATGGAGGGTATCAAGTGTGGACTCAGGCTGAAGGTCCTGACGGACGGACAGGTCGATGCGATTCACGAGGCTACGCTGAAGATTCTTGAGAAGACCGGCGTTAGGTTCGATAGCGAGAATGCTCTCAACCGCCTCATCGCTGCTGGAGCTGCCAAGCATCCGACAAGGAAGAACGTGCTCACATTCTCGAGGAGCATGGTCGAGGAATCCATCAAGAAGATCACGCCTTATGGGACATACCTCGCAAGGGATCCCAAGAACGATGTGAAGTTCGACGGAGAGACCACTTTCGCTCATTCGCTGGGTGGCAACCCGTTGATGAAGGACATCGATACGGGTGAACCGAGGATGGCCACCCTGAAGGACGTCGAGGACGCGACGAAGCTCATGGATGCGCTCCCCAACTGTCACACCATATCCAACCTGGTGGTCGCCACGGACGTCCCACCGGAGATCCTCCCCATCAAGACGATGGAGGCCATGATCAAGAACACCAGCAAGTGCGTCTCTGGATACGCGCTCAACATACCGACGGTCGACGCGATGGTCAAGATGTGGGCCGCGGTCGCCGGCGGGATGGACGAACTGATGAAGAGGCCTCTGTTCTCAGTGTACGGTTCCCCGAGCAGCCCGCTCACATGGGACGCGCACGCTGCAGACGTCATGCTGAAGGGTGCAGAGTACAAATCATTCGTCGACATAGTGCCGTGCCCGATCTGCGGAGGCACAGCACCCGTCACGCTCAGCGGCGGGCTCGCACAGCAGAATGCGGAGATGCTCTCTGGCGTCATGCTTGTACAAACCGTGAGCACGAAGATCCCGATGCAGTACTCCGGCAGGTTGAGCATGCTCGACCTCCGGACGGGCAAGAACATCTGGGGAGTGCCCGAGATGGGCTTGGCGTCGGCCGCTACTGTCCAGATCGCTCACAAGTACAAGATGATCGCCGATGTGTACGGCGTCACAACGGATGCAAACGACTGGGGCATGCAAGTGGGACTGGAGAGGATGATGAGCGGGATGTTGCCAGCCATGGCCGGCGCCGACAATCTGTCCGGTATCGGCGGAGCATGGGACAACGCCGCGAGCTACGAGATGCTCGTGATAGACAACGAGATCTACGCTGATATCTTCCAGATGATGCGGGGAATATCAGTGGACGACAACAAGCTCGCACTCGACATCATAGACAAGGTCGGTCCGATGGGCAACTACCTCGCACAGATGCACACGATGAAGAACATGAAGGACATCCGCATATCGTCGCTGTACGACAAGCGCCCAGCGGACAAGGCGAGGAAGGACGGCATACGCCCATTGCACGAACTCGCGAGGGACCAGGCGAAGAAGATCCTGAAGGAGCACCAGCCAACACCCCTGGACAAGGACCAGCTCAGGGAGTTGGAGAAGGTCGTGAAGGAGTCCGAGAAGATACTGATGAGGAAGTGAACCATCCCTCACCGGTATCCCTGCAAACCCGTTCAAAAACACTTACTTCGTTTTCATCTTTCTAACGAACAGATATCCCGCAGCACCTATCGCCGCTGCGATGCCTGTGATCAAGCCAATGACCACCCATGGACCGGCCGGGCCGTCCATCGCGAACAGGCTCGTCTCCACGGAGAAGGTCACAGTGTCCGATGCAGAGTTGCCAGCGGTATCGTATACCGTCACGGTCAACGTGTGCTCCCCATCCTCGAGGTCCTCGAGCGAGATAGTCTCCATCAAGAAGCTGCTGTTCCATTCGCCATCGTCCAGGGATGCGACCATGCGTGCAACACCGCTCGTCGCATCGGCCCAGAATATGTCGACTTCAACAGAACTCGAAGTGGCCGTCGTGTCCATGTCGATCGATACGATCGGGGTTTCGGTGTCTATCTTGAGCATCGTGCTCCTATTGGCCTCGACGTTGTCATTTGCATCTATGGACCGGTACGTTATGTTGTTGATTCCCTCATAGGCCATTTCGAAAACGCCTGCGTATTCCGTCCATGCACCACTGTTCAGAGACCACTGCGTCGAGATCATGGAACTGCCAATATCCGTCGCAAAGAATGTCACTGTCACTTCGGACGTGTACCATTCATGCACGCCAAGTGTGCCAATTATCTGTATCTCCGTCACAGGGGGGACATCGTCCTCAAGCACGGTGATTTCGATAGGCCCGTAACTGATCACATGGTCAGGGAGATCTGTCTGGTCATCGATTGTGATTGACATGTCATAGTCGCCTGGCAGAACGTACGTGTGATTG
>JACZKW010000025.1:0-4935 GCA_014859835.1 Thermoplasmata archaeon | reverse complement strand
ATCGGTTGCGGGAAGACCTTCGAATCGAATGTCAGTGTCTGCGACATATGCGGAAGCGGTACCAAATCTGCAAGGAAGAGGAAACCATGGACGAAGCGTTGATGACTCGGACCCAGCTCCAGACTCTAGAGTAAGATCCTCTTGCATCGAATCGCGCGGTTGAGACCTCTCCGTCCCAATATACGCATGGACATCCCAAGGAGCCGGTCGTTAGGGAAGAATATGTTTGCCAATCGCCTAGTGGACAGAGCGGTCCGCAATGGTTTCCCCATCACTTCTCGCCATCGCTTCTCGTATACTGAAAGAGAGCATTCCCCGGCCAAGTGTTCAGCAATCGTCTTGCCGGCAATCCTTCCAGCTATCATCGCCGTCGGAATGCCCCCACCGTTCGTCGCCATCACATGCCCCGCAGCGTCGCCAACCAGCAATACATTCTCTCGTACAGTGGATGAGGCAGGTCCGGACATAGGGACCAGACCCATCGTGACGTCCCCATATTCGCAATCCATAGTTGCCATGAATTTGTCGAAGACCGTCCGCGGGCGACCTTTGAAGATGTTGGGGTTGAACCCGACCCCGATATTCGCACCACTGGCCTTCGGGATTATCCATCCATACCCACCCGGAGCGACACTACCGAAGTACATCTTTACAACCGGCTCGAACGAACCCTTCGCCTGACAGGTCACCGCAGGATAGTTCATACGGGAATCGTCCATGCCCGCTTGTCTCATAGTCCTCGAGTTGGGACCATCCGCGCCAACTATCACCTTCGCCTTGATGTCCCCCAGAGTCGTCCGTGCGATGCCGTTCTCAAGGGACAGCAGGGATGAATCTGTGCTAAGCCGAGACCCCGCGTTGATGGCCAAATCGACCAGGTGCTTGTCGAAGAACCGCCTATCGAGGACATGTGACTTGAATTCGCATCTGTATGTCTTTCCACCAGGTGATATGAGATCAATGTTGTCGCACGTTCTTTGGATCAGGTGCGATGGTAGTGTGAAGAGTTCCTTGAGATCCTGACCTTCAGGGAATATCGTGTACATCTCATCAGTGTCTGGAAGAAGTTCTCCGCATTGCACAGGGTAGCCTATCTCCCGCCGTCTATCAATCATCAAAACGTCGATGTCCTTGGACGCACAGAACCTCGCGGTCGTGCTCCCTGCTGGACCTGCACCGACGATCAGGACGTCGACGTCCAAGGTTTCTTCCCCCTGGTCATCGTGGCGCCCTTCATCTTGAGGAACTCAGTCTTGACCTCTGAGAAGCCCTGTTGAGATAGGAGGTTCTCATAGATCGTTGTGAATCCGAAGGCCTTGTAAGTGTCCACGAAAGTCATGTAAGGGTCTCGCTTCAGCCGATGGTATGACGCAGGATTCACAGCTATCCTAGCGAGCTTCGGGACGATGTGCTTAACATGCATATCCAACAACTTCGCGAGCGGACCTGGTGGCGGCTTCGCGACATCCACTATGCGAACCTCGCCTCCTGCTTTCAGAACCCTATGGATCTCGGAGATCCCCTCACCCTTGTCGAAGAAATCTCTGAATGAGAATACGCAGAACACCTTATCAACGCTCTGATCTGCCATCGGTATCTTCTCGCCCACCGCCCTAACCAATTGTATGCGGTTCTGGTCCAGCAGCTCCTTAGAATAGTTCGCGAGTTCGCCGGATGGTTCGATGCAATATATTGATTTGGAGATGAGGTGTCTAGCGAAAGAGCCCGGTCCAGAGCCTACCTCTAGGACCACATCATCTGGCTTTGCGTACGCGGCCACTTCTCGGCGCCATCTATCAGCAAGTCCGAATGTGATCAACTGGTTCACTCGATCATAGTCTGGGGCAATCTCCTCGAGCGCCTCAACGACCTCCGTCCAATGTCTCCCGGACATACCATTAGCATCCATCATAATCGAGTCACCTACGAATCTCTGTTCAAGACCCTATTGACGAGCTCTCTCAGGGATCTGCTGTATTTGGTGTCGGGCAGGGAACCCAGGTGTTGCAACGCCTCAAGGGCATAATATTCGCCCATACCCTTCGCCTTATCCATCGCCCCGGATTCTACGACCAGGTCGATGCAATGTCTGACCTTCTCGGTAGACGGGTCATCCATCTTGACCAGTTCGAATATCTCTTTGCGAGCAGTCTCCGAATCCTTCATGGCCAACAGGGATGGCAGGGTCAGATACCCCTCTTTAAGATCCATCCCGACAGGTTTGCCAGTACGCGTCTCATCACCAACGAAATCCAGGATATCATCGGCGATCTGGAATGCGATACCCATATTGAGGCCATAGCTCGCCAGGTTGTTGATGTCTTCGAGAGTCCCACCAGCCAAGTAGGCCCCGACCATCGCACCCGCCCTCAAGGGTTCCGCAGTCTTGCGCTCCATCACCTTCAGGTAGATGTCCACAGTCATGTTCTGAGTGTGCCTATATCTATTCTGAAGTATCTCGCCTTCGGCGAGCTTCGCACATGCATCCGCCGTTGTCTGGACGACATTCTTGTCGAACAGCCCTCCGAGAGAGAAGGCCTTCACGAAAAGGAAATCCCCTGTAACGATCGCGTTATGTAACCCGTACTTCTTGTAGACCGTCTCGCGACCTCGCCTAGCAAGCCCGCCATCATTAATATCGTCATGGATTAGCGTCGCAGAGTGTATGAGCTCGAAGGCAGCTGCGATATCAGCTATCTTCTGAACATCCTCTCCGCCTAGGCTCTTGAATGACAGTATCGTCACGGTTGGCCGGAGTCGCTTTCCGCCGGCATCAATCACGTGCAACGCGGCCTCGGTGAGACTCTTCTCGCCAGAAGCGACCATCTGGCGAAGCTTCTCATCGACTAAGCTAAGCTCCTTAGAGATGCCAAAATCCCAAGGGGATGGACTCATCAATATTCGCATATGCCCCAATCTCTACTTAACCCTAGTGGTTGCTGGCTCTTGCTAGTAGATGATAGCCAGAAGGCGTTGGATTACCCGCATTATTTATATCCAAGTTTAACCGGTTGCATGTCGAATATCATGAACGAATCCAGCGGGAAACCATCCAAACTCAAGATATGGATCGCGGAACTGCGAGTGCCGTTCTTTACGGCCGCGATAGTACCCGCGATACTTGGAACGGCCATCGCATGGCAATCCGAAGACAGTTTTGACGCCATACTCTTCGGCCTCGTAGCCTTAGGTGTCATTCTCGCTCACGCAGCAACTAACGTCATCAATGATTACTTTGACTACAAGAGCGGGACGGACATATACAATAAGAACAGGACCCCGTTCAACGGAGGAAGCCCGTTTCTTGTAGAAGGCGTGCTCACTCCGAAAGAGGTGTACACCGCCGCGATGCTGATGTTCGGCGGATGCGCGGCCATCGGATTCTATCTCGCTTATGCTACCACATGGCTCGTTATTCCGCTTGGAATCGTGGGCATAGGATTCGGATATTTCTACACGATACCGAGGTCGGGACTTGCCGCGAAAGGCATCGGGGAGGTCGCGCTAGGATTGGGTTTCGGTCCATTGATCGTGGAGGGCGCCTATCTGGTCCAGACCCAGACACTCAGCGTCCCGGTCTTCCTTGCTGGAGTCCCCGTGGGACTGTTCATCGGGCTGGTGCTGTTCATCAATCAGTTCCCGGACATGGAAGCAGATGGAACCGCAGGTAAGAACCACTGGGTCGTCAGGATGGGGCTGGCCAAGGCAGCATCATGGTACGTCGGGATCATGGTCGCGGCCTTTGCTCTGATCGTGGCATTGCTATTCCTGAACGTGTATCCGTTGTACGCACTAATCGCGCTTGTACCCTTGCCCATTGCGTTGAAGGCAATCAAGATTGTGCGTGAGAAGTGTGAGGCCGTGAGAGAACTGGTCCCTGCACAAGCGATGACAATACAGATACACCTCATCACGGGGCTGTTGCTCTCTGCTGGAATAATAGCTGCAGGATTCCTGTGAGCAAGGAGAACGGATCAGTATCAGAACCCTATCGGCAGGTTGGTGAATGCCTCTGCTGCCCGCAAGCAGAGATCCATAACCGCGTCGAAGTATACGCCGAGCACGATAGTCATCACGAGCGATATGGCAATCGCAATCGTCGTGAATCTCGGTACCTTGACTTTCTCCTCCGATCCCTTTTCCATGTACATGTACTTAATCACGCGCGCATAATAGTACAGGGACAACGCGCTGTTCAGGACCGCAGCGACCGCAAGCCAGATCAACCAGCTCGGTCCGGGATCACTCGAGCCGTAAACGGCCGACGAGAACAGCACGAACTTACTGGCGAATCCCGCGAGAGGTGGTATGCCCGCCAGAGAGAATAGGAACAACGTCATGGAGATCGCGAGGAACGGGGAGCGTTTGCCTAGGCCTTTGAAATCGTCCAATTTCTCCCCTATCGCACAAGACGCCATGCCGGCAACGACCATGAAAGCCCCGGATTTCATGAATGCATGCGTCAGGATATGGAATAGCGCACCCGCGACAGCATACTGCGTGCCGACCGGGAGTGCGATGAGGATGTATCCTGCCTGAGCGACCGATGAATATGCTAGCATGCGCTTGATGTTCGTCTGCGACACAGCGATCAGGTTGCCCACGGTCATCGTTATGATAGCCAGTATCGCAATCGCGATATCCCAATCTGATTTCGTGACTATCAGGCCGATCAGGAACACCTTGAAGAACGCGGCGAAACCCATCTTCTTGGATGCGGCTGCCAGCAGACCGGATATCGGTGTCGGCGCACCCTCGTACACATCGGGCGCCCACATGTGGAATGGCACGATCGCCACCTTGAAACCGAAGCCTGCCAGGACGAGCACAGTGGCGAGCAATGCGAACGATTCAGAACCTTCGAAAGAGATGAAGGATGCATCCATCGCGGCACCCATAGCGGATATGTTCGTCGTGCCGGCGATGCCGTAGAAC
>JACZKW010000024.1:0-14802 GCA_014859835.1 Thermoplasmata archaeon | reverse complement strand
GGCGCTGCGACCGTCATCCTCGCTATGGGCGACGGGAAGCGCGCGGCAAGGGCGATGCACAAGTACATGATGGAAGACCAGTCGTGGCCGTCCGCGGATGTCTTCGAGAAGGCCTGCGGGCACTGATCGTGACCAGGAACCACTCGGCTGAAACCCCTTCATCTCTGATTCTTTTCATTTGTTTTCTAAAAGAGCAAATGCTGTCAGGTTGAATCGTAATTGTCTGAGAAAAGAACGCATCATCTGCGCATGAGCGGGATGGTGAAATGGAACGTGCTGCCCGCACCTTCACTGCTCTCGAACCACATGTCCCCACCGTGCTTCCGGGTTATCTCCCTGCTGACGTAGAGTCCTATGCCCACGCGCCCGTCATCCCTGATGAGTCCCATGTCCGCGAGGAAGAATCGGTCGAACACCTTCTGCTTATCGCTATCGGAAATGCCTCTGCCCGTGTCCTTGATCCATATGTGGACCTTGCCGCTGAGTATGTCCGCGCCGATGGTGATCTGGCCGCCGTCTGCGGTGTACCTTATGGCGTTGTTGACGAGGTAGAAGAGCACATCCCGTATCCTCAGTCTGTCTGCATTGACTACCGGCAGTTCCCCGCCGAAGAGCACAGTCAGTGTATGCTTCTTCATATTGATCTCCTCGTCGAGGTCCCTGACCACCTCCTTCACCAATGGGGCGAGGTTGACAGGTTCGATATCGAGGGCCAAAGAGCCGTCCTGGAGCCTGGACATCTCCAACATCTTTCCCACCAGGCTGTTGATCCTATTGACCGAGGTGACCATCGTATCCATCTTCTCCTTGAGCTTGGGACTGGTCTCACCGTACATCCCATGGATTGCCATTTCCAGGTAGCCGAGGATGGTCGTCAGAGGCGTGCGGAGTTCATGGGATATCGTGTTGACCAGGCTGTCCTTGGCCTTGTCGAGGGTCTTCATGTCCTCGAAGGCCTTCTGGACGGATTCGAAGTTGGACTTCAATTCCTCTCTCAGGCGAGCGTTCTCGAGGGCGATTGCGGCATGCGTCGCGAAAGGTTCGGCTATCTCCCACTCGGCGGCCCTGAACTGCCTGCTCTCGTCCCTGTACAGGTCCAATACGCCCTCGACCTCACCTGCCTTGCTCTTGAGCGGTATGCACATCATCGTCTGGCGGAACTCCTCCCCGTCGATGCCAGGGATGTCCTCGACCCTCTCGTCGTCCATCGAGTCCTTGACGATCTCGACCTTGCCTGACCTGGCGACCACTCCGGCCAGTCCGCTGATGGGTCCGATATCCGCCATCGTCTCGTTCGCGTACGGGCCGGTGGCATATACCGGCACGAGCAGGTTCTTCTCCCAGTCGACGAGGTAGACACTTATCTCGTCGAAAGGGACAAGCGTGTTCAGACTGTCCGCTATCCTCCTGATCGTCTCCTTGAGGTCCACAGGGTCCTGTATCGCGGCAGTAGTCCTTGCCATGGTCTTATAGATCATCACATTCCTGTTGAGTTCGCTGACTATCTCCGCATTGGCGACCGCAATCGATGCCAGGGTAGCGAATATTTCCAGATTTGTGATCATCTGGCCCGAAGGTATCTTTCCATTCCTGGGTCCATCTGGTTGGAGGAATCCCACGATACGGCCTTTCTCGTCTTCGAACTTGACATAGAGAACGTCGAGCTCGTGCCAATCATCCGGGTTCTCTCTGGGTAGCTTCGCCCTTTCCGGATGTAGGAGGCTGAAGTATCCGCTGGGATCATCGTCTTCCTTGGCTCTATAGATGCAGGTGAATCTCCCTAGGCTCTCGCAATCATCGAGGTCATGCATGACGGATTCCACGGACTTCGTCAGTCTTCCCACGAGTTTGAAGTCGACATCTGGGAATCCCTTGCTGGCACGCATCACGAATTCGTTCTTCTCCTTGTCGAGCAGGAGAGCGTCGCATCCCTCGAATCCGAAATCGTCAGCGATTATGTTCAGTATGTTGTCGATGAGCTGGTTCAGATCCCTTGTGCCCATCATCGACGTTGTGAACTCCAGGGCTTTGTCTAGTCTATCATCGTTCAATGTGCTGTGCCATCGACTGCCTATGTATTTCTCACTTTTGACTCAGATGCCCTGCTGAGAATGGCTAACAACACATCCCTCATCCGCCATGATGGGAGTGTGCGTCTGTGCATCATCGGTGCACAACCATTATCTACTAGCTGCGATATAGCTATCGATCGATGAGAATGCCAGTGAGCTTCAATCCGAAGATATGCGACAACAACCCCTTCTGCCCGGTGACGAGAACATGCCCTACCGGGGCGATGTACATTGACAGGAAGACATTCAGGCCAGCCTTCGACGCTGAGAAGTGCACTGGCTGCGGGACCTGTTTGACTTCATGCCCTCACGGAGCGATCGCCGAGGGCTAGTGCTCCTTCTTCCAGAAGAACCCGCAGTAGCATCGTCCATCCCGCTCCACATCCCCTCCTCTTGTCGGCTTGCAAGGGCATTGGTATTCTGGTGTGTGGAGCATCCTGCACGGGCAGTAGAAATCCCCGAACAACCTCTGTTTCCCCATAAGCCCCTCTATGATCTCCTCTTTCACGTCGGAGAATTCGTAATCCCTGAATCTGGCGAAGTTCTCGGTCCTGTCCCTGATCTCATTCTCAGAGTGCGCGTCGACCCTCTCGCCGATCAATCCATCAGTTGACTCCTTGAGCACAAGTCGCTGGCCACATATCGGACATGTGGCCGTGTCGCCTAGATCGCTCCCTGACATGAACCTCGCCTGGCATACTGGACAGTACACCCTCGCAGGCTGCTTCGCGGTCATAGTTTCAAAGCCTTCCTGAGCCGTTCCTCGTCATGCCCAACGATGACATCGGACCCGATGATGACGACGGGGAAAGAACGTCGACCCGTGAGCTCCTCGATCTCCTGCAGCAGCGCATCCTGCTTTTCGTCGTCGGCCAAGTCTACATCCACTAAGTCATATTCGACTCCGTGCTCATCCAGGAACCTCTTCGTCCTCTTGCAGTATGGGCAGGTGCTCAGGGCATAGATCTTGATTCTCTCCGTCATCGAACCACTCCAAAGGGTTATCCCCTTCACTGCCAGATTGCCTTCGCCACGATAATATGCTTTTCCAGAACACATCGAACGCCATAGGATTAAAAATACAATCACTGCCATCTTGGTCATGCCATGACCCAAGAGGTGTTGTATCTCTCAGCAGGTGATGTCGCGCGCGTGTCCCTTCCGATGGATGCGATCGTGGACGCGGTCGAACAGGTCTTCCATGAGAAGGGTGCGGGCAGGGTCGAGATGCCTCCTAAGCCAGGGATACATCCGATGCAGGATGCCTTCATCCACGCGATGCCCGCATATGTCCCAGCGATGCGCTCCGCAGGCATGAAATGGGTCAGCGGCTTCCCGGAGAACCACAAGCGCGGGCTACCATACATATCCGGTCTTCTGATACTCAACGATCCCGAGACCGGCATACCGACCTCGGTCATGGACGCTTCATGGATAACGGCTAAGCGGACGGGTGCGGCCAGCGCGGTCGCAGCGAAGTACCTGGCAAGGGACGACTCCAGGTCGTTCGGGGTACTCGGCTGCGGAGTCCAGGGCAGGACCAACATGGAAGCGATGATGGTGGTATGCGACGGCCTCGAGACCGTCAAGGCGTACGACGTCGATGAGGATGTCTTGACAAGATATGTCGCCGATATGAAGGCCGCTTACGGATTGGATGTGATGGCCGTCTCTACGCCCCGAGATGCGGTCCAAGGGTCCGACATAGTCGTCACCGCAGGTCCGATATTGAAGCATCCCACGCCCGTGATAGAATCGTCCTGGTTCTCGAAGGGTGCGTTCGCGTGTCCACTGGATTTCGATTCCTACTGGAAGGGCGAGGCGATGCGCTCGTGCGACAAGTTCTGCACCGACGATAGGGGACAGCTGGCATACTACCAGACCGTGGGTTACTTCGGGGGCATACCCTCCGTCCACGCGGACCTCGGAGAGATCGTGTCGGGCGCCAAGAGCGCGAGGGAAACGGATGATGAACGCATAATATCAATGAACCTTGGTGTGGCCATCGAGGACATGGCCACGGCTATCAGGGTTCTCGAGATGGCGAAGACCAAAGGGATCGGCACGTACCTGCCCCTATGACTCTATACGATTCCGCAAACTGGTTTATGGGAGGTTTGATCGATGGCGCGCAAATTCGAGGCTACTGGTGATTTCGTCGAGAGGCTCGAGGGGACAGAGCGCAGGAAGGCGATCCCGCCGCTCGAGATCATGGAGCGGATGGGTTTGGATCCCAGCTGGTCTGTGCTCGACATAGGCGCGGGCGTCGGATATTTCTCAGTGCCCTTGTCCGAGTCAGTGCGCGAAGTCGTCGCCCTCGATGTGGAGACCAGGATGCTGGATGTGCTTCAGGAGCGGGCGGTGTCGAGGAAGCGAAAGAACATCCATGCCCTGCAGGGGGACGTCCTCGCGATACCTTTGATGGACGAGTCCTTCGATCACGTCCTGCTCGCGTTCATCTACCACGAAGTCAACCTGCCAACCCTGATGCTCGAGGAGTGCGCCCGCGTGCTCAAGCCCGGCGGATGCCTGACGATCGTGGATTTCCAGAAATGGGAGACGCCCTTCGGACCTCCAGTGAGTGAGCGCAAGACACCGGCCGAGGTCGAGCGGAGGGCGAGGAAATGGTTCAGCCTCTTGGCCGAGTTTGGCGAGCAGGTGTTCTATCAGCTTGAGTTCAAGAAGATGTGAATGGTCGAGAAGGGTATGGCGCCCCGGTCGGGATTCGGACCCGAGTCCCGAGCTCGACAGGCTCGGATGATAGGCCGCTACACCACCGGGGCATTTGGATAACTGTTCTGGAACAGCGTTTTTCAAAGCGGCGTCTTGAGGCAAAAGCGAATGGCGTATTTAAGCGTTGGCGGGTGCACATGGACCTGGCGTTACATGCGCTGGCATTGTTTTAATCGCACTTTTCGAGCGGAGGGGCGGCCATCGCCGCAGACTCGGGCTGGTCCTGATAGTCCTCGACTGGCTTGCTCGTGTATATGCCGCATTTCATGCAATAGAATGTGATGAAGTCCTCGTCCTTGGTGTCTCCCTTCAGCTCCTTGCCGCACTTCCTGCAGTTAGCCTTCATGTCGCACAGTTTCATGGTATCCGTTCCGTCGTCAGACCGTGAACATACAGGGTCGCTTTAATCTTTCGCAGGGTTGGTTCTGTATAGTTATCGGGTGTTGTTGTTGATGGTGTCTTTCCCGATGCCACACATATCTCATCGATCGCATGTGTGATGTGCATTGTAGCCGCGTGGGGGGATGTGCCCATGGCCAGATGCTTCCTTCGATGCTCCACAGAGCAGTCGTGTTCCCGCCAGCATAAACCTGCTGCAGCCAGCCTTCCAGGAAAGGGTGGCAGGGGGACTTATGGTTCAGCCCCGGCGCGTTCCAGCATGACGTGGTGATGACCCTCTACGACCCACGAAGGGCGCAAGGTCGGAGCCGAATGGGACGAGTCGGTCGGGCGGTCAAAATGTTCACCACCCGATAATTGACAGAACCCGCAGGTTTCACTTCCAGCGTACCAATATCTCCTCTCGTCTGAACACTCTCACGCTCAACCAGAGGATTCCGGCATCTGCAGCGAACACCACGCAGCTGAACAGGAGCAGAGGCAGTATACCTGCGCTGACCACCCCCGCCATGCTGAGCACGAAGAATCCAAGCACCGGCAGGACAAGCACACCACCTATCTGCTGCGACACCCTCACATCGTTCACCTTTGACGAGATCAGCACATTCGTGAATATGCTCATCAGACACATGCCTGGCGCGAGCAGGAGCACCACGAGCACCCAGTAGAGGTTCGGGAGCGGATAGTATCCGAGAAACGGTTCGGTCAAGAAGTTGATCGATGCCACGCATAGTACGAACGAGACCCAGGTCGCGACCATGCTCAACACGAAGATGGCTCCCGCCTTCCCCATCAGCAGCTCGAGGTCACTGGCAGGCGTGGCCAGAAGAGGTTCCAGGCTCCTGTTGGTCTTCTCGCCGACGAAGCTGTAGGACGCGGTCACTGTGGGTATCATGACGGGGATTATGATCAGGAGCAGCAGGATCATGTTGAACAATATGTCCTTCAGACTCTCCAGCTCGTCGTCCCCGCCTTCCCTGCTGGAACCGGTGACGAAGTTGCCATCATCGATCAGCACGTCCACGATGTTGGAGCCGGTGATTATGCTGTCGTGCAGCATGCAACCATCGATCTCCGACCCGTTGATTATGGAGTCGCGGACGATCGAGTTCCTTATGATCGATTCCTGGATGATGCAGTTCTCTATCGTCACATTATCCATCTGGGCGTCGAACAAGGTCGCGTTCGATATCCGGACGTTCTCGAAAGTGAACTGTATGTCGAACTGCAGATCGAGCGGGTCGATGCGCTCCTCGGCGAGCATTCTCAGGGGTGCGACGTAGATAGCTGGAAGCACGAGCGATATTATGATCGGCATTATCATGATGGATGCGAATATGAACCTGTTCTTCCTGAACTCTGCGAGGTCCTTCTTCGCGACTATGATGGCCCTGTCCAGTCTCACCTTTCCTCGCCCCCCACCAGCTTGAGGTAGACATCCTCGAGCGAACGCCTGAACTCGGAGACATATTCCACCCTCGCCCCGGCTGCCACGAGCGCCGATACGATATCTGGGTTCCTCAGATCCGGGTCGTCCAAGTCTACCAGTATCTTGCCGTTCTCCGACCTGACGTTGCTGGCGAAAGGGAGCCTTCTGATGACATCGACCATCGCATCGATCGGTTCGGAAAGCTCTATCACGGTGGTCCTGCCCCAGTAGTTCGCCGCGAGATCCCTCGGTGAGCCTATCGCGAGCGCGGTCGCCCTCATCACCGCGATCCTGTCGCATAATCTCTCGACCTCGTCCAGATGATGGCTGTTGATGAAGACCGTTCGGCCTTCTTGCTTGAGCGTCAATATGAACTCCCTCACGGTCAACGATGCTTGAGGGTCCAGTCCGGCGGTGGGCTCGTCCAGGAAGACTATCTTTGGATCGTGCACGAACGCTCTGGCAATCGCGATCTTCTGCTTCATCCCCTTTGAGTAGGTTGCAACGGGCTCGTTCTTCCTGTCCCAGAGGTCCAGCATCCTCAGGAGCTCCTCTATCCTCGACTCCCTCTTGTCCCTGGGCACGCCGTATAGCTGGGCGTAGAAATCGAGGTTCTTGTAGGCGCTCAGAACCTCGTACAGCCCTGGCGATTCGGGGAGCACACCTACCATGCCCCTGATTTTCTCAGAATCCTGACCCTTCCCTATCTCGTATCCGCCGACGAACGCGGTACCGCTCGTCTGGCTGATCAGACATGATAACATGCGCATGGTTGTGGTCTTGCCTGCACCATTTGGTCCCAGCAGACCGAAGACCTCTCCATCATCTATCCTGAGGTTCAGGTCCTGAACCGCGACCTTCCCATCGAAGTCCCTTCCAAGCCCTATGGTCTCGATCATCCATCCTCCAACACCTGCCGAACGCCGGTGCCGTTCGACCCGATTGATTAACGCGAGGACATGACCTTGAGGATGGCTTCGGCGGGCGCGCCGTCGCATTCCTCCAGGGCCTTCCTCGCCTCGGAGGCCGTGCATCCCGTCTGCCCCATCACCAGTTGCACGTCCTCTTCGGGCACACCCTTCTCCTCAGCCGCTGCAGCTTCCGTCGTCCTCGGTCGCTCCTTGGGCTCGCCCACTATTTGATAAGTCTTCTGTCCCTGGACCGTCATTGCAGTGACCGCGGCGTTCGTGAAAACGAGCTCCTTGGTCCTAGTCCTGATGATTATCTCCTGAACATCGGAGATCTCCTCTTGGGCGATCCCCATGCGCTTCATCATCGCCTTCATCTGCTTGGGGTTCACCCTGCCGCCTGGAAACATGTCACTACCCCTTCATAGCCTGACTGAGTTCGAGAACATAGGCTGGCCATAAAAGGATTGTGCATCCGTCCCGACTAAATAGGTTGGAATCAGATACTCGCCCACAGGAACTGTGGGCCAATGGGACAACAGGAAATACATGCAGGGACAAAGAAGGTCAAGAGAAGGTACGTGGTGCTCGGGATCGCGGTCGTGGCCATCGTCATGCTCTCCATATTGATGGTATTCTTCTATACGCAGGCGCTCGACTACAGGAACTCCAAGTTCAAGACTCAATGCGCATCGGTCGAGGCGATCGTATCCTCCATGCCGAGGCTCTCCGACAAGATCAATGAGACCAAGGATTACACGCTGGACAACGGATGGAGACGGTCCGCTTCACTGTATGCTGAAGCGACCGCGGAGAGCATAGCATCCCTCTGCCATGTCATAGGTGTCGCATATGCTGCAGATGACGAGCGCGCGCTCACATTCGCCGCTCTCAAGACGTCCTTCGATGATCTCGCGGACACACTGTACGTGTGCTACGCCGACCTCACCAGCCCGACAAGGAACATCTCATCCGACCTGAGTGTGAGCCTATCCGACTCGGTCGAGGTGCTCACGGACATGTACCCGCTCATATCCGTCGGCATAGATGATTCCGTAGACTGGATGGAGGAGCCATACCAGGCCGTGTCGCGCATGGATCTCGAAGCCCTGAACGACCAGGCGGACCTGTTGGCGGCGGCCCAATGATGCCCCCGCAGCTCTTTCTCAAAACTGGTCACAGGATGCAAATGTTTTATACCCCCAAGAAATCATAAGCGGACAATAGTAGCGTGAATGGTCGGTGCCGCACATGGCTGGCGTAGAAAAAGAATTGATGGACGCGCAGGAAGCGCTCGCGGTTGGAGAATTCGAGAAGGCAGTATCCAAGTTCAACAAGGTCATCAAGGCTGACCCCAAGTGCGCGGATGCGCACTTCGGCAAGGCGGAGGCCTCGGTAGGCGTGCCGAAGTTGACACCAGAGGATGTGATGGAGTCCTACAAGAAGGCCGTGGCGCTCGATCCGAAGAACCCGATCTATCAGTCGTCGTACGCGGCATTCCTGATCGAGATTGGCAGGTTCAACGAGGCAGAGGCGGCCTATCTCAAGGCCGCGGAGCTGGATCCGGACAACGCGAGATATTACTTCTCCGAGTTCGGCGTGGAATATACCCTCAAAGCACCCATCGTCATGGAGAAGTTCATGGACGACAACACGAGGGTGATGATCATGAAGAAGGGTCTGAAGTACCTTCTGAAGGCAGCTGGCATGACCGAAGAGGACGCCAAGAAGGTCCTCTGAGACTCAGGCAAGTCGCCTCTCGTTCCGACCATACGAGCATATCCTGCAGACGTTGGTCATTGGATTCGAACAACCAGTGCACACCATCTTGCCGCAGAGAGGGCAGCTGCCTGCGGCCGGTTTGCCGCATAGTGTACACATTCCTAGCATGGTCATGGCAGTATCATAGCGTTCGCGCCTAGAATAAAACCTTGCTGGGATTTCGGCTCAGATGAGTCTGAGCCATTCGAGCCCTTCTACGACCCCGAGGCCGTGCTCGCCCTTCGTGACATGGTCGACCGCGTCTCTGGTACGCTCGTCCGCGTTCCCGATAGCGATCCCCCATCCGCATCCTTGGATCATCCTTATATCGTTCTCCGAATCCCCGATGGCCGCGACCTGCTCGGGCCTCAGGTGCAATATCTCGCAGGCTTTCTGCACGCCGACATGTTTGTCCATCCCGCGCTCCATTATGTGGACCGCCCATCCGGTCGTCTGCACCTCGACATCGAACAACGCAAGTGCCCGACGGATGGAATCGACATCGTCGACCTGCTTCAACCCGACCTCCGTCTCCCTCCAGCGGTCGGTGAAGAGCCGCTCGAGGTCCGTCCTCGAACCCAGCGACTCGAAAGCCCTCGTCGGTTCCTCAGGGTCGCCGATGATCCAGACCTTCTGCCGATAGCATACCATCCCTCCGTTCTCCGCTATGATCGGCCCAGTGAATCCCATGTATGTGGATACTGCATAGACGATCGGGAGTACGTTCCCGCTGGCGAGCATGACCCGCACGCCTGAATCCTCAACGCGCCTCAGGGCGGCTATCGCCTCAAGGCTCATCCTCCTGGAATCGTCCGTTAGGGTGCCGTCGATGTCCACCACGACTGCCTTTACCGCGCCCGGGGCCGGCCTGCCATCATCACTCATCATCGTCCGCCCTCAGTTCACCAAGGGTAGTCACTCTCTCCGCAAACGCGTTGTGCTTGTGGATGGACTCCTCGCTCTCGCTCCTGACGGTGATATGCACCGAATCGGGCAGCTCGGCGTAGTCTTCCAGCATCTTCCCGAGGATATCTCGGACGACATCCTCGACGAACTTGGGGTTCCTGTGCGCGTCGATCACTACCTGCGCCTCGTCCTCTCGCTTCAGGATGCCGTATGTCGGGCTGCTCAACGAGCCCTCGACTATGCCTATCAGATCGTCCGCCTCTATCTCCACATGCTCGGGCACCTCGACCATCAGGGTCGTCACATTCCTCTGGTTGTGAGATATCATCGGGATGTCCGGTCCGAGCTCGTCCACCTTGGGCGAGATCTTCGAGAATATGTGGTGGACCGTCTCCATGGCGCACGGGCATGCGGTCATACCCTGCACCTTCACACCGACCAGTTTCATCAGTCCGTTGTTGCGTTTGGCGGTCGCCCTGGCCTTCAACTTGAACGACTCAAGGGTGGTCCGCCCACCAGCAGTGGTCCTCTCGAGGAAGTAGTCCGCCTCCATGCGGACCTCCGCGTAACTCGCGTACTCATGTCTCTCGAGCAGCTCCTTGCATATGCCTCCCGCCAGCTCCTCGAGGCTCTTGGCCTTCTGTCGAACGCTCTGGTCGATCATCTCGGTGATAATCTCTACGTTCCTGGACATGTGGGAGCCCTTCTGCGTGGACGGCAGGTCTACGAACACATCGATCAAAGCGGTGAGATGGTTGTCCCTTCCGTTCCTGTGGACCACCACGGGCTTCTTGACTCCGGTTATGCCGACCCGGGTCAGGCGGAAGCCGTTCTCTATCTTTCGGTTCTGAACGTCCAGGGGCTTCATGAATGTCGAACGTCGGATAACCCGGGGCTATTAATAAACCATGACGAATTTACTATCCCGACGGTAGCATAGCCAGGCTTCTTAACTACTCGTATCTCTGGCACTTGTAGCAATAATGCCTGTTGTACTCGGGTATGAACGTGAGCGATCCACCACATTTGGGACATGCCCTGCCCATAGCCGCGGGCGCCGCCGGGGCCGCAGCAGCCATCATCATTGCATTCTTCCTCCGCTGTTCGTCCCTGTGCATGGTGATCTGCACAGCAGCTCCGAACACCATGATCGCGAACATGATCAAGACGATTACCATCATGTCGAACAGTTCCATCCACAGCATCCCGATCCCGACCAGGAGCCCTCCTACGATCGCCGTCACGACGCCTATCGCCTGCTCCACGAACACGATCGTTACCACGAACGCGACACCTGCGAACACTATGCCTATGAACATGCTGTCGAACACGGTTGAGGATACAATATATGCCAGGAGTCCAGCGACGACTCCGAGCCCGACCTGCATCAGGAACACGAAGACCGCGCTCCCGATCATCGCCCCCAGGAAGCCCACAACAAGTCCTATGATTGGTCCTCCGACTGCAGTGCCATAGGTGAACCCGAATAAGAATCCCAGGATACCCCCAATGAATGACATGACATGCCGCCACACAAGCCGGCCAGCTAATGCGAGCACCACACCCACGAGCATTATGGCGAACGCGATCAAGAGCGCTATCTCTGGGCTGGTGTTGCTCTCGAGACCGCTAGGGCCCTGTTGCATCATGTCGCCTGTGTAATCATGGCTTCCTCTAATAATCCTTGCTAGGATGCCCCCTCAGCAAAGATAATGCATATGTCCAGCCATATACGAATCCGCGGGTGGATGCTGAGGACGGAAGTATGAATTCACAAGAACATCTGGAATCGATCGGGGACGAAGCCCGACCCATGGAAGATGAAGTCCCATCGGACAAAGGCAGGCCGTTACGCATAATGGCCTTCACGCTGTCCGCCACTTGCTTGGTCGTCTGCATACTCGTACTGGTGGGGTGGATGACCAACAACCTCGCCCTCGCGAGCGTATCGGTCGACTATGTGCCGATGACGATGAGCGTCGCGATATCCATGCTCCTTCTATCCATCGGAGTATTCATCCGGGTGCATCTGCGCATGGACTGCTGCCCGAAGGTCATACCTCTCATCTTGGCGTCGGCCGTGCTGATCATAATGGTCTGGGTCCTGCTGGATCCGATCATCCCGAAGAGTCTCGACCTCGAAGTCTTCCTCCACCCTGGACGTGAACTATCGGAAGGGTATCTCCTGGCCGATACTTCGCCCGTTTCCGCCCTCGTGCTGATAACAGCCAGCGCAGTCACGATATCCTCTCTGTGCAGCACCGGGAGATGCGGCGCGAGGAACTTCCTCGAATCCATCCTCTCCCTCGGCGTGTTCTCCGTCGGACTGCTAACCCTCTTGGGATACGCATACGGCAACCCTCTGTTCTATGGCGGGGACGTGAGGCCGATATCCCTGCTCTCAGGACTGTCGTTCGCACTGTATGGAATGGCTCTCATATCGTTCCACGGAGCGGATTGCTGGCCCACGAACAGGTTCGTCGGCCATTCGGTCGAGGCAAAACTGCTCCGCGTGTTCCTGCCACTGTCAGTCGCAGTGGTCCTGATCACCGGTTCGTTGAGCAACAGGGCGCTGTCGGCATCCAGCAGCCCTGCACTCGCAGCCTCGCTCCTCGCGCTGATCACGGTCATCATCGTCGGTTATTCGGTCGCGAGGATATCCCGCCGTATCGGCGGGCAGATCGACCAGGCCGAAGAGACGGCAAGAAGGGCGGAAGCGGCCCTCAGAATCGCGAATGAGAAGCTGAGGGTCCTCGGTAGCATGACCAGACACGACGCCCTGAATCAGCTGGCCGTGGTCTTGGGTAGGCTGGACCTCGTCAGGACCTCCTCAAAGGATCCGTTGGTCCTGAAACAAGTGGTTGAATCCTTGAAATCCGCGGAATCTATCCGGCAGATGCTCCAGTTCACGGCGGAGTACCAGAAGATCGGCGTGAGCGGGTCACAATGGATCGACGTGCGAGACGCATTCGAGAAAGCCGCAGAGCACCTCGAAGCATCGGGCATCCAAGCGACTTCGGAAGTCGGAGGCCTGGAGATCATGACCGATATCATGTTCGAGAAGGTGCTCGCTAACCTCGTGGACAACTCACAGAGGCACGGAAAGACCGTCAAGCGCATATCCCTGCGCCACCAGGTCAAGGAAGATCATATGATGCTCGTCTATGAAGACGATGGCGTCGGTCTCACGCTCGGCGAGAAGGCGAATCTTTTCAGACCCGGCTTCGGAAAGCATACGGGCTACGGAATGTTCCTCTCCCGCGAGATACTGGAGTTCGGAGGGCTGTCCATCTTTGAGACTGGTGACCCTGGAAAAGGTGCACGGTTCGAGATAATGATACCGAAGGACAGATACAGATTCTCCCCGAAAGACACGTGAACGCAGACTCGCCTCTGATCATCCGTTTCAACAGTCCAGCATCTTCTTCGAATGCGATTGAAAACCAATATCTACGCCAAGGGCCATTGAGCCGCTATGATATGCGGCGTGGACGAGGCAGGGAGAGGGCCGGTCATCGGCCCATTGGTCGTCTGCGGAGTCGCTGTCAAGACCGAGGACGTGCTCAGGAAGATCGGCGTGAAGGATTCTAAGAAGCTCACGGCGAGCAGACGCGAGACCATCGCACCGTTGATACGGGAGGTCGCGAAGGTGGAGGTCGTGGAAGTCTCCGCCGAGGAAATAGACGCGTTGAGGGAGAGCATGACCATGAACGTGCTCGAAGCCCGCGTGTTCGCCACCATAATCGAACGCCTCTCACCAGAGATAGCCTACCTGGACGCTGCAGATGCGAACGAGGCGGAGTTCGACCGCGTCGTGCGGTCCCAGATGAGATGCGGCGCGCGCACATACTCCAGACACAAGGCAGACGAACTGTTCCCTGTCGTCTCGGCCGCATCGGTCATCGCGAAGGTCACGAGGGATGCTCGGATCAAGGAGATAGAATCGGATATAGGCGAACCGATAGGCTCTGGCTACACCTCGGACCCGAAGACGATATCCTTCATGAAGAACTGGATCGGCAAGAAGGGTTCATGCCCACCGCACACTCGAAAATCCTGGAGCACAGCCAAAAACCTAATGATGGTGAATGGCCTCCGGAAGCTGGAATCATTTGAGGGATGATATTGGTGGAACAACTCCTCAACGAAGCGATACAGAGATTCAACAAGAAGGTCGACGAGGACAAGAAGTTGGAAGAGGAACTCTCCGGCTTCAGGAAGATCGTACAGGTCGAAGTAGAGGACGGCCAATGGTACCACTTCATCCTCGAGAACGCACACGTTCAACAGCTCAACAAGGGCGGTGCCGACAACCCCGACATACGCGTCATCGCGAGCGCCGAGACCCTCACGAAACTGTGGTCGGGTGAGCTGCGGGCGATGAAAGCGTACGCGACCCGGAAGATTCAGATCAAAGGTTCAATCGAAGATTTACTTCGCCTACGCAAGTTCTTCTGAACGCGTTTCCTGGGAATGTGGAACGGATACGTTTAATTATATTGTCATATATGCTCGAATCAGCGGGGTGGGGTAGTTTGGAAATCCCATCAGGCTCATAACCTGAAGATCGTTGGTTCAAATCCAACCCCCGCTA
>JACZKW010000023.1:0-3266 GCA_014859835.1 Thermoplasmata archaeon | reverse complement strand
CCGCTGAGCTCGGTGCCAGCCGGCACCCCGTAGGCATTGCCTGCGGTCGCTTCCAAGTAACCATCGCTATCCGCATCGGCACTCCATCCATGTGTCATGAGCCAGCTCTTGGCTGCAACGGGATCGTAAGCCAACTGGTTCTGGATATCCGCCTGCCAGTATCCTGGTTGCACCACTGATGAACCAATCGTAGCCAATCCGTTCAAGACGGTATTTGTGATGTAGTCCTTTTTCAAGGTCATCATTATTGCCTTTCTCACATTCGGATCGTTAAGCGCAGGGTGGTGAACCCCATATGTCGAAGTCTGGAAACTCTCCGGGATAGCGTTGATAGCGATGTCACAGATGCCTGGCTCCTGAACCGCTGCTTTGTAGACGTTTACGCTTGCGCCGTCTCCCAGGTTCTCCACGAAAGTCCTAATGTCTCCCGTGAGGACGACGAAATCTTCCGTTCCAGTGTTTGCGGCAACAGTCAGGACAACTGTGGAGGTGTATATTGTGTACTGTATGCCTGCAATGCTGACCGTCCTCGTTGCGCCGTAGTCTGCCGATCCATGGTAGTTGGGTGCCGTGTCGAACTTGTACCACGAACCCTTTAGATATGAATCGAAAATGAAAGGCCCGCTGCCGACGAGATTCTCGGGGCTCATCGATCCAAGCGGCTTGGAATAGCTCTCCCATAGATACTTCGGAACAATGGGAATGCCCGCGAGATCGTCGAGTAGAGTTGCCTTGGCATAAGGTGTGTCCATGCTGACCATGTAGTCGCTTATGGCGGTGATGTTGCTGACCTCTGACAGATACAACCTAAATGCGCCACCTGAGTTGCTCTTGATCAAGTTGAATGTGAATGCGACATCGTATGCCGTCAATGGACGGGACAAGTCAGTGGGATTGGCTACGTTCCTGAAGTACGCAGTGTCAGTGATATTGATGTATGTCGTCATCTTGCCAGTATGGCTGTCAACCATCTGGAAATACCCCGTCGCCAAGTCATAGACAGGTCCGTTCCAGTCCTGGTCATATGTGAAAAGCGTGCTGTACATCAGATGGCAGACTACATAGTCTTCCACCATTTCGACGTTCAATGGATTCCAATTGACGACTTCGCTCAGCCAACCGACATGGACATATCCGTTTGTGGATGACAATGTTGCATCTTCCGCTCTCGCGGATATCGTCGATGTGAATGACAGAGCCATCATGGCGAAGGCGATCAAGACTACAAAACACCCGAATCTGATTCTCTTACCTGAGCTAATCTGCATTGCGCATTTCCCCCTCTATGACTGTACTGACCATTTCCTTATCGAGGTCTGACCAGAAAGATTCGCTACATGCTATATAAATTTCATGTTGGGAAACATTCCCATTAGAATAATTCGTAATCATATTTTGTCAAAGAACTCGAATCATTGCTTGCCAAATCACGTCTTATGCTCGTGATTCACGTCTCCGACGACATGCATGTGTGGATAGGCTATTCCGACCCGCGGATCCGCCATGAACCTCTTCCATATCAATTCGGTGATCTGTGCCTTGATCTTCCTGCGCGTTTCGACTGGACAGAAGTAGAGTACATATATGTTCACACCCGAATCGGAGAGCTCCATCCTGTACTCTGGCTCCTTCAGGAGTAGCTGGTCCAGGTCCCGTATCTCCAGCTTCCTCCGGTACAACTCGTAGTTCTTCGCCATCAGCTCGCCGACGATCTCCTTGGCCGAGTCGATCATGTATTTCTTCGCGAGCTCGATGTCGCTCTCGTAAGTCACGAGGTTGACTATCTCGTCCCAGATGAACGGGAAATCGCGAGTGTAATTGTGCAGAGGCTGGTCGAAGATCAAGCCGTTCGGTATCGTGACGATCCTCCCGGTGAATGTGTCTCCTTTCATCCACTCGCCGAACTCCCTGAGCTCGGTATACATCGCGGTTATGTCGAGGACGTAACCCTTCACGCCTCCGATTGCGATCCTGTCGCCTATTCTGTATAGGCGCTTGTAGGTAACGAGCGCCCACGCGCCTATATTCAGCAAAGGTTTCTGAAGAATCAATGTGAGGGCTGCGCCTATTAAGCCGACATACAATATGAGTGAGGTCACCTCACCTATGAGCGTGAGCACGAGCGTGATTAGGACGAATATCCAGACGGCCGTGCTCAGGAGCCTCCACATCGAGCGCGCCTGTGCATGGCTGCCGACCTTGGGAATCGTGATCTTCTCAAAGAGATACCGCATATTGTGCAGTACTAGCCATGTGACGGATATTGCGATTATCGCGATGAGCAAACGCTCGGTGTCTCCGTCTATGTTCGTCAGATATAGGACCGGGATTATGCCGTGCCTCAACTCCAGCAACAGGAGCACTGCCACAATCAACACGAAGACCACTGCGAATACGGCACCATGTCGATGGTCCTCGTATCTCTCTCCATCGTTCAACAGATTTAGAATGGCTCCATTCGCATAATACAGTTTCCTTCACGAACGATCGAGTCGAACATGAGAATGTTGAATATTGGTGTTCAACCGCGGGACCTTCTTCGCGATAGAATCAGACCGCCTGATGTGAAGGCAGCCGCAACAGCCGAAACGACTGCTATGATCGCCAGAGAATCATCTTGCTCCGTCGGGATGTGGATGAATGTCATGCAAGTCATATCGCTCACGCCTGCGATGTTCTCGGCGACGACCCAGTAATAGTATGCCTCCCCTTCCTCGACTGAATCGTCCATCCATATCAACACATCTCCTTCCACTGAATCGACATGGGATGGGTCCTGTGGTTCGGTCGACCTATAGATCAGGTAATTGGCTATGCTTGACCCCCCATCGTTCGTCGGGGGTGTCCATGATAACGATACAGTCGAATCGAGGAATGTTGCAGTGAGTGATGCGGGAGGTTGAGGTGGGATTGGCGATTCGGGAACAGGTGTGACTGAGAACGCTTCTATCATGAGATGGTTCACGGCTGCGGCAACTCCATCCACCGCAGCATAGAGCGAAGCCATTGCGCTGGATATGAACACATCATCCTCCCAGTCATAGTTCGCGTCCATCCACGTATTGGCCTTTATAGTGTCATAACCAAAGGTAATGATCTCTGCTAGGTTCAATGCCGCGTCATAGGCGCTAGTGTCTTTGAGTACGATATCCGACGGAGCGGATATCGATTCGAGCATCGACTCGAAAGCGTTTTCATAATCCGAATGATGTATCTCCGCTCCCCAATCGGTGTATGCTCCCATGGTGTGACCGAACACGCCTGGA
>JACZKW010000022.1:0-25563 GCA_014859835.1 Thermoplasmata archaeon | reverse complement strand
AGTCACGACAATGATGGTCTTGCCAGATCTCTGAAGATTGGCAAGCAATTCCATGATTTTGGATACGTTATTCTCGTCCTGTCCTGCAAAGGGTTCGTCTAGGAGGAGTATGCTCGGTTCATGGGCAGAAGCGGACCTGATGTTCACTCTTCTCTTCTGTCCGAAGCTGAGGCATTGGGGATGGACATATCGTCGTACTCCTTCGATGCTTTCAAAAGATGAGATTGCGTTTTCAGCCTCTTCCATCGATGTGCCGAAGTTCACTGGCCCAAACTCGATCTCCTTCTCGACAGTCTTCTCGAACATCTGATGGTTCGGATTCTGGAAGACCAACCCGATGTCTCTACCCAGTATCCATGGCTCGACTGGGTTATTCTCGGTTATACGATGGTTCTTGAATTCTATTGAACCTGAGGATACCTTGATCAGTCCCATGATATGTTTCAGCAGAGTCGTCTTTCCCGCGCCATTCTCTCCCATAAGCGCGACCACCGCTCCATCCGTCACAGTGAGTCCCACATCATCCAGTATCTTCTTTCCCCCAATCTGGTAGTCGAGATGACTGATAGTAAGTACGGTTCCCTCCCGTGGGACAATCTTAGGATAACTGCGAGCCTCTGCAAGCGATTTACAGATTCCTGTGAACTTGAGATCCTCAGCCGTGCAATCATGCACTATCTTGCCCCTATCCATAAGGATGATCCGAGTCGCCATATCTATGAATTCGCGGACCCTGTGTTCTACGACGACCACGGTCATGCTCCTTACCGCTCTGAACTTCTCGATGGCTGAAACGACCTCAGCGACGGACTTCGGATCAAGACTAGATGTTGGTTCATCCAGTATCAATATCCTCGGATCGAGTGCGAGCATCGATGCGATTGCTACCTTCTGCTTCTCCCCTCCCGACAGAGTGGATATGCTTCGATCAGTCAAGTGAGACGCATTAACCATCTCCAGCGCTTCGTGGACCCTCCGACGGATATCTTCTTCCTTGAACCTAAAATTCTCCAGACCGAACGCGACCTCTTCTTCGACTGTCTCTGTGCAGAATTGGGTTTCTGGATCCTGCTGCACCATTGCTATGAATCGTGCAGTATCAATTGGGTCGACTAGCTCTTCTCCATCTATTCTAATCGAGCCGGATAGTTCTGCAGGGATGATCTCAGGTATGAATCTGCACACGGCCTGCATGACGGTCGATTTGCCCGATGCGCTATCGCCAGCTAGTACGACAAACTCTCCGTGTCCTATTGAGAAGGATATGTCTTGAACCGCAGGTATGGATCTATTCTCATACCTGACGCATAGGTGCGATACTTCGAGCATCTACCTCACTTCGATTTTGACGACGTCCTCGACCCAATACGCACCTTCATATTCAGCAGCTACCAGCGTATAGATGTCATCTTCCGCGGCCAGTATTAGGTTGTCATCCGACATTACGCTCACAAATGAGAAAACCACTGTGTAGCCGTCACTTCCCCAGACGACCACATCTGAAGCATCATCTCCAGGAGACGACTCTTCGATTATGATGTTGATGGGCACACCCGTATAGTTCTTGGGTGCTACATGAGTCACCGAGCCTATGAGTTCGGCGTTGATCGTGACCTCCTGGTTCCCGAAATCGCTGTACCTGAAATCATATGGATTCTGCACATCGCCGGTTATTTCAATGGTATCCGAACCTGGCAGGACGAAAACGAACATGTAATAATATACTCCCCCGATGGCGAACACTGCAAGGAACGCGACCACCACCGACATCGCTGCGATGGCCTTCTTCTTCTTTCCCTTCTGCTCCAGGTACGCCTTCTCATCAAACTCGGGTGAATCCACTATTATCGGTTTTCGTCCGCGGACGATTCCCGACGTCTCCAATGTATCCAGCATTTGGAGCACGAGCCATCCGCCGAATATCATCCCTGATGCATATGCCAACATGCACAGCATTGCGATGAGTATGATCGGGATTCCAGCGAAGAAGAATATCTGGAAGACCACGACATTGGTTGCTGCGGATAGCCCTCCTGCGAATGTGTATGCGAAGATGTTCCGATCGGATTTAGTGCTATCCTTGAACATCACCATGTCGGGGATGATACCTTGCATCAAACAGACCACGACTATCACGATCCCATGTGTGCTCCCCATGAACAGTTCTATTATGCCCTTGACGAGTCCAGTGACGGTGCCCGCGCCCTTCTTTCTCGTCAGGGCGATTGCTAGCATGATCCAGATGACATGCAGTCCTGAAAGGAACTGGCCTGCCCCGAACGGAACCCCGACAATGTGATTCACCATGTTGCCGAGATAACCCACATATGTTGATAGCACACCGCCAAGCGCGGACAGGAGAGCTATCGTGACCAGATCCTTCGTTGTGAAGTGATATTTCATCCTGGTCACACCCCGTCAAGAATCGAGATGGCGCTCACGTTCCTAACCCACCTTGAGCCCGCAGAGGGATAGATGTCATATCCCTGACCTTCGTATGATGTTATCTCGCAATCCGAGTTGCTGTAAAATCCATCACTGGGAAGCATCGACAACCTCGGTCCGTCCTGCCAATCTGGTATCTCCGCTCCCTCGTACTCGAACGACAGTGTCATGAACCCTTGTAGATCAAGCCAAGTCTCATTGGGGTAGACATTGAGATATCCGAAATCCTGGGAGAATCCGTCAGTGGAAGTGATCCGCAGAATATCTCCCTCGTCCATGCCTCCGATCATCGAAATCAGATCCGAGATCAGGACCCCCGTATAGTATCCCTGCCCTCCGATGCTTCCGTAGAGATTTTCATATGATGAATAAAGATGGACCTGTGTCATCGCCTTGAGGTCCTCACATGTTCGGTTCAATCGCGTCCCGTCCTTGGCAACCAGCGATATTCCATCCACGATCGAATTGGTATCAAGAATATCCACCTTCTCGTAGGCGAACCCTGATGTCGAGACCGTGACAATCACATAATGATGCGTCCCATTATCCAGGGATGCCCCGGCACCACCTGTAATGATGAAATCCGAACTCTCTGCCCTAAGATAATTGAATGCATGTATATGTCCTGTGAATACTGCATCAATTTCTCGATCGAGCACGAATTCCTGAAATCTGTCGCACGACCCCTGATCAAGAGTATGATTGTCGGTATATGGATCGTAGCTAGGCGCATGGGTGACGATCACCTTTCTATCCGCATCCTCGAAGACCTCTTCCATCCATGCTATCTCCTCTTCGGATATGTTGAGGTCGGACGAGTCTACGATCGCGAAAGTGATCCCCGAATATTCGAATGAATATGACAATGGCGCGTAACGATTCTGATACTCAAGACTGCCATTGTTCTTCACATCGTGGTTTCCTGGAGTCGTGTATATCGGTACTGGCGATTCATCGAACGCTGATTGGAGCGAATCGAATTCCTCTGGCATCCCTGATGGTGTCATATCTCCACAATGGATCACAAACTCGCAATCCCCCAGATTTATGAGGGCTTCAGAAAGCATGGAGTTGAATCCTTGGCTGTCTCCAAGGACTGCAAAGCTGAAATCCGTCTTAAACGGAGTGTTCAGTTGGTATTGGTCATCGCCTCCGTCAACCACGAATGATATGTTCGTATCATCGCGTGATATCGCACCCTCAAAGCCAGAAACCTGGGCGTCCGGGGCGCAATTTGTGAAGATTATCTCTCCTGAAAATCCTCGGAGCGACAGGGTCACGTCAGGAGAAAGGCATCTGACTATGACCCTGTTTGAGTTTTCAGAAAGCAAGATGCCTCCAGTGATGTTTGCTCCTTCATCGTCGTTATGCAGGAGCACGGTCATCGATGCCAATAGCAGACAAGCTACGGCTATCGAGCCGATCACCAGGGCGATCTTGTTTCTCTTTGAGTTTATCATATTTCGACTCAGACTGGCAGGTTCTCGAGGTCTATGTCCACCACGTTGCTGATCTTCATCGAGCCCGGCAGGAACTCGTTCACGAGCCTCAGAGGCGCCATGTCGGTGAGCATCTCCCAGTCAAGCATGAACGCGAGAACGAGTGTGTCATTGAACGCGGTCGTTGCTGAGGCGATGGTCACTGAGTAGCCGTCCGATGCGGTGAGCACAATGTCGTATCCTTCGGCTGCCAATGTGCTGTTCAACTCGTAGTGGCTCTCATCCATTCCATCCATCACTGCAACCAGGAGCCACAGTGGCAGACCAGCATAGGTGTGCGCTACTTCCTCACTGTCAGTGTAATTGTAGTACGCTGCGTGCACTCCACCGTAGTTGGTGTATGTGAAGTTCTTTGCATGGAGTCCTGAGTAGTATGTAGCGACATAGGTCTCGGCGGATATTACCGCGTTCGTCAATCCTGTCAGGTTCAGGGTCCACTGCGGAACCTCATGCGTGTCGACGATAGAGATGTTCTTGATGGACTTGATCTTCTGACCTGACGTCAGACCATCACCGACGAGCTTGAGCGGGAACTCGCCATCATCTTCCGAGAGTGTCTCTCCATCAAGCTTGTTCGCCACGATCATGGTGTCGTTCCTGGCCACCTGTTCCGAGGTGAATGACTTCGAATAGCCATCCGTCGCACTTACCGTCACATTGTAGCCTGCCCTAGCAAGCAGGTCGTTGAACATGTAATCCGTTGCAGGTCCATCTGCGCCATCGACCGCGGAGACTAGGGTCCACAACGCGACTCCTGTATAGACATGTGTGCCGGTCTCATTCTCGTAAGTGTAAGATGCTGCATGGTATTCGCATGATGCAATGGACTCAAAGGTCTGCCTGTCCATCGCGAGTTCCATGACACCGCTCAGGTTGAGGGTCCAATCCTTCACGAACGGGAGGATGGTGAGCTCTGCGACGTATTTCGCCCAGAAGTGTCCATCGGTTATGGGGGCTGACTCGTCAACAATGGCTATGCGCAGGTCCATATCTTCCAGGGGTAATCCGTCCTGCGCATAGGCCACGATCATCGTGAAATCTCCTTCTCCGAGGAGCGATCCATCTTCCGGGTCGTAGTATGCGAAAGTGCCGTCCTCGACCTGACCTGAACTATATGCCATCGTGTAACCGTCAGTGGCGACTACCTCGAGGCTATAGTCCGTGCCTGAGTACAACAGATCGACGAAATCCGCAAGGGGTATTCCCGTTAATTCGAATGGCCCTTCTATGGTCCCTGTGGTCTTCTTGAAGCCACCCGAAGCCGTAGTTGTGGTCATATCCTTCAGCTCCTCCATAGTAAGGTTGACTGAAGACTGGTCCTTTGTAACGGTGAGCACCGTGGTACCTTCGGGCGTCTCATCGTCCGCATTCTGTGTTAGTATGTACCCTATCGGCACGGCGACCAGAAGCACGATGACCACTGCGAGAGCGATCAGCTTGGTGGTCGAACTCATGCCGGCCCTCTTTGGGACTGCGATGCTTTCCTTGTTCTCATCAATCTCATTGGTGCCCGTTTCCGGGGCTTTCGAAGAATCTGGCATTAAGTAGCTCCTCCCGTTATGTCTAATTGAGCATACCGCCGATAACGAGGAGCAATAAAAAGCTATCGTTTTTCCGAGGCAATTTGTGGTCCTTGATATGATTCCTTGCCGGGTCGCTCACAGATCATTCATCGGAGGGTCCCAGCGAACACCTGCCATGCCAATGCGGATTTCGCAACGAGGCTGAGGATGATGTAGACTCTCTCGCCATGGAGATAGTCCTTCCATTTCCCTTTGGCCCTGTATTGCAGGACCATGTTCACCGCGAACACATTGAAGAAGATCGCAAGCGATATGAATATGAAATACACGAAGGTCGGCACTGAATCCCCGGATCCCAACAGCGCTCCGAAGAAATAGATCCCCAATACTATCCACACAAGCAGTCCTGCAAAGCACCCGAAGAAGTATGATGTCCAATTCGTACGCTTCGTCGTCTGGTTGTGGAGCTCCATCATAAGGCCGAACAGGTTCATCGTCGCATTCAGTGAGAATATGAGTATCAAGCTGGAGAGTTCGAATATGCCACACAGCATCGCAATGACGATCACCATGACTGAGGAGCTTGCGGCGTACTCATACCATCTGGCGTAGTTGGTTCCTTCCTTCAGGTTCTTGACGTACCATGGATATCCTTTGGGAGAGGATACAGCGAAATGAGCGATTGCAGAAATGAACAGGAACGATGCGACCATAGGCCCAAGTTGCAGGTTGATGAGTGTATCCGTCTGGGAGTTTATGGTCTCCGTGACTGGATCATAATGCAGTAGTGTGAGATTGATGGGTAACGATGAACTCTTGCTCAACCAGAGCATCAACGTCCCTTGGATGAGGTGCAGAAAGCCCATTGCGAGATTGAATTTCCTCAAACCCACGAATCTAGACTCCTTATCGGATTCCTCCAGATTTCCACCCAACCTTGATTGATTATGGGAATATAATTCAATTTCTACCCGGTTCATATGTATGCTGTGTATGCGCGAGTAATCGACACATTTGAGCGTTCTATCTGGTTCGCAAGTTACTTGACCCTTCTATGCGATGGGTCACTAGGTTTCCGTGTCACTAAACAAGGCGATTGTGAGAGCACCCGGGTCGAGGTATTCGGACTGTCTGTCGTCACATCCATTGAAGCGAACTATCGACCTGGTCAACGCTCGCGATCAGCATGCTCGCTACTGTGCCGCTCTCTCGGAATTGGGCCTGGAAGTAATCTGCCTCGAAATGGATGACGAACATCCAGACTCCTGCTTTGTCGAAGATATGGCAGTTGTCCACAATGGCAAGGCATTGATATGCAGGACCGCAAAAGAGAGCCGACAGGGCGAGGAAGAGCTTGTCAGGAAGACGCTATCTCAGCACGTGTCAATCGGATTCGCAGCAGCTCCTGCGACCATCGAGGGTGGCGACGTCGTCCATCTCGACAATCGGCTGATTTGTGGCATCACACAGAGAACGAATGATGATGGTGCGAAACAGATGGGCGAATGGCTCGAGACCAATGTTGATACGGTCCGCGATCCGAAGATCATGCACCTCAAGAGTTTCATGAGCTCCTTGGGAAGAGGCAGATTATTGGTCACGGAAAAATACGCCGACTCCACTGTTCTCGGCGAGCTTGACTTGTTGGTGGTGCCAAACGAGGAATGGTATGGTTCGAACGTGATCGCGGTCGATGACTCCGTGATCATGTCGAAAGGGTACCCGCGTACAGAAGTCATTCTGAAATCGAACGGGTACAGGGTCACTGCATTGGATATGACGGAATTCCCGAAATGCGAGGGCGCCCTAACCTGTCTATCGATTCTATTCTAAAGTTCAGGATTTCTTGGATTTGCCAGATTTCTTCACATTGGCTCGCAGGACATCTCTTAGCTTCTTGCTCTGCTGCTGGTACTTTTCGAATTCCTCATCGGACATCAACAAGAGTTTGGTATATTCGACGAGGGTCTGTTTCTCGAAGAAGCCTACATCCTCTAGCCCACCTATCTGATCGATGATCTCTGGAACTGTGCCCAATTCTTCCTTGGTCTCCTCGATCTCTATCATCTTTGAAAGCATGTTTGCGTCTTTAGCAACCTCATATCCAAGGCTCTTCAGGCCATCGATTATCAGTTTCGCCTTCTCTTCGAGGTCTTCCTTGCAGCATGAGCTTGTGCCATGCATGCACTGAAACAATTCAGCGGATGCCCTGTAATATGTCTCGATGAAGTGCTCAATCCTCTCTTCGCGCGCGACCTCGACCATTTCGACTTCTTTCAATTTCCTTATATGATGGTAGATTGCCTGTGGGGTCAGACTGAGTTCGGATGCCAATTGGCTGACCGTATATTCCTTTCCTCTCAGGAGATATATCATCCTCCGTCGAGTCTCATCTCCGAGGAGCTGGAACGCGATTGGATCCTTGATCACTTTCATCGATTTCATGGGTACCCAGAAAGCATATGGTTTAACAGTGATATAATGGTTTTCACCATTAAAACGAAGGTTTTATTAACTTACACGCGCATTGTACTTGTAGGCGATGAGGACGTGAAGCACGGGAGAAACTACGCAGGAAACAAATCTCATATCTTGTGTCCGCTGGCTCATGCATGCGTTGTGTCGGCCGTCGTGGGATCCCCTCGTCTGTGTGATCGTCCCGTCCGCCTATCAATGAAACCTGTCAGAAGAAATCCGGCAGGGATGATGAAAAGAGGTGAATAGGTTGATGGCAGAATCTAACCTGATGACTAGCGGCAGACACATACAGAAGACTCACACGGCCATGTCTCGATATGTCCGTAATGAATACAATGACAGAGATTGCAGATGGCTAGTCAGCCAGATAGCCTCCACCAGATGTGGGGCTGTGAAGCTGATACCTGAGCGTAAGATGATGGAGGAAAGGACTGTCTCAAGCACGATCATAACAAAATTGACATTCGTTATGAGGGGCCTTACGAGCTCTGCGGGTCCAGATAAGTAGCGTTCTCCTCATCTATCCTTCCCATTGGTCCATTGTCCAAGGGATTCCTCTTCCATGAAATGGAGTCTTCCAGGAACGACTATGGAGTGCAGGGGCCCTCCGAAATCCATTGCCACGAGCTTCGACAATGGACCTGCAGCAACCAGGCAATCCGGGGATCCCGCCCTCGCAACAACACATACGAGGGAATCATCCTTTGCCGCACCTTTCACCATCCTTCTCTCCATCTCCTGCAACAGATGCAACCCTTCATTTGCTGACATGTATCTTGAATTCTCGGCATCGATGTCGAGAAGAACCAGCGTGTGCAGCCCTCTCTCCAGATTCTCCACAATCATGTCGTACGGGCTTGTGGGAGAATATCCCTCCTGTGGGAAGGGCAGAGTCGTCGTACGCCCGAACTTATAGTGCTGAAGACCCAGTAGTCCCGGCACAGCCGTCAAGGCTGAGCTGCCATGGATGACTTCGGTGTCGATAGATGCCTTGTGGGCGCGCAACCGTAGGTCTATGTGTGTCGTCGCGGTCATCGGGTCCCCCGCAACCAGGAGTGCGACTTTCTTCTCGCCTGCTTCTTTGAGTATCCTCTCGCCATCCTCGACTTCCTCCCTACCTAGCGCTATGATCTCCTTGTTCGTCATCGCTGAGAGTCTTTCGAGTGCGCCTTCCGAGAGTTTCGAAGTATAGAATTCTGCGAAGACTACATCTGCAGATCTTATGCGATCGAGGCCGGCAAGTGTTATGCCATTCTCATCATGAAGTCCAAGTCCGATGAATGAGAGTTTGCCGCTTCGTCTCACCATGGATGTAGGAACACTGACCCAATAGATTACATTTGTCCATCCAGACACTCCTTGATTTGCATCCGATTTTTCTTTCAGTACATCAATTGTTTAAACCTTCTCGATTACCCTCATAACCTCGTATTCCAATCCCCTCTTGGGACGGACCTATGCTTTGGTGGAGTGGCGGTCCTGTCCTGAGTGGGGGTAGCTACAGTGAATGCTGAGAAGATTCTGGAGCAGCTGCGCGGAGCCGTGCTGAAGTACGATTCCGACGCCGCAGTGTCTGCTGCAAAGGCCGTCATCCACGCGAAGATGGATCCTCTGCAGGCGATTGAGAAAGGACTGGTTCCTGCAATACATGATGTGGGTGAAAAGTTCGAGAAGATGGAGATATACCTCCCTGAGCTAATGCTCGCAGGGGACGCCATGAAGTCTGCTCTCGCCCTGCTTCTGCCGCTCGTGCCGAAGGGCGAGAAGACCTCCAAGGCAACCGTTGTTATCGGCACGGTCCAGGGGGATGTCCATGAGATTGGAAAGAACATCGTTTCCAGCATGCTTATGGCGGGTGGCTTCGAAGTCATCGACCTTGGCGTGAACGTCAAGACTTCTAGCTTCGTCGACGAGGCCAAGGCAAGGGGCGCCAAGATCATCGGCGCATCAGCTCTCATGTCCAGCACGATCGGGTCGCAGAAGGACATCATCGATTATCTGAGTGCGTCAGGGGATCGGAGAAAATTCACTGTTCTGGTCGGGGGAGGCCCAACTACACAGGAATGGTCTGACGAGATCGGGGCCGATGGCTGGGGGAAGAACGCTGTGCATGCGGTCAAGCTTGCCAGCAAAGCGGTCAAGGGGAGGTGATTCTGGTGGTCCAGATACTAGACGTGATGCAGAAGGCGCTTGAGGGTAAGCCGATGAGCGAGACGGACTACCAGCTGAGATCCTTCGCAGCTAAGGTGAACGAGAAGGTCAAGGAATACGACATCCACTTCGATAGGAATACTCCGATACCCGACGATCCTACGCTTGCGGACGATGCATTCCAGGCTGCATTCGACCTCGTCGTCGAAGTTGGGGCATACTGCACCAATACGAACCGGGTCATATCATATACCGAGAGCGAAGTCAAAGAGGCTCTCAGGTTCGCACCGTCCGAAATAGAGTTCGGCGAGGGAAAGGATCGGAGAACGCTCCGACCGAGGAGCGTGGGAGATAAGAATCCTCCCTGGTGTTTGCTGGGTGCTGGCGGAGGCGCTTGTTCGAGCGAGCAATCATTCCTTGCCCTTGTGGAGGGATACGCCGAGATACCCGAGGCGAACGCGATAACCACTCCCGCGCTCACAAGAGTGGGGGGGATGAGGATCAGACCCGCATCACCTCTCGAAGTCCTTGGTGCCCAGAGGAACGCGGTTCTGTTCAGGGAAGCGTGCAACCGTGTCGGTCGTCAGGGCATGCCCGTGATGAACGCGCTCTCCACTGCCGAGTCTGACATCGCACTTGCTGGCGCGATGCATCCGAAGTATGGTCTGCGTCAATCTGATGGCTACATGATATGCTGCATGGATCCGATGAAGGTCGATTTCGCGAGGCTGAACAAGGCTACCGTGGCTCTTGGGCTCGGCGGTCCCATCGGAATGTGCTTTGGCCCAATGATGGGTGGCTATGCCGGCGGACCTGAAGGTACAGCCATATCGAACATCGCACATCACATGATGGGGATACTGACCTATCAGGCTAGCTGGCTCCTGCCCTTCCCTCTGCATCTCAGATACGTATCTAGCAGCTGTCGGGAGCTCCTCTGGCTGATCAGCCTGTCTGGTCAGGCAATCAGCAGGAACACGCATCTTCTCTCCGTCAATCTGAACTACACCTCTGCCGGTCCATCGACACTGATGTGTCTGCTGGAGACTTCTGCGTCGGTCACTGCTGCAGTGACCTCTGGACTGCATATCGAATCGCTGGGTGTGGCATCAAACAAAGAGGAGGACAGAACCACCCCGGTCGAGCCAAGGATATCGGCAGAGGTGGGGCACGCGGTCGCTGGTATGAGCCTGGCCGATGCGAACGAATTGGTCACAAGATTGGTCAAGGGCTATGAGGACAAGCTTCAGGCCCCTCCATTGGGGAAGATGCTCTTAGAGGCATGGGATGCCGGCAGGCGGAGACCAAGCAAGGACTATATCGCAGTATTGAAGGAGTACAGGAAGAAGATGAAAGGCTTGGGAATCGGGGTCCGTGGTGGTCCTTGGGTCTGATCTCATAGGATATGGACCGCCACCCCTCCGGAGGCCTATGCCAATCATACGATTGGATTGGTTTATCTATCGAGTAGACCGATGCGTGTATGGATATGGAATCTATCTGCCTAGTCGTTCCGAAGAAGAAAACTGAACCTGTCAGGCGCAGATTGCTGGAGAAGGGCATGCTTAGAACGGATCTCGAGGTGGTTTCAGATTCGAAGTCAGTCTTTCTGCCTGTGAATCAGAGGGTCGATCTGGGCTATCCCATCGAGACCCGCGAGTTCACTGAAGTCGAGGCACAGATCAATGATTACAGACAATTGGTCGACGTGCCCGATTCGCTGAGGCCATTTCTGCCGTCATCATACGATGTCCTGGGTTCAGTGGCCATAGTCAAGATGTCCGATGAGGTCCTGCCACACGCGAAGCACATCGGGAACGCCATCATGGCGGTGCAGAAGTCTGTCAAGACCGTATGCGTGGACGAAGGCGTCAAGGACGAATATCGCACCCGCCAGGTCAGAGTCGTCGCGGGCGAGGGATCCACTGAGATCACTCACAAGGAATATGGACTCACATTCAAGCTGGATGTGGTCAAGGTCTTCTTCTCGCCACGTCTCGCGACCGAGCGCGACGCGGTCGCGAAACAGGTCCTGCCAGGCGAGGTCATCATAGATATGTTTGCGGGGATCGGTCCCTTTTCCATCATGATTGCAAAGACAAGGCTGCCGAAGGTCGTTCACGCCATTGACACGAACCCCGATGCGATCCAATACCTGAAAGAGAATATCGCTCTCAACAAGGTCAGCAGTGTCAACCCGATCCTTGGTGATGCCAGGGCGGTCATCAAGGATCTCGAGAAGGCCGATAGGATCATCATGAACCTCCCTCACAGCGCCAGGGAATTCCTGCTGGACGCGCTGGACGCCCTCAAGCCCGGTGGAGTGATTCATTTCTACGAGATAATGGAAGACGATGAACTGGAGAGCCGTTTCCATGCGCTCGCCGATATGGCTGTTAGCAAGGGCAGGGTCATGACAGAGCTCTCCCGACGGAAAGTGAAGAGCTACTCCCCGACGATGGGTTTCTATGGCTTCGACCTCAAGTTCTTCTGATTGCAGGGCTTGAGCGTGATGCCCTTCTGCCCCTGATAGTTGCCCGACCTCTCTCGGTAGGTCTTCAAGGGCGGGGATTTGAGTTCTTCGAAGATGACCTGGGCGAACCGTTCGCCTATCGGTACATCGACAGGGCTATTCGATGCATTTAGAGCAGAAAAGGTCAGATTCCCATGGAACTCTGCGTCTATTCTGCCAAAAGAGGACAATATACCTCTGCGCACCCAGGTGGTCCGGATCCATATCTGCCCTATCAGGTCCGGAGGCAATTCGAGATATTCTCGGGTGCCTATGATGAACCACGATTCCGCTGGTACGGCTGCTACTCCTTCTCTGATCCTGATGTCCGTAGACGGAATCCAAATCTCTTCTATCGTCACATCATATCCGTTAGGGGTGAGGTTCTTCTCAGCATAGGCCCCGATTTTCAGGGATCCATCGCCTAACCTAGAGAGTATATCGGCATCTGACAGGACTGCCAAGGTGATCACCGTTTCTTCTTGCTCTTCTTCCTGGTCTTCGCAGGGGTAGGTTCCTTCGTCGCTGGCTTTGCGCCCATGTCCTTGATCTTACTTGCAGTCTCATCGGCCAGCACCTTGAATCTGTCGAAGGAACGAGGCCATTTCTCAGTGAGTTCGACGGCGAAGGCATCGGACACCTCCTGCGGACCATCGAGTTCGATCCGGTCGAACCCTTTTGAGACCAGAAGTACACTCACTGGGTCAGTGACCTTCGCGATCCTCTCCCAACGGAATAGCTGGTTGATCCCGTCAAGTTCCTTGACGAGGTCGACGACGTATTCACTCCCCAACTTTGTCAGTAGGTGAGTGTGCAGGGTCGCAAGTTCGGTCGCTGCCTTAGTCGCAGCCTTCCTGACCTCTCCCATGAACTCGTCGAGGTCCTCATCGCTCATTCTATTCAATCTTCCCTGTGAGGATGCCATCGAGTCTCTGACCTTGACCAATATAGCAGGCTCCAGCTCGCTCTGTATGGTCCTGAGGATTACGATTCCATGCCTGGCAAGCGCAGCTTTGGCGTCTCGCAGATTCTTGACGAGTATCGGATCGAACAGGTCTTCCATTTTCAGCCTCTGTTCAAATCTCGGTGAAGCTGTCAACCTTCTTCCTGTCCATCTTCTTGATGACTTCCACTAGCAGCTTGATGGCGTTCTCCGTATCTGAGAGGCTCAACAGGCCAGCATGCGCGTGTATGTGTCTCGTCGGGACGCCGATCACCAGGCTCGGACAACCCGCGTTGGAGATGTGGATAATGCCCGCATCGGTGCCTCCTCTTGCTATCTGGGACAACTGATATGGTATCTTGGACCTGTCCGCGGTCGAGAGCACGAACTCGAGCAGTTCCTGGTTAGGTATCATAGACGAGTCATAGGTCGTTATCGACGGTCCGAGCCCCATTTTCGTCGGGGCCTCGCTCATTTCGATGCCAGGGACGTCCCCTGCAATATCCACCTCGAGCGTGAGGCATACATCTGGGTTCACGACATGAGCGGTAGTCCTCGCACCTCTGAGCCCGACCTCCTCCTGAGTGGTGGCCGCTCCAACGACTGTGTTGGGATGCTTGATCTTCTGCACAGACAAGGTCCGGACCACTTCGGCGGCGATGAACGTGCCTATTCTGTCGTCGAACGCCTTTCCGATGGCGATGGTGTCGCTGCCTTTCTTCTTGCCATCCTTGAATATCCTCTTCTCGATGGTCGAGAAGCATGAGTCTGGCATTATTGGATTGCCCAGCCTCACGCCCATCTCCTTGGCTTCATCTTCGTTAGACGCTCCAATATCGATGAACATCTTATCCTTGGTCACAACCTTGCCGCGCTCCTCCGCCGAAAGAAGGTGTGGCGGTTTCGCCGCGATGATGCCAGGAATGATTCCCTTGGCGGTCTTGACCTTCACTCTCTGACCGAGCAGGACCTGATCGAACCACCCTCCTAGCGGGTTGAATGTGAGGAATCCTGCTTTGTTTATGGAGGATACCATGAACCCAACTTCGTCGACATGGCCCGGGAGAAGCACGACTGGTTTCTCGGCCGATCCTTTCTTAGTGAATAGCAGCGAACCTAGTTTGTCCGTAGTGATGCTATCGCAATACTTCGACACGTATCCCTTGACTATTCTGGCGGGCTCCTTCTCAAAGCCAGATGGGCCAAAGCAGTTGGTCAGTTCTTCGAGGAACTTCATTGATTCTTTCGATATCAAAACCTCACCTGTGGCTCCAATCATGTTGACGATAGATAACAGTTGCTGTCGCGCATGTCAACTGATGTCTCATTGCCTACTTTCGAGTATCTTGTCCACAGAACTAATATCTCCCTGAGTGTTCGTGGCTGAGTTGTCCCTGACAGGTAGAATACCATGAAACGGTTCACGCATCTCATCTCAGGAATCGCCGTAGGGTCCGCCACTGCATCTCTGTCGGGGGGTGAACCCATTTCATTGATCGTGCTGGGTGGTTTCTTCGGCATATTCCCTGATTTCGATCTCATATTCTCTGGTCTCAGCAGACGCGTACACCGGTCTGCTGCATCTCACAGCCTCCTAGCGTCGATGCTCTTCGCGTTGGCGTGGGCGGTCCTCCTGATTACCGTGTCGGGGACGTCTCAAATGTCTTGGTTGGATACGATCCCTCTCCTTCCATCCACTGTCGTAGTCTTCATGGCTTCGTTCGTCCATACGCTTGAGGATTCGTTGACCTTCCAAGGATGCAAGCTATTATACCCGTTATCCCTGAGGAGATACAAGGGCGTTGTAAGGTTCGACGATGTCGTGGTGAATGCCATCCTGATCGTGATAGGGATTGGGGTGACTCTTTTCTTCCTTCAGATGGATTTGTACTCCCTTGGGAAATTATAAATGCGGATAAGCGAGCGCGACGGCCAGCAAGGTGAATATCTGGGTCAATCAGGGGATAATCGACCGGAGCTAAACTCCTTTCTTCTTTTCCGCCCCTATGGCCTTTTCTCATCGACTCATTGGGATAAGAGAGCACAAAACTGACTGGCTCACACCCCAAAATGCCCTTGCTAGCGCATCTTTGCCGAGGAGTGAGATCGAGAGATGACAAAACCCGTTTCGTTCTCTTTGTGGCTCCGATATGGGACGAACGTTTGTGTGAGGTAGGCATCGAAGATTGCCAATAAGATGACCAGAAAGCGCCGAGCCTTACGTGTAAGGGCAAGGAGATATAGGCGTAACGGCGGTTCGACAGGCTGATGGACGAATGGATTCACACAGAAAAGCCGCAATGATTGTCGGAGTGTTGTTCATAATTGCGCTGGTTGCGAGTCTAGTTGGTGGTCCTATTCTCACACAGTCTATTCTAGGTGATTCTGATTACCTTGATAAGATTTCTTTGAATCAAGATCAAGTAGTATTGGGAGTGCTTTTCAAGTTCATCGGGGCTGCTGCAAGTGCTGGTATTGCAGTTATGTTGTATCCAATTCTAAGAAAACACAATGAAGGTCTAGCTCTTGGGTCTGTTGGTTTCAGGCTTATTGAAGCCGTATTCTACATTGTTGCTGCACTAGGCATACTATCTCTGGTGTCATTAAGTCAGGACTATGCAAGCGCAGGGTCTCCGACTGCATCATCTTATCAAATCTTGGCTGCTTCAATGCATTCAGTAAATATTTGGGCGGGCTTTGTATTGGGAGTACTCTCCTTTTGCACGGGCGCTCTGATGTATTACTATGTATTCTATCAATCAAAACTCATTCCTCGATGGTTATCAGTTTGGGGTTTGATTGCGATTGCATTGTTGTTGACAATGGTTCTATCGATTATGTTTGACGAAGGCCCCGTCAAAGAACCTTCAGGGATAAGGATACTATTGGCTGTTCCAATAGCCCTGCAAGAAATGGTTCTGGCGGCATGGCTGATAGTCAAGGGATTCGATCCATCTGCAATCGCTTCTGTGTCTGCCAACCAGACATAATCGAGATAGAAGTAGCGCATCAGAATAGATTACGAGGGGAACATGAAAGCCGTTGTGTGCACAGAATACGGGCCACCTGAAGTTCTTCAGCTGGCAGAGGTTGAAGAACCTGTTCCCAGAGATAATGAAGTACTGATAAAGGTTCATGCGACGACAGCAACTGTCTCGGACTGTCTCGTTCGAAGCGGCAAAGTAAGTATCTTGCTATGGGTCCCCATGCGAATATTCGTTGGCTTCAGAAGACCAAGAAAACCCATACTCGGGTTTGAGTTGGCCGGAGAAATTGAAGCTGTCGGCAAAGATGTGAAACGATTTAAGAAAGGTGACCAGGTTCTTGCATTTACGGGGAAGTGTTTTGGCGCCTACGCCGAGTACGTTTGCCTGCCTGAAGACGGATTGCGTATGCCTGCCGACTGTGTTATAGCGTTAAAACCGTCCAATGTGACCTTTGAGGAAGCTGCCGCTCTTCCATCTAGAGGAACTCTAGCGTTGTATTTTTTTCGAAAAGGAAACATACAGAATGGACAGAAAGTTCTCATTTATGGATCTTCCGGAGGGGTAGGTACTTTTGCGGTCCAGCTTGCCAAACACTTTGGCGCAGAAGTCACCGGGGTTTGTAGTACTACTAATCTGGAGTTAGTGAGATCTCTGGGAGCCGATAAGGTGATTGATTACACAAAAGAGGACTCTACGAAGAATGGAGAGCTTTATGATCTTGTCTTTGATGCCGCTGGAAAAAGGAAAAGCTCGAAATTGAAATTACTGTGCAAAGAAGCACTAACTCCGAACGGGAAATACATCTCAGTCGATGATGGAACGCCAAAGATACCTATTGAATATCTAGTCCTACTCAAAGAGCTCGTCGAGACGGGAAGGATAAAAACGGTCATAGATAGACGCTATCCGCTGGCGCAAATTGCCGAAGCTCATCGGTATGTTGAGAAAGGGCACAAGAAGGGAAATGTCGTCATAACTGTGGAACATAACAACAAAACCCAGCAAAGCGCTGCGTCCGATCGCTATTCCGCCTCTATGGCCTTTTCATCTGCTCTCAGGCGCGCTCTTCGTTTGGCGTCAGTCAGCAGCAACGAGGTTGCGATAGTATTATGGTCGAAAACTCTGTTCAACTCTGGGGAGAATCGCGATGGCGGAGGAAAAGAAGCTATCGGCGCGTGAAGTGAAACTAACGGTCTCGACAGCCCTAGCGGCTGCTTTCGGGTTCGTGATCGCCCTTCTGTGGAAGGATGTGGTTACGGGCGGACTGAAGGTTGCTGGCATCGACACGACTTTCGTTGACATCGACCTAGTTGGTTGGCTTATCTACATGGTCCTTGCCATAGTATTGACAGTGGCTATGGTCGTCCTGATCATCGTCGTCGGTCGATGGGGAAGTAAGTAGACGCGCCCATGGCACATCCCGGTGAGAGAGTTTAGCGGCGGCCAGGAATACCATGAGGCATCCGAGCACGACGATAACTGAAAAGCACTACGCTCGGGTGAGATAGCAAGCAGCGATTGACGGTTTGAACCGCCTGTTTGAGAACGTAGTGGCGGAAGGTCTGTCAAATATTCAACCGCGTCTTAAACATTTGATTGAAAAGCGAGAATATATGTCTGGCTATGCGTAGGTGTGGACCTTGTGGGATTAGAGAGCACGAAACTGACTAGCTCACACCTGAAAATGCCCTTGTTAGGGCATCTTTGCCGAGGAGACTGATTGAGAGATGACCAAACCCTTTTCGTTCTCTTTTTGGCTCCGATATGGGACGAGAGTTTGTGTGAGATAGGCATCGAGGATTACTAGTAGGTTGACTGGAAAGCGCCGAACCATACGTGAAAGGGTAAAAGGATTTTAGTGATGACGGCGGTTCGACAGGCTGGTAGAAGAATGGATTCACACAGAAAGACCGCAATGATTGTGGGAGTGTTGTTTCTAGTTGCGACGATTGCAGGACTGATAGGTGCTATCTTCATAGGGCCTATTACGGATGATCCTGATTATCTTGTCAACACTTCTGCACATGAGACCGAAGTGGCATTGGGTGCGCTCTTTACGTTGATTATGGGAGCTGCAATTGTTGGTATTGCGGTTATGATATTCCCCATCCTTAAGAGCGTTAATGAAGGTTTGGCTCTAGCGTACGTTGGCTTCAGGACTCTTGAGTGCGTAATCTTGATTGTTGTAACAATGAGCTTTCTATCGCTATTGACATTAAGTCAGGAATATGTAGGTGCAGAAGCTCTAGATGCCACCTCTTTTGAGACTCAAGGCGCTATATTGCTTGCACAACAAGAGTGGTCCAACGTCCCAGCGGATATTGTCTTTGGCCTTGGTTGCCTGATGGTTTACTATCTATTGTATCAGTCAAAACTCGTTCCTCGACCATTGTCAGCTTGGGGGTTTATTGGAGGCACACTCATGTTAGTGACAGCCGTGCTGGGTGCGTTTGGCGTTATAAGTTTTCTTGATACGCCCTCAATCTTGTTGAATCTCCCAATAGCTGTGCTTGAAATGGTTCTGGCGGTATGGCTGATAGTGAAAGGATTCAACCCATCTGCAATCACTTCCTAGTTTACCAAAGGATTAGTAGACCTGACAAAATGAGCACACCTAAACCAAAGAAGGAGGCGTACAGTGGAACTCACATGGAGCGGTAAGGCTTTAGTCGTGACGTTGCTCTTTCGTTCGATCTTTGGAGGGTATCTGATAGGAATGGATCAACACGGCTTTGATGATGTTGAAAGCGCGTTGACAGTCCTGTTGATATATGGCTTGATAGACATCTTCGCGGCTCTGTTCCTCTTGGGCAAAAGATATGGACTTCTGGGTATAATAGGTCTTGATGTCATCTTCTTAGCATTACAGTCTGTTTTCACAATCGCCGCTCTTGGTGAAACAGTAGATGCAGGCTTGCATGATCCGCTTACGAATTGGTGGGCAACGCTGCTAATGTTCCTGTTCTCCATACTAACACTCATATTCGCTTTCAAGATTTACAGAGAGACCCGACTCTCATTGCATGTTTTAGAATCTCCAAGTCCATGACATCTGTCGTGGTCATGATTCCAGCCCCCTTTCGCCTCTATGGCCTTTTCTCACGATTACCAATCCCAATCAGGCCCGTCAATTTTGAAAGTCACGCTTGCGCCTATGGTATTCTCAGCGACTTCAACATACTCTATCTGATTTCCTGCAGTACATCTCATCTCAACGGTTGTGTTATGAAAGTAAGTGCCAGTCCAGAAGACATCATGAGATGAGAAGACCGAAGTCATCGGACGAATCTCTCCGGAAGAACTGAATCTGCCGTCGATGTAGATGCTGTAAGAGTAGGTGACTTCTGCATTCCAATTCTGAACACTCACCCCAACGGTACTCCATTTTTCGTCCACTGCCGGAGGCGTGGTATCATCTTCAGTCGGCGCATCCGTGGGAGGAGATTCGGAGGGTGCTGGGGAGTTGTCTGCAATGTCGAGGAATTTGACGCTCACGGCCAAGGCAGCAATCAAAACGAATATGATAATCACTATGATAATGGCTATCGGGGTTCCCGATTTGGACGCAGGTGGATGAATGTCGGCAGCAATTCTGAGGTCGGTTCCGCATAGTTCACAGAACCTCGCTTGATCTGAGATGGTAAACCCACAGTACGGACATCTCATCGCCATCTTCCCCGGTCCTAAATCGCATTAGATGGCTTAAGGGCTTCTCTCCGTTCAGAGAGCCTTTTCTCACTGTGCGCCATGAAAGTAGATTCAAATACTCTGAATGCATTACGATGCTCGGGTCTTGGAAATGGCTCATAAAAAAGAGGAACTAGGGTTAGCGAGAGCTGGATTGACGGGTGCCATTATGCTGGTGCTCGTGGTGTGTTTTGCAGGTATTCCTGCAATCTCGACGAACGTGGCGGCGGCTGAGACGGAAGTGACATATTATTCGCTTCAGATTCTTGCCGACCCTTTGCAGGGTACTACTAGCCCGCCGCCAGGCATCTACAACTACGTAGCAGGCACAACCGCGATTCTCACAGCGGTCCCAGATGATGATTGGCCCTTCCTGTACTGGATTGTGTTGAACCTGGACACGGGCGGTGAGGAGAAGATTAGGAAGGCCACCATAAAAATACTGATGGACGAGGACCATCTGGCCCACGCATACTTCGGGGCCAAGCACCATTAACCCGAACGGACCCAAGTAAACTCTGGATGCCACTGATTCCAGTGTCTTTCGGATCTCGTTAACAAACCCTCTTCGGGGAGGTCTATAGACCTCCCCCGACATCATTCTTTCGAATCGGTTAGGGACTGCATATGCCGTGCAGGGTAACACATGCAGAACTCGATTGGCTGGCTAATTTCTATCGCAGGAAATTGGCGACGAGCTGGACCCCTTATCAGCCATACTCTAGTGCGACTTTTCCCGAGAATCGGTCCAATGAATCTCTTCTCGGGTCTAGGTATTCCCGTCTTCGATAGTTCCATCCTATCTTTGAGGGTTATGCCTTGCTTGGGAAGAACTTCCTGAACGGTAGGAGCAGTCCCACGAGACTCAAGATGACAAACACCATCAAATATGGGAGCGCTGAAGAGGCTGATTCAATGGCTAGGCTAAGGGCAACCCAACCTAGGAAGTACGCCGGAACAAACCAGAAAGCATACCAAGCCCACTTTTCCCCTCGTCTATATGAAGTCATAGAGATGACTATGATAAGAAAGGCGAAGCCAATATCAGACAAGGCTCCACCCATGAAATAGTAACTATACAAGTCGAAAAACATCGGATTCGAATCTTTCAAATCGTCTGGTGTCATGCCACTAATACTCTTTACCAGCGCTGGGTCTGTGTTAAAGCCCAATGCATGAGGCACTGCAGATACTAGGAAGATTGCTCCTAGAGCGAAGAAGGTTATCCATGCATACTTAACATAGATCTTTTCGTCCATGACCCAAACCTTGCTATGACGATTATAAACGTATAGCCGAAAATGTATTCTTGTACCCATGCCAGTTGAATAGGTGGACCGAAGGGGATTTGAATCCCTGAGGAGCCAGTATGTCACGACTCGAATTCAATCAGCAGGGAATTGACCGGAGCTAAACCCTTTTCATCCTTTCTCCGCCCCTATGGCCTTTTCTCCCTCAATCATAGACTCATTGGGATTAGGAATCACATAACTAACTGGCTCACACCCCAAAATGCCCCTGTTAGGGCATCTTCGCCGAGGAGAAGAATCGAGAGATGATAGACCAAACCCTTTTCGCTCTCTTTTTGGCTCCCATATGAGACGAGATTGAGTGTGAGATGGGCATCGAAAATCATCAATAAGATGACTGGAGGATACAAAACGCTATATTAGGTATAACTGTGTTTAGGTAGGCTGGTGGAAGAATGGACTCACACAGAAAGACCGCAATGATTGTCGGAATATTGTTTGTAGTTGCGACGGTTGCAGGAATGATAGGTGCTATCTTGACAGGGCCTATTACAGATGATCCAGATTATCTTGTTAACACTTCTGCACATGAAAACGAAGTGGCATTGGGAGCGCTCCTTTACTTGATTATGGGAGTCGCAGTTGTTGGCATTGCGGTTATGATATTTCCCATCCTCAAGAAAGTCAATGAAGGTCTGGCTCTAGCGTACGTTGGCTTCAGGACTCTCGAGTTCGTGATCTTTATTGTTGTGGCAATGAGCCTACTATCGCTATTGACATTAAGTCAGGAATATGTAGATGCGGGAGCTTCGAATGCCACCGCTTTTGAGGTTCAAGGCACTATATTGCTTGCACAACAAGAATGGTCCAGTATCCCAGCGGATATTGTTTTTGGCTTTGGTTGCCTGATGGTTTTCTATCTATTGTATCAGTCAAAACTCGTTCCTCGACCGTTATCTGTCTGGGGATTTGTCGGAGGCATATTCATGCTAACGGCGGCCGTGTTGGGTGCGTTTGGCGTTATCGGTGCTCTTGATGCTTCCACGATCTTGTTGAATCTCCCAATAGCCGTGCTTGAAATGGTTCTGGCGGTATGGCTGATAGTGAAGGGATTCAATCCATCTGCAATCGCTTCTGGGTCTGCCAAAGCCTCTGAAGGGGGAGATTGAGTCCTATATGCCTTTTGCTTTTCGCCCTTCCGCCCCTATGGCCTTTTCTCAAGTTGTAGGTTCATGACGTAGAGGTACAGTGCAATCGTCACTAGCGTGAACCCGAACACGTAAAGCCAGTATGGGAAGATGAGAATGACATCTCCCGATGGTCCAACGACCCAGCCCCCGAAGATAAAGAAGATGCCCAGGACGACTAGGACAATTTCTACCAATCTAAGTCGGTTTATAGTCCATCCCGGCAATGTTGAATGTCTACCTCTCTTATGACCTTTTCTCAATCGAATGGTGGACCCTGTGGGGTCTTGACCTTGTTTAGCCAGATGTCCTTTTTCTGATTTCAATCAGCAAGGAATTGAGCTCAGGTTCACACTCATCCACATTCTTCAGCTATGCATATAGCATGAAACACATCAGCAGGATGATTGCCACGAACACCAGTCCGGATATGAGAATGAAGTTGCCATAAGAGTTCCATGAATCCGACTCTGCGTAGAAAACCGGGTCTCTGTATCCTTCTACTCTTCTTCTGCATGCCCGGCAGAATTTGGCGTCTTCTGGATTGGAGGCACCGCATTGGCGGCAATACATGATGGTTATTGCCACTGTATCGAGAGCATTTATCGTTTGCGGGGGAAGCCCGCCCTATGGCCTTTTCTCTGGGGGTTGAGCGGGACGCCACTTCATGGCAGATGAACTTATCAAACCGATCCCGACAATGCCCACGAGTGCTGCCACGCCAGATTCAATCTTGCCCATCAAAAGTAATCCTGCAGCGATTCCACAAATCACCAATCCGGTGGTGAAAAGAATCTTAATCATATCTAGACCCTCTGTTGGTCGAATCGCCTCATGCGGCTTAAGGGCTTCTCTCCGCCCCTATGGCCTTTTTTCACGATGGCTGTTCATTGGCCAAGCTCTTCCGTGTCGATTACATCGGGGAATCGTCCACCTCTTCCGAGGGATACCATTCGACCTTCATCGTGCGGAATGGATACAACAATTCAGATGTCGTTGAGTCGATGATCCCATCAGGCGGTTCGTATGTCCATTCTATGCCCGTGGCGTTGTGAGCGTAGAACACGAATTTCCCAGAATCAATTGTCACCACATGTGTTCCCGTGGTAACATGCCATGCGGCAGCTACTACATACTCCGAACTTGTGACCGCTATGATCTCGTCCTTGAATATGCCATCCAAGTAGACTCTCAAGGATACTTCCTCTTCGTGGGGATTGCTGGTAAGAATCCTGACAGTCACAAGTGGTGCGGCATATACCACAACGGCTGATAGGACTACAATCGAACAGACTACTATCGCAAGTAAGATGGTACGCCTCTTACTGTCCCTTAACCACCTCATGCCATTCCCCTCGACCATTCGTCGTATGCCCGTCCGCCCCTATGGCCTTTTCTCAGCGGGTTTGATCTTCTCATTGATGTACCTGATGTACATCCAAGAATACATCCCGATGCTATCCGGGTCGTATTCCTTGCATGGGAAATCATCGCAGTCTGAGCACTCTTTCATTTGCCTCCTCCGAGTACAATTCAGCAGAGTGCACCACTCTGGCTTACCTTTCATGGCTTGCATCTCAGCTTCATACCTGCATCCAGAGCAGACCTTCTTCTTGTATGCAAGGCAGTATCCGCAGTAGACGCCACATGGGCCGAGCAGATTGGAGTCAATGACCTTGTCCTCTTCTTGCATCATTCACCCATTTCCCCCCGATGCCATTCCGCCCCTATGTCCTTTTCCTTGAGCCGTGGATGAAATGAGATGCCTGGCTATTTCTCAATCAGGGCCTTTTTGTACCGGGATATAAACCTTTTCATCGTCTTTCCTCGTGAAATCGGTGGTTCAGATTGTAACGCATGCAGAACCCGATAGGCTGGCTAATTTCTATCGCAGGGAATTGACACCGCACTAAACTCCCTGTCAACCTCTTTTCTCTCCAATACTTCGGCATCTGTCGTCAGGCTCCCGAGCAAGATGGAAGTACCGTGAAGTCCATTACACTGACACCTCGAGGGTGGTTCGAGGAGGTGTCGGGTAGATGAGGAAGACTACGTTTGCTCTTGCGAGCATTATAGCTATTGCTCTGATTTTCCCCGCAACGTCTGGGAATGCGATTGCCGAAACGGAGGATGTGTCCGTGTATGCGGAGCATGCTCCGATCTTGATTGAGGGAGACGATGATTTCACCCCGGAGAATGGCGTCACCGGAGGAAGTGGGACTGAGCTAGATCCCTACATTGTCGAATGGTGGGAAATCAACTCTTTCTCGAGCGACGGCATCAAGATATCCGACACGACAGCGTGCTTGGTGATCAGAAACGTTGTCATCTATGGTGGAGATAGCTCCTTTGATGCAATCTCGCTGGCAGGTTGCTCCAATGTCAGCATCTCATGCTGTACAGTGTCCAGTGCTGGCACTGGCATCAATCTTGTTTCCTCGAGGGATATCATTGTTTCGGAGAATCAGGTGTCCCTATGCCTGAGCGATGGGATCATCGTTGAAGCTTCCTCCAGGGTGCAGATAATTCAGAACGATATCCGCTTTAACAACTGGGCACCGTTCCATGATTGGCCATGTGGCGTGTTGATAGAAAGCCCTGATAATCCAAATACTCGATCAGAAAACGTCACAATTGGCGGTAATATCATCCAGGACAACGTTGGAGGGGCCATTGGAATCGGCTGGTTGGATGATGAGACATCGGACATCCTTGTTGTTGCGAACACTCTGACAGGAAACGAAGATGGGGTCTGGACATTCGGGACTAGAAAACTCGTTATCAGTGGTAATCAGATTGAGGACAATCAATGGGGCGTGTACTTGGAGCACACACAGGGTGCGAAGGTGCACAGCAACAACTTCGTAAACAACGGTCTACAAGGCTATGACGACTGGGGAA
>JACZKW010000021.1:0-10291 GCA_014859835.1 Thermoplasmata archaeon | reverse complement strand
GATCAATGTACCCTTCAATGACGAGGCGATCATCGGTCGGGAGCTTCGCGACCATCTTCTGCTCTCGGAAATAGCTGATGATCGTAGTAGCGGAACCCTCATCCACCATGAATTCGTCCATGATCCACTTAGATATCATATCGTCCGAGTCTCTGCCGAGCCTCTCCTCGAATTCCCCGCGGAACTTGCCGATGAGAACGGACAGGTCGAAGCTTCTCGGTAGCGTCTCTCCAGTCCATGATGGGACCGTGGGCTTCCTGCCGCTCGCGCTCTTGACGAATGCCTTCGTGCCTTTCGCCCGAACGAACTCGTAGCTCCGCCCCCCGAGGACGAATATGTCCCCCACTGAGAGGCGTTCGACGAACTTCTCAGACAGTGAACCTATCGGGGCGCCGCGCTCAGAGTATATCTTGTAATCCGCTTCCTCAGGTATGGTGCCCTGGTTCAGGTAAAAAATCATCCTGGAACCGCGCTTCTTGCCGAAAGTGTCGGTACTGACATCATACCATATCTTGGAATAGACTCCTTCGAAATCGTCCTTGCCGGCGAGATACTTGATCACGCTGCGCATCTGGTCGATCGAGAGGGTCCTGTAGCAGTAGGATCGCGTGATCAGTGAGAATGCCTCGTCAACGGTCCATGGTCGATCGAGCGACAGGCCGACTATCATTTGCGCAAGGACGTCGAGGGAGTTCACTGGTATCGAGACCCTGTCGATCATCTTCTTATGAGCCGCCCTCGAGAGGACCGCGCATTCCACCAGATCGTCGTTGTCGAAGACGAGCATACGCCCTTTGGACGTGCCACCATACTGATGCCCCGCCCGGCCTATCCTCTGCAGGCCCTTCGCCACGGATTTCGGAGAACCTATCTGGACGACAAGGTCGACGGATCCGATATCGATTCCAAGCTCGAGGGATGTCGAGGAAACTACCGCCTTGAGCTCGCCCCTCCTAAGACGCTCCTCGACCTCGAGCCTGGTCTCCCGGCTCAGGCTGCCATGGTGTGCGCCGACGTTCTCGAGGCCTCGTTCCTTCAACTTATACACGACGCTCTCCGTGCCACTGCGCGTGTTGGTGAAGACCAGAGTGGTCTTGTGAGAGTCGATCATGCCCTTGAGGACGTCGTACATCTTGGAGTTGACTACCTCGAATGAAAGGGAAGTCATGTCACTGGCAGGACACAGGACCTGCAGGTCCAAAGACCGCTGACGGTATACCTCGATTATCTTGATCGCTCGGGGTTTCCCGCCTTCGACACCTGCCAGGAAATCCGCAACCTCCTGAATGGGTGCTACCGTGGCTGAGAGTCCAATCCTCACGAAATCTTTGGGACAGATACTCCTGAGCTTCTCCATAGCCAGAGAAAGAGCGACGCCGCGTTTCGAATCGCATAGCTCGTGGACTTCGTCCACGATCACATAGCTCACTTGCTCGAACTTCTTGCGAAACACTGGCGTGGACAGCACCAAGGACAACGATTCTGGAGTCGTGATGAATATATGCGGTGGCAGCCGGAGCTGCTTTTGCCTCTCGTTGGGAAGAGTGTCTCCCGTCCTCACGCCCACCCTGATCCGTGGAACTGGTCGTCCCTTGCTTCGAAACAGCTCGGAGATCTCATCGAGCGGGCGGATCAGATTCGCGTTTATATCGTTGGCGAGGGCTTTCAATGGAGAGACATAGACGGCATAGACCCGGTCCTCTAGTTTCTCCTTCTCCGACATGAGGGTGAGTTCGTTCAGGATCGCCATGAAGGCAGTCAGGGTCTTCCCAGAGCCAGTGGGGGAGGAGACCAGGACGCCTTCCCCAGAATGGATGAGTGGGACCGCCATGGCCTGAGCTTCGGTCACTTCCGTGAATCGGGACCTGAACCATTCTGCGATGATCGGGTGCATGAGAGAGAGGACTCTTGCTGTGCTCACACTACTCCTTCCCGTTCTCATGATGCCATCCTGACCGTCGATTCTACTTCGTTATCAGGTGTCCATATTAATACGTTTTCAGAGGGGTGTACGAATCATGTATGGGAGGGTTCGGCAAACGTATTTATCGCAACTACGTGATTGATGACCCCTGGGACATACGCATGACGCCTCAATCAAGGCCTCGGTCTGTCAAGGTCCTGCTCGCTGCGGTCCTCGTACTTTCGATGATTCCAGCCGGGAGCATGCTCCAATTTCAGATGGCAGGTTCCGATCGTGCCACTATTCAGGCGATTGGATACAACTCGACCATCGTCGTTACCGTCACTGACGACGTAGGAAGAACAATCGAAGGAGTACTCGTGCAGCTGGTTGGCACAACCCTCAGCAATCAGACAGACATCAGCGGCGTGACTGTGTTCACAGGGTTGATGGCGGATACGAATGGAACTCTCTACAATGTCTCATCTCAGAAGGTTGGATACACCCCCTCGGGGGTCGTAGGGATCGTAGCGACGCCTGGAAACGTGACTTCGGTGACACTCACGATATATGGAGGTAGTGTGCTGGGCACCGTCAGCGATTCCATGGGACTGATCACGGGCGCGTTGGTTTCGATCTCTTCCCTGGGATACTCTAACGTTACTGACAGTCTTGGCCACTATCGACTGGATGGCGTACCTGGCAATACCTTTCCATATGCATTGACTGCAAGCGCTCATGGATATGTGAACAAGACGAATGACGTGTTTCTCAGCACCGGAGGTGTAGCGCAATCAGATTTCGTTCTGACTTCGCTCACTGGGTCGATATCGGGGACTGTCAGGGATTCGGAGAACCTTGAACCGCTCGCTGGCGCAACCGTCTCGGTGGTCGCTGGAACTGTGACTGTCACAGCGACGACGAATGTGAACGGGACATACATGATACCGAACCTCGTTGCGGGATCGTACTCGCTGAACGCTTCGTTGGAAGGGTTCGATTCGGGGACGATCTCGGACGTAGTAGTCGAAAGCGGTGTGCATACTACTGGCATCAACATCTTGCTCACAGAGAAACCGACGCGCCTTTATGGAGTCGTGAAAGCCGGCACGTTTCTGATTCCCGGAGTACTGATCACGATCGTGGGCACCGAGTTCATGACGAACTCGTCGATCGATGGCGAGTACGAGATATTGAATGTGACCGCGGGCACATACACCGTCGTTGCATCGCGGGAAGGATACATCACGACCACGGTAGTCAATGTAATAATCCTGAGAGGCGGGGAGAGGTTACTCAATGTCGACCTCCAGGGGTTGCCAGGGTCGTTGTCCGGAAAGGTGGTCTCCAGCGAAACCAGTCAGCCAGTATCGGGGGTCAAGGTCACGATCACCAACCTTATAATGCAGCGGGAGACCGTGACCAATATCTACGGGGAGTTCGAGTTCACAGGAATGGATGCTGGTAATTACACGTTAAGGTTCGTTCTTGAAGGGTACAAATCGAAGGAACTTGGACCGGTCAAGATAATTCGGGAGGAGACTGCGACGCTCGATCAAGTCCTGATGGAACCAGCAAGTGAGAGCTTCGGTGGGTTCATATTCGGTTTCGATCTAGCGCATTCGATGATGATACTCGCACTATTCCTGACGATAATAATACTCGCTCTCGCCGTCATCCTCAGGATACGGACTTTCGAAACGCCCGACAATGCCCCTGCGGTGTATGACGAGGAAGAGCCCGAGAAAGAGGAACTGGACGAGACGGTTGACAGCGAGATCGATAAAACAGAGATAGAAGGCTGACCAGCGCGAAAAGTCCGGTCAGTCGATTGGGATCGTTCACTTGAGACCGAGCCGTTCTCTGGCCTTCGGTTCGTTCTCCTTGATCTTGACACCCACATCAGTGAACAGACTGTTGCCGTGTGCATCGATCGCGACGGTCAGAGGTCCGAAGTTATCGGCATCCATTATCCATATGGCCTCAGGCATCCCTAGTTCATACCACTCGACGCCTTGAACATTCTTGATGCCCTTGGCTGCGAGCACGGCCGCGCCGCCAGTGATGGCGAGGTAGACACATCCATACTTTTTCATGGCATCGACCGTCGGCTGGGACATCCCACCTTTTCCTATGATGGCGCCTGGCCGGAACTTCTCGATGAACTGTGGTTCGAGAGAGTTCATCCTCGATGATGTCGTGGGACCCGCAGCAACTACAAACCACTTGTCATCGACCTTCTTCATGATCGGGCCGCAGTGGAATAGCGCCGCCCTATTGAAATCGACGGGGATCTTCTTGCCATGCTCGAGGTGCTCCAAAGCGTGTATATGGACCTCATCCCTGCCGGTATAGATGACTCCGTCCAGGTAGATCGTCTCTCCGGCCCTGAGTCCGCGAGCGTCTTCTTCCGACAGTGGTGTCTTCAATCTCTTAGGCATCTTTCTCACCCCTCATGGATCGGGAAGGTGGTCTTACCGTCCGGATAGATCCTGACGTTGCCCCTTCTTCCTGCCCAACATTGCACATTGATCGCGACTGGCAAGCTAGCAGTGTGACAGTATGCATACTCGATATTCAGTCCGAGCATCGTTGTCTTGCCGCCCAGACCCATGGGACCTATGCCTAGCATGTTGATCGCCTCGTATAGCTCCGTCTCGAGTTTTGCGATCTCCGGATCCGCGTGCCTCTGGTCCAACGGCCGCAGTAGGGCCTCTTTGGCCAGCTTCATACAGATGTCCGATGAACCACCGATACCCATCCCGATGATGGTCGGTGGGCACGGGTTGCTACCAGCCCTCAGGAGAGTGCTGAGCGCGAACTCCTTGATACCCTTCAATCCCGCGCTGGGAGTGAGCATCGCCAGGGCGCTCATGTTCTCCGACCCTGCACCCTTGGTCATCACCGTGATCTCGATGTAGTCCTTGTCTCCGACCTTCCAGTTGATGTACGGCATCCGGTCTCCGACGTTATCTCCTGGGTTCTTCCTCGTTATCGGATGGACTGCGTTCGGTCTCAGAGGGACCTCTTTCGTGGCCCTCCTCACACCTTCGATGATGCCCTTCTCGACGTCTACCTTGCACTCCTTGGGAAGGGTCACATAGAATATCGTTACGCCAGTATCCTGGCACATCGGTGTGTTTCCCTTCTTCGCGAGATCTATGTTGTCCAGGATTGCCTTCAGCTGCATCCGGGGAACCTCGTCGGTCTCCGTCTCATAGGCCTTATTCAAGGCCTGCTCGACATCGGATGGAAGTCTGACGACGGTCTTCCTAAGCAGCTCGACAACCGCATTCTGGATATCGGCTTCAGTGACCATGATGACTGTCTCCGCCCACGGTAGGCAACGATAGAATTAATGCCTTTTCATGGAACTCAGCGCGAACGAGACGACTACCAGCTGTCGCTGAGCACATACACGCCGAGCCTCGTCTTTACAAGGCGCACCTGCTCACCTTCGCGAACGAATCCCACGGGTTTCCTCAGGTCCAAAGGAATCATGGTCTCTGGATCGAGCACCTGGACCTCCTTATCGGTCTCTATAAGCACGATCGCGCTCCTGATCTGGGAGGCACGGACAGAGAGTCTGAAGTCTGATGCATCTTTCATCTTCAGAGGTCTGGAGTCCCCTTGCTTGAGGTCGATGCCATGGACCGATCCCTTGGACATGCTGCGGACGAAGTAGTCTTTCGAGTCGTACTCGATGATGTCCCCCTTGTCGAATCCGGGCATCCTTATGAGATAGGTCATCCTGGAGACCTCCTCCCCCTCACGCATCCCCCACATGCTGGATGACTCCTTGTACTCGGCGCATCGGGTGTCCTGCAGCTCCCTGGCCACGTTCCTGGCGGGCTGCGGCTTGCTGAAGTAGAAGTCCAGGCCGCCCTTCACCCGCTCGATCTTGCTTATGAAGAGGTCTCGGCTATTCCCCTTCATCGATTTCATCCTCCCGGTGACGAAGGTATTGAGTTCCTGCTCCATCTCATCGTCCATGGTTTTGCCAGTGCCTCTTACTTGGAGAATGGCCTCGAAATAGTTTCCCATCTTCTTCGAGCATTCATTGCATGAACCGCGCTTGAACCTCACGAGGGTGGAGATGGCCCTCTCGAAGTTGGCGCCGCGCGATGCGAGCGTGATGTTCACCTGCGCGAGGAAATTCCTCGGATCATTCTCCCGCAGCGTGACCCGCGTGTCGACGAGCTTCGAATCCTGAGGTATGGAGATCGAACCGATGACCGCCGATTCCATCGCACCCTTCATGGAATCGACAGCTTTCCAGCGCCCTTCGATCTCGACGTGTGAGCAGTGGGCGCAGATGATCAGATCGACATGGTCCGGTATCGTCGCCCACACATGCTTCTTGGCATAGCACTCCCTGCAGAGAGAGTCGACGATCTCACAATCCTCCGCTCCGCACTCGACACAGAACAATCAGATCATCCTCGCTAACTGAGCATGTGGGACGCCACCTATCACGATCACACTATCCGGGTCGACGAAACCATTGTCCACAGCTATGCCCACAGTCCGCTCTCCCACGAGGTTCGCAATGGTGGCCAGGCGGAGCCAGTTCAGCAGGACTTCGTCCTCCACGACGTCCTCCTTGTAGAACGATTCCGTGACTTCTATCCTGCGTTTGCCGGAGCTGAACGTCTTGCCCACTATATCGGCGTCGCATGCGGCCAACAGACGTTCGGTGCCCCTCGTGTGTATTCTGATGCATATCATCCGATCCGCTCCTCGGTCGCAAGTTTGAAGTATCCTGGTTGCGGAGAGTATACCTCCCCGGCATCGCTCAGGCGTTTGAGCAGCGAACGTACCTGCTCCTCGCTTATATTGTCGGAACTCGCCTTCTGGATGAGCTCGTCCATGCTGACGCCCCTGCGTTCATCGGACAGCTGTTGCACGAGGCTCTTCAGAACGTAAATCTTCTCCCTCTGGCTCCTGCTGGTCCCTGTCGCAAGGATGTCTATGTCCATCCGTCCGCCCTCGCTGGCGACCTTGTTCAGATAATACTGGACTATGCCGATGGCCCTGCTAGCGTCTTCCGCGCTGACTACAATCATCAGTCTCGCCCTCGCGCTCGCCTCAGACATACGGATGAGGGCTTCGAGCTGCCTGGCAGTGATGGGGACGGACGCCCCCTCGCCCTCTCCGAGCTTCCTTATCGACACATAGTAGTTCTCAATCGTCCGCATCGCCTCGTCACTCATGATAGGCGTGATGCGCTTGCTGAATGCCACGTATTTCCGGAGGAAGTCACGATCCATCGTCGGCATCAGCACATCGCTATCGCTGATTATCTGGGCCCTGTCGATCCCTGGTATAACCTCGGAAGATTCGTGGAGCATGACCTCGCCTCGCCTGTGGACAGTGAGTATGTGTTTCGCGATCCTCGTGTCCATCTCCGAATTCGGACGGTCGGTCATTGTGAATATCGCATCGAACCTGGAAAGCAATGCTGGAGGGAGGTCGATCTGTTCCGCAATGCTCCTGTTCTCGTCGAACCTGCCGTACTTTGGATTCGCAGCCCCCAGGACAGCGCATCGCGACTGAAGGGTGGCCGTTATCCCGGCCTTGGCGACGGATATCGTGCCCTGCTCAAGGCTCTCATGGATGGCGGAACGGTCCTGATCGTTCATCTTATCCAGCTCATCAATGCAGGCGAGACCTTTGTCCGCGATCACCAGAGCGCCGGCTTCCAGCGTCCATCTACCCTCTCCGAACTCGTCCTTGACCGCCGCCGCGGTAAGACCTGCCGCGGATGATGCCTTGCCAGATGTGTATATGCCTCTCGGAGCGAGCATTGCCATGTATCGCAGGATCTGGGATTTCGCAGTTCCAGGGTCGCCGATCATGACGATGTGTATGTCACCTCTGATACGGGTCCCGTCGTCGAGCGTCTTGGAGACGCCGCCGAAAAGCTGCAGCGCGAGTGCCTCTTTCTCCTGCGTGTACCCGTATATCGTGGGAGAGATAGATGACACCACCTTATCCAGCACATCCGGAGATGCCGCGAACTCCCGTATCATCTCCTCGTCCTCAGGAGTTATCACGATCTCCTCGTACTCGTGCTCTTCGTATTCCACTGAATTGACATCGATGCTGATGTCGAAGAGCGTGGACTTGATCTGAGTGCCCTTCTGCTGGCTCTTCAGGATGCCGTTGAGTATGATCCTGTCACCAGGAGACAACTTACCAGCGATGTCGTCTTCGATGTAGCCGACAAGCCGTTCTGGCTGAGCGCCTCCTCTCAGGCCCTCGGGAGGTTCCTGTATCTCGATCTTCTGAGTGTCCACGAAGGTGGAAGGGTCCGTGACCAATCGGAACTTAGTGGACCCTGATCCCCTTCCGCAACCACCATCGTCCTTGGGACATTCGAGCGGTTCCTGGAACTGCATGCCATCCTGGTCGACAGATATCTGGAAACCGCAGCGGGCGCACTCGAACTCGGCGATCGTCACACGCGGTCGGACCTCCGTAGCCTTTCTTACCAACCCTTCGACAGAGACGAACGTACCGAGATGCTTCGCCCGCAGTTTCCTGACCTCCACCCTGGAATCGCGCGGAAGACCCTTGATCCGGAAGTGTAGGAAGGGGTTCGTCAGAGCGTGCGAGACCATTCTCTTTATCGCGTCCTCGGCCGCGCCGAGGGACCGCGCAGGATTTATCAGCGTGTAATTGGCAAGGTCTGGATCGAACTTCTCAATGGATGAGAACTCAACGTATATGCTTCGCACGTCTGGATATAGGTCGGCGATGGTGGAGACCTGGTGCCTTCGCTCCTGATCTCCGAGGAACTCTTCCCATATCGCTACTAGATCTTCAGGTGTATAATCCTTGGGCGTCGGTTCTCCCCCCGTTTCAGTCGATGAAGCATGATTCCGATGGACCCTTAAGAAGGGGTATGGAATGGCAGTTTGATACAAATGGTTTTCCTACTCTATATCCGCCTTTACAAGTAGTCTCAGGGCGCACGTCCCACGATATCGTTCTGGATCGCACAGACTTCGGCACTGGTCTCTACGGATGCGTACGCATCAAGTATCTCTCTGTTCACCTCTATGAACACTGGCCCCCATTTGAACCTGGACATCACCCTCTCAGCCTGCTCCGGGAAACCGAGTATATAAATAGCCGCGGCGAGTGCCTCTGCAGTCGTCAGCTTCTGTGCCTTGCCGAAGTTGGTCGGGTTCGCGGCGAGGACGAACGGGAGAGCACGGTGTCTGAGTCCCGCGCGGACGAACGGGAACTTCGTGAGCTGGTTCCAAGAGCAATCGACAGCGAGAAGACCCAGCTTCATCACGACATCCCGGTCCTCCCTCGATATGGACTTCTCGGCTTCTGGGTCGAGGACTATCGAGCCACCCGGTATGCGTGACCTGTCCCTGACCGACCTCGCCTCCTCGAACTTCGTGAGCCTCGCGGCGGTACATTTGCGAGGGTCGTCTTCGTGTTCCATCAAGATGTATAGACGTATCTGCTGCATCGCGTTGAGTGAGTGACAGCCATAGTATTTTAGGATATGTTGAGCGAGCTGGACAAGGGTTCATAAAGGTGGGATGGATATGTGATGATGCCACCGTGACGAAAGAATTCCTGCTGATGTGATGATGAAAGACGGGCGATCGGAGTGGCAGAGCTGGGCATCTCACGAGATGCCCATGTTCGGACATCAGAAAAGGGATGGAAGTTTGCATGGTCACTGGATTCGATTACCTCAGCCACGACAGGGCTTTGCGCGAGCATTGGCTGAAACGGTTTGTAGCCCTGGTGATAGATTTCGCCATAGTGTACACGCCGATTTGGATCATATGGATCGCGCTCGGCCTTCCGCTGCTATTCCCGGGCTACTTCGCAGGTGTGGCACTGTTCGCATATTCATTCCTCTTCGAATCCACAATAGGAGGGACCGTGGGGAAGATGATAGTCCACATGAAGGCGGTTCCGATCCATGGGACCATGTCTCCGTCACAGGCACTCATAAGGAACTTCACCAAGGTGTTCCCGATCTTCCTCATCCTCGACTGGATAATAGGGATGGCGGTCGACACTAATGATCCCAGACAGAAATGGACGGACCAAGTCGCGCACACTGCGGTCATCGTCTACGACCATCCGAGAGCGCCTTGAGCGTCATTCGGGGAGGCTCCACAGCCAACCCCGCTTCTCTTGCGATACTTCACCTCGTATCAGTCCCTTCCTACGCATCTTCGTAAGGAATATCACGGTCTGATCGGGGCACTTCTTCTCCTGTGCAGCTGCGAGCAGCTCGATCTCCATGGTCGTCAATGATCCTCTCGAACGCAATATGGCGATGACGAAAGACTCGGCGTCGGAGGGGGTCATCGATATGATCGAATCGGGGCCCATCGAATCCCCCATGTG
>JACZKW010000020.1:0-3798 GCA_014859835.1 Thermoplasmata archaeon | reverse complement strand
GAGTATCCTTGTATGTCAGGTTCGGGAATCCATGTGTGACATGGGCTTGCCCGCCGTATACATCCATGGATGAATACCCTGTCGAGTCAAGGGCGCCGCTTCCATTGTAGATCGTGAAGCTGTCCCTCATGTCCAATTTCGACACGGTCAGGGGAATCCCATCATCAAGTGTCATGTTATACTCAAGGGTCGTGTTGGTATAACACGAGGGAATGACAGGTCCTATGGTCCTAAAATCCTCGGGGTTCGCAAGCATCATCATGTAGCCGATCTCCGCAGTGAAAGGTTCGCCTGCAACGAACTCATTGTTGTTGTCGCCAGGATTGAAGAACCTGGTATTGCTGAAATCTAGCAGTGCCTCGATCTTGATGTGTGTATTGTTCCAATCTCCTCTGATGTGGTGCACCAAGGTCAGATCGACCGTGGAGACACTGGATCCGATGGGAATCGAATCAACAGAATAGACTTGGATGCCCTCATAGGTGATGTTGCAGTCGAAGGTCGGCACTGTGCCGTCATACAGTATTGGAGAGTACTCCAATGCAAAATCGCTGCAGGTGTTCAGTGGCGCATGTATGTCATAGCTCCCAATCTTGAACACCAACTCCATGATCATGAATTGGGCTATGTACAGCTTTCCTTCAACGTAATAATGAATGTTGTTCGTGTAATCCACCGCTGGGATACTATCCTGAGTTATGTTTCTGGCCATGATGAGTGTCATCACATCCCCATGGCGGACTTCGATCGACCACTTCTCGTTGACAAAGAATTCATCAGTGGGAGTGCCGTCCACCTCACCAGATACATTGTATTCGTGAGTCTCGTGAACCCAGGGTTCAGGGACCAATTCGATCTCGGGTTCTGCGTCGTCCGCCTGACAGTAGGCGATGAAATTAAAGCTCCCGATGATCGACAGATTCACAGCTATGAATATCCCAATCGATATCCGGACCGAGCTTCTCATTGTGGCTATAATCTCAATCTGCGGTACATAATCCCTCTGTATATGATTGAAGTGTGGTTGGCGGGTCCTGATTGAGGACTGCGTACGACCTGCAAACTCGAACGGATGGCAATAGGAGAGCGACCCCAGACACACTGCCAAGGAGTAACTCTTATCTAACCACAAGCCTTGGTTCGTATGCGGTGACTCGATGAAGGGGAGGATAGTCTCGGCCGCCAGGGATGGCGTGCCCAAGCGAAGATGGCCTGAGAGGGTGAACCGTGCAGTTTTCGCGTTTGCAGTCGTCGCATTTCTGGTGGTGACTCCCTTCGTCTCTAATAGCGTCTTCTCGAAGCACATTGACACGGAGACGATAGTCATCGAGCCATTGTCTTACCACGCTATTCATTTCGGCCTGTACGGTTTTGGAAATCTGGAACGCCACAACCGCGTGATAAGCGGGTCAGAGATCCGCTTCCTTGAGCTCGACAGGATCAACTTCTACAGATTCCAGGCGGGGTCAGACTACGATGTCATCACATCCGGAACGCTGAGCGAAGGCAGCGTCGGGGCAGGAGGTGCGGGAGGTGCGATGTGGGAGACATACTTCGTGTACGTCAACGAAGGGACGGAGCCGGCGGTCCTGCAGTTATCAGCCGAGTCCAAAGTCTTCTTCAGTTTTCCAGTGGCTGGAATTATGCTAGTCGTGGTGGCGATCGTTGGTTACATAGTCGAAAGGGACTCTGCCCCTTGGAGACCCCAAGAAACCGGGCAGGTCTCACCTAGGATAGGGATGACCGCGAGACGAAAGGCCGTCGTCGCAGCGGCGGGGCTGATCGCTTTCCTGACAGCAATCGTGGTCCTCCCAGGCTTCATTGAATATATTCTGAGTGATAGCGATATCCCATTAGGAAGACTCAATTGGGCGTTACGATTGTCTCTCGGCGCCATAGTATGCACCGCAATCGTATTCGTCTTGAAATTCAAACTCTCGATTGTGAACGGAGATCCGGATGTCGTGCTCTCCAACCTTACACACAGACTCCAATTATCGGGCTACAGAGTTACCGGGCGTCTACAGAATCTTTCGGTCCAGATCTCATCTACCTCGGCAATCAAGGTCTTTGCGAGAGCCATGCCTGAGGGGACCCTATTATCCTATCGCGCTGCATGCACATCGAGGGGATTCGTGATCTTGGTCGTTCTCGTGTATTTGGCGACTGTGCTTGCTCCGATGCCATTGACCCTTGCGTTGTTCATGCTCTACAGGTCGTCAGCGTTCGCCAGCGATCGGATCCTACCGAGGCTGTTCCAGCTGCCAGTGCTTGATCAGAAGGACGGGGCAACGGACACAAGAATGCTGTTGGTCGCAGGTCTCTCGGAGAGCAGGAGGATTTCAGCGGAGGCTTACGAAGCAACCAAGGCGAAATACCATGCCTGGGCCTTGGTGATGGTGATTGTCTCCGCAATCGCATTCGCTCAGTCTAGCATGCTTATATCGTGGAACATGGACATGGCATTCAGGACCTGGTTGATGTACAGGTTGCTCGTCAGCCTGGCGGTGGGTGCTGTAGCTTCGCTCGCCTATTGGGGATTGGTCGCCCGGAAACTAAGACCGATGATCAACGAACTAAGGGCTTGGACCACGAGACTTGAGGTCGCGCTCTCGAGGGAGGTTGCAGGCGTGCCCCCGACGGACGATGAGGGTTCCTCGTTCGAGCTTGTCGCGGAATCGTACGGGGAGATACCTAATTGGCTTAGAATGAGGCGGAAGGGGGGCATGTTCAGGAAACCCGGGTACTGGTTGCTCATATTCTCCTTCTCATTCTACGCCGTCAGTACTGGAATAATTGGAATCCTGCAACTATCACGCAGTTCCGACTACGCCATGGTGTTCCTTGCTTTGTCTGCGACATTTGGTTTGCTGGCCGTGTTCATGTACCTCTGGTGGAGGAAGCGTCAAGAGGCGGAGGACAAGGACACGATGACGGATCAAACTGGACGACTCCAGGCTCTGAAGGCAGAGATGGAGACGTACCTTGGGAGCGTGTAACGAATGGGCCCTCCCCAGACCCTTGAAAGGCCGGACCTGTATGTGGTCGCTCGGCTGCTCGAGAGACTGTGGAAGGAGGAGAAGCCCATGCTGAAAACTAGGCTACAGGTCGCCTCAAGAGTCAACTACGATGTCTTCCGGAAATATGCCTCGTGGATGTGCGACCGGGGGCTGATCGCCTCTGAAGACTCGAACGATGGACACGAGAGGCTCTCGCTCACCCCCAAGGGTGAGGAGTCCTACAAGAAGCTCGTGCAGTGGATCAACGAAGTCATTCATCAGAAGCAACCCTGGGAATGACTCGCGAGAACGAGGTCCTGCGGGACGGCGCGAGGGTGCTAGGTGGTCAGAAGGCGAATACTTCCACGAACCGGAGATGCTCTTCCTGTGAATCTATCGACTTTTGACTGCGACTTCTGGCCAATTCTCGATCATAGGGAGGGTGTCGAAAGAGACGCTCCTTCTCCGGTCAGTCGAACTCTTTCTGAGTTTCCAATGGACATACCTGCTCGAGACCATGAGGAAGAGGTGTCCGTGGGTAGGCACCGATGATCCGCTGATGAAGGAATACCACGACGAGGAGTGGGGAGTGTCAGTGCACGGTGACCGGAAGCTCTCGAAACTTCTCTGGGACAGGTGCGCCATTGCAGTCGGCGCAGAGGACTACTTCTCGCGCGTTCCTGCGCTCTAAAAGGCGGATACGATGTTCAGGGCGACCTTCTCGTGCACTACGACACCGAGCAGGATGCTGAATGTTCTGAACGAGATCGCGAAGAGGAAGCGCTGAGACCCCACCGTT
>JACZKW010000019.1:0-1890 GCA_014859835.1 Thermoplasmata archaeon | reverse complement strand
GCAGGGCGACCTATCTGATGTTGAGGTCGATGTAACCGACCTGCAGTCCGACCTATCCGATGTCGAGGTCGATGTAACCGATCTGCAGGGCGACGTGACATCTCTCTCGACGCAGATCACCGACATCCAGAACGACATATCAACCATTCAATCCTCGATCGTGAACCTGCAAGGGGCGGTCCTGTTGTTGCAGGCCGATGTCTCCAGCTTGGAGGACAGGGTCACCGCATTGGAGATGGAAAGAGCCATAACCATCAGGGTCAACTTCATTAGCTTCGCACCAGACAGCGTTCCCCCCGGTGGCGAGGACTATCTCATCGACTGTGAAGCTGTCGGGACAGACATATACGCTCAGGCACGGACCGGGCATAGCAGATTCATAGAGCCGAGGTATCTGGACCTGGTCGTACCGGACGGCATTCAATTCATAGGCGACCAGGTGACGATAAGCCTTTACGCCTACTGGCACCTCGATGATATGGTGATCGACATAGATCCCGATCCGGCGAATGGTCGAACTGTTGGCACGAACCCCGCGGGCGGGTACCTGACACTCACCTACACGATCGGAACGGTTCTTCAAGGAGACATGGATGGAAATGACGATTCGTACCTATTGGACGTGTACGATGCGTATTTCGAGTACGAAGTCGAGACAATAGTCTGATTGATACGACTATGTCCGCGCGTCATGTTCGTTGATTGCTAGGCGGTTCGAAACGGTACAAATGCCGGTGCTGCCCCTCGGTTCCGACCCCGTTGCTAGATCGGTCGGTCGAAGTTGCTTGAGCCAGTAACATCACTACGACCACAACTTCAACGAGGACTTCGACGAGAACTTCGACGAAGCGTTGCAGGAGCGTAGCAAGTAGGATAGATCCGTTCCGTGTTCGAAGCATGTCGATGCGTGTTCGGGGTGAGACAAACGACATCAATAAATAGGGCCGAGGTAGAAGATGTCATCAATGACTCAAGGAAAAGCGCTCCCAACGTCCAAGATCCGATTGATCGAACGCCTCGCCTCGGACGGTTTGTCGTGGGCGCAGATTGTCCGAATGAGTGGCGCAGGGAGGTCGTCCGTTAAGAAGTATGGTGGCAGAATCCGCCGGGGCGAAGCGCCGTTTGTTACGCCAGTGCAGCTAGCGGCGCCTCGAGTTGAGTCCCATCCACAGCCAGTTAGTCGTCGGCGTGTCGTCGATCGTGTGCCCTATTCATATCCAGCAGATCCCGAAGAGCCAGAGCCATATTTGCCACAGCCCGCGCCCGTTGTCCCGCAGCTCGTTGCGGAGAAAACGCCGGAGCCGGACAGCACCCTTAAAATGATGCGAGACAGCCTAGAGTTCATGCAGCTCCAGCAGCAGCTGCAAATGATGCAGTCAGGGGTACGCCCTCAAGCGCCTGAAAAGAAGGACGGACTCGTTGAGTTCATGGAAGACCTGGTCCAGATGGAAATAGCCTGGGGACAAATACAGGAACTTCGAGCGGGCAGAGGACCGGAGCGGCCCCAAGAAACGAAGACGATGCGGGCGCTCCACGATGGAACCCCTTGCGAAATGACCGACAAGCAGTGGGTCGACTACCAAATCGCGTTTGAGCAATGGGAGCTGAACAAGCGCCTTGAAGCTACGCCCCCAGAACCCGAGTCCCATCCTGAGACGCCACCGGTTGAGAAAGAGTGGACGGACGTGCTAGGGGACCTTCTCTCGAAGCACTACCAAGGAGTAGTTGATGAGAGTGAGCAGCGTGCGCTTGTGGCGGAGCTGCGAGAATATGAGAGAGAAAGCCAGGCACTTCAGACGGAACGTAAGGCTGAGCTCGAGGAGGCGAAGGTCAAGCTGAACGAAACGAAGGCCGCGTTGGACGAGGTCCGCAACCGGCCCGCGATGGATG
>JACZKW010000018.1:0-13884 GCA_014859835.1 Thermoplasmata archaeon | reverse complement strand
GCGGAGATCATGGATATGAGTTTCGCCATCCAAGCGCTGTGCCTGGAGTATCTGGACTTCAGCGCCCAGACACTGGAACCCGCGGTCTACGATGTTCCCGACCATCTCGACGATCTCGTCGCCCGGTTGAAACTTCAGACGGCTGGCATCAAGATCGACAAGCTGTCAAAGGAACAACAGCAATATGTCCGGAGTTGGAAGGAAGGTACATAATAGTGCACCGCACCGGTCCACGCAGGCCGTATCAGGGCACTTATCGCCGTTAATCGGGCGTGTCCCATGAGATTTTTCAAGTATCTTGGGCACAATACGGGATACTCGGAGGGGCGGATCTTGCGGAAGAACAACTTCCTTGGCGTCTATGGACACACTGCTATTGATATCATCTATTCCTCAGACGAATTCCCTCGACCTAACACCTGCGTGGAGCTGAAAGGTCGTAAGGAGCAGTATGGTGGTACTGGCGCGAATGTCGCCAGAATCGCAGCATCTCTCGGGGTCCCGACCGCCCTCGCGAGCCACGTAGGGGATGATTTCCCGAAAGAGTTCATGGAATCGCTCCGTGAAGAAGGTGTCGACACAGTGGATGTCGTCAAGGTCCGGGGCCAGAGGACCCCGTTCGTGATCATGATCTCCGACAAGGGGCACAACCAGATAGGCTTCGTCGAGCAAGGGGCCGTGCTCGAGTCGGAGAAGCTGCCGCTGCGGACACATACGGTGGACTCGTCGCAGTTCGTGCATGTGGGCACGGGTCGTCCGACCTACATGCTCAAAGTGGCCAGACGGGCGAAGCGTAAGAAACGGACGGTCTGCTTCGACCCTGCTCAGGAGCTACACTACGTCTACACTCCAGAGACATTCAAACTCGTGCTGGAGCAGAGTGACATCCTCTTCGCGAACTCCTCCGAATTGGAGCGGGCGAAGGAGTATCTGAATCTGAAAGACGATCTGGAGCTCCTGTCATATGTCAAGATGGTCATCCATACGAAAGGTGCTGACGGTAGCAGGATACTCACAGCCGATGATGATCTCATCGTGGGTGCGATACCGCCTGACAAGGTGACGGATACGACGGGTGCGGGAGACGCATTTCGCGCGGGGTTCTACGCGGGCCTTTCCAAATCCCTGCCTATCGAAGAATGTGCCTGGATCGGCGCATCCGTGGCTTCCTTTGTTGTCGAGAGCGTTGGTGCTCAGAGCGCGCTCCCTTCCTGGGACATGGTACAGAGAAGGGCTGCGCGGAGGAAGTACGTTTGAGTGACGGGTCGGAGACAAGCACTGCTCAACCGATAGATGAGACGATCATCGAACTTCTGCGCAAGGCGAAGAGGGTGAGCGTTCTCACAGGGGCGGGAGTTTCCGCAGAGAGCGGAATACCGACTTTCAGGGGTGCTGGCGGTATCTGGGGGAAGTATGATTATAGAAAACTGGCGACTCCCGCAGGATTCGCCGAGGACCCGGAACTCGTGTGGGAATGGTACCAACTTCGCCAGCGCGAGATAATGAAAGCGCGCCCCAATCGTGCGCATGAGACGATCTCGCTGATGGAACGATACTATCCGGAGTTCACCGTGATCACTCAGAACATAGATGGTCTTCATCAACGTGCGGGGAATTCAACCGTCTTGGAACTCCATGGCAACATATGGCGGATGAGGTGTGATCGCGACCATGCCCTCATGGACATCTCAGAACCTCTGGATCATATACCGCCTATTTGCCAATGCGGCAGCATACTCCGTCCAGATGTGGTGTGGTTCGGCGAATCGTTGCCGACAGATGTCCTGGATGCTGCGTCGAGATCCGCATCCGAATGTGAAGTCATGTTCGTCGTGGGGACATCAGCTATGGTCTACCCGGCTGCAGCGCTCCCTGTACTCACCAAGAATTCGGGAGGGTGCGTGATCGAGGTCAATCTCGAACCGACCGATGTGACCACCTACGCGAAAGTATCGTTACGTGGGCGCGCGGGTGAAGTCATGCCAGAAATCTGGACTGCGGTCGTTAACCCCGAAAGCTTTATCAAATGACAGCCCATTATACCGCATTGGTGAGCACCAGATGGCAGTGGGTTTTATACTGATAAGCACCGCGCCAGCGAAGGAGCACGAGGTTTACAACGAATTACTGAAGGTCAAGGAAGTGGTCGAGCTGCACCCTCTCTTCGGAGAGTACGACCTGATTGCCAAGATCGAGGCTGAGGATTTCAACCTGCTAGGACAGGTTGTGGTCGATAAGGTCCGTTCGATCCCGGGCGTCATAGACACCAAGACCTTGACAGGTATTAAGTTCTGAACTTCGATGCGGGATTCAGAGGTGAGCTAAATGGAACTACTTGAGTTCATGACGGTACTACTGATGATATTCGGCCTATTCATGCTGCTGGCGGGCGTGTTCACAGCATACTTCGGCAGCGGAAAGAGCAGAATCATCGGTGTAGTACTCCTGGTCATAGGCCTGATCGTCGGAGTCTTGTGGGCGGTCATGTGCATCGACTCAGTCGCAGTAATTGATGTCAACCTGAGCAAGGTGATCTGGGACGCATTCCTGTATATCTTGGCAGGACTGATCGGAGCCCTCGCAGCGGTTGGCGTGTTCCTTCTTGCGATAATGAAGTCGTAAAGAACGCAAACCTTTTTCTACAAACTATTCTTCTACCTTTTGATGAGTGTCCAGATAGTTCTTGGTAGCAAGAGCGATATGAAGGTGGCCGAGAAAGCGGTCTCAGTCCTCAAGGAACTGGGAATACCTTATCGGATCGCTGTGGCCAGCGCGCACAGGACTCCTGAGCTGGTAGACCAGCTCGTGAACGAAGCCGATGCTGAAGTGTTCATCGCGATCGCGGGTCTGTCCGCAGCCCTGCCCGGTGTCATCGCATCTAAGACGGTGAGACCGGTCATAGGCGTCCCCGTCAGCGGGGCGATCAACCTCGATGCCATACTCTCCGTGGTTCAGATGCCCCCCGGCATACCAGTGGCCGGTGTCGGTTTGGACAGGGGAGAGAACGCGGCATTGCTCGCAGCATCCATACTTGCGCTGAAAGACGACAGGATCTTGGCCGCGCTGAAGGCGTATCGTCAGAAGCTCAAGGACAAGGTCATCCAGGATTCCAAGGAAGTTGAGTTCTAGATGTTCGACGCACAGAAGTTCATCGACCAGCAGATCGCCAAAGTGAAAGAGGATGTTGAAGGCACAGCGATAATCGCAGCCTCTGGCGGAGTGGACAGCACGGTATGTGCGGGTATCGTCAGCAAGGCGATCGGCGACAGACTGCTCGCAGTCTATGTCGACACCGGTTTCATGCGCAAGGGCGAGAACGACTCGGTCGACAAGATGCTCTCTCGTCTGGGGGTCAACCACATCATTGTGGATGCCAGCGACGAGTACTACGAGGCGTTGAAGGGCGTCACGGACCCGGAGCGGAAGAGGAAGATCATCGGCGAGAAGTTCATACGCGTATTCGAGCGTGAGGCGAAGAAGTTCGGTGCTGAGTACCTCGTGCAGGGAACAATCGCACCGGACTGGATCGAGAGCGGTGGCGGACTCAGGGACACCATCAAGTCCCATCACAACGTGGGTGGTCTCCCGGCCGATATGAACCTGAAATTGGTGGAACCGCTCAGGGACCTCTACAAGGATGAGGTCCGGAAGGTCGCGCGCACGCTCAAGATCGAGGTCGCGGAGAAGCAGCCTTTCCCGGGACCCGCGCTGGCGATAAGGGTTCTCGGTGAGCCAACGCGCGAGTCCGTGGAGATCGTGCGTGAGGCATGCGCCATCACTGAGGAGGAGATCGAGAAAGCCGCGGCTGCGGGCAAGATGAAGCTACCGTGGCAGTACTTCGCGGTTCTGCTCCCAATCAGGAGCGTTGGGGTCCAGGGCGACATAAGGGCATATGGTTACACGATAGCCGTACGCGCCGTGGATTCCGTGGATGCCATGTCCGCAGTCTACTGCAAGATACCGCACGAAGTCCTTGAGGCCATATCCACCAGGATATCGAACAAGATGAAGGACAAGGTCAACAGGGTCGTCTACGATATAACGGACAAGCCACCAGGCACAATAGAATGGGAATGATCGCCCCTAAAGGGGCCGAGAAGTCCGGCACCCCCTTATTCGTTCTTTAAATACCCATTCATAACCTTCTCTGGCACTGGCGGCGGCCTTGCGAGCGCATCCTCTCGTTCCTCAGCAGAGGCTATATATTTACTCCATGTTCCCCCCTTCATGCGCATATTGGTCGTTGACAACGGCGGTCAATGGACACATCGGGAGTGGAGGGTGCTCAGGGATCTGGGCACCGAGTGCGAGATAATACCGAACACGACCCCGGTCGAGAACATCCATGCGGACGGCTTGGTCCTATCTGGTGGGTCGCCCCGCGTCGGCCTGAACCAGGACGGCATGGGGAAGTGCGGAGATTACATTGAGAAGGCAGGCATACCCGTGCTCGGAATATGCGCAGGTCATCATTTCATGGCATGGTTCCTTGGCGGCAAGGCCGGGCCATCCAAGATCCCGGAGTTCGGCAAGACCATGGTCTCCATTGATGACGAGGACGACCTCTTCAAGGGGCTGCCTGACACACTGGTAGCATGGGAGTCTCACAACGACGAGGTGACGGAACTTCCTCCGGACTTCATCGCGCTGGCTCACTCGGACAATTGCCAGATACAGGCCATGAGACACAAGACGAAACCGCTGTTCGGTGTACAATTCCACCCAGAGGTGGAGCACACCGACAATGGATACGATATCTTCCAGGCTTTCGTAGACGTCTGTCAGGCACACAAGAAGGATTGAGTGATGGATCAAGAGGCTCTCGAGATTCTGAAGGAAGCCATCGAGACGAGGTTGAGGAGCGAGTCGGTCGAGCGTTCGATTGGTCGTACCGTCCGCAGACGAGGCCTCGATTTTTCGATATATATCGGCATGATGAACGATATCAGGGACTTTGCTGGGCCCAGAAAACTCTCTCTGGATGATGCCGCCGAAACCTTACTGGACGAGGAGTATCAGGATCGCGAGTAGACCGCATACTGCCAGTATCACTCCGATCACGAACATCGCAAATGCCGTTTTCTTGTCCGACCCGAAGGCGATTGGGATTGGACCGACCATCACGACCCCTCCATACTTGGTCTTCGCGGGATGTGATATGCCATCCTCGGCAGGACAGTCTCCTGCCTGTACGGTATCCATCTGACTCCTTACCATCACGAAGAACCCTGTCATGAAGCTCAGCACTATCAGTGCAGTCCCCAGCATGAACAGGCCACTGGAACCTGAGAATACAGGGAATATCAGAACGAGCGAGACCTCTCCTTCTCCAGACGCCACGGCTATGCCAATGATCACTAATCCCGTGACGAACATGAGCACTGGAATCATGATGCTCGTTCGGACCGTTGCTCCCATGTCGTTCTCCTGATGGTCAATGGCTCGCCCTGGACTATTTAACTTGCGGGAAGCCAGTCACGCAGAAGCCTTTTATTGACCCCTTGCGTTCCGGATTCGGGAACAGCAGTGGTCACACTAAGGGATCATCTCGTTGACATACTCGAATCGAAGGATTTCTCGGTCAGCGAGAAAGACGGTTATCTCTACGGCTCGAGGGATGATATCTCCGTCGTGGTCCTCGCTGCCAGTGATATGTTGATGGAGGATGTAGAGGATTTCATCAACAATGTCTCAGATTTCCACGGCCGGAAGATAGTCGCGTCGCTGTCGAAAGCGGATGACGGGGTCCAGGGATTTCTGCAGAAGAGGGGGGTCCATTATTGGGGGCGCGAGGAGCTCGAGCATGAGATAGGCAACCTGCAGCTCCAGACTGTCAGTGGCGGGATCGGCAAGAGTCTATTGGACGACATAATATCGGACGACTTCCCTCAGAGACTATCGGAACCGCCCGAGCAATCAGTCCCGATCATCGTCGAGAGTGCAGGCGACCAGGCGGAACGGATCGTCAAACCGAACTTCATGCTGGAGGATATCAAACACCTGGCTCGACACGAGGTGCAGGGTTACAGATTCGACCTTGACCTGGTCCCTCATTATCTATTTCATTATGTGCTGAACCTGGAGGGCGGCAAACAGCGGGCAGGGATCGTCGCTGTAAACGCGTTGACGAGTCAGCTGGAGACCTGGCGTTGGGGCTTCGAACTCGTGGATTCGATCGATGCTCAGCACACGAAGCGGGAACCGAAGATCGACCAGGAGAAAGCAAACGAGTTGGCCCGAGAAGAGATCGCGAAGGAGTTCAGGTCGTTCACGGAAACGGTGAAGGATTACGGACATTCTGAGATAATAGAACGCAAGAGAACCTCCAAAGACCCGATGATGATAGATCCCAAGGGACTCGTGTATCTGCCTGTCTGGTGCGTCGAAGGCAAGAACGGTGCGATGATTGTGAATTCATCGAGCGGGAAGATCATCAGCGAGCACTTGCACGGTGCGGAGACTAGGCAAGGTTGAGCTTCCGGAATCGCTCCATTATGCCGAGCCAGTGGGACCCGCGCCAATACACCTTGCCGCAACCCCCGCACTTCCAGAACTTGTCGTTGCTCGCGAACGCCCCTTCGGGCACGGAACCCTTCGCCTCCTCCTTGGGGAGGCTGACCAGCTCTCCGTTGCACTGCGTGCACCTTATAGTATCCTCGCTGAACTTCAGGCCGAACTTCTCGCGGACCGCAGTCAATTGCGCCTCGAGGTCTTCGGTTTCTATCAGCATGGCTCCAGGTTCCTTGGACAGTTCCTTGTCTCTGGTCAGGATGAATCGGTTATCGGCTCTCGCGGCTGCTGCGATCTGTTTATCATCCATCGTCTTGTCATAGACTGTATCGTATCCTAACATCCGGAGCCATTTCGCCAGGGATCCAAGCATTTGATCCACGGCGAACATCGGTTTCGGCACATCTTCGCTCATTTGACCACCTCATATCTCACGAGGACCCCGCTTCCGAGGACCTCTGCCCCCTTCAGTCTGAGTGGCACCATTTCCAGTGTTTCAGAAGCGCCATCCCCTCCAGCAGGGGTCGGCGCCCGCTCCCCCCCAATGATGATACTTCCTATGAATATGTTGACCTCATCGGCCAGCCGATTTCTCAGGAATGACCATATGATGGTGGAGCCCCCTTCTACGAGCAACTTCTTGATACCAATCCTCTCCAGAATCGGAATAAGGCTCGGTATGTCCACATCGTCTCTACCGCACCGGATGGTCTTTGCGTTCGGGAATGTCTTGGAGCATCTCTCGTTCGTGACGATGATCGTCTCCGCCTTCCCGTCGAAGACCAATGAATCAGAAGGCGTCCTCCCGTTGGAATCGAGGACGATCCTGATGGGGTGTCTGGGGGTCTTGACGTACTTCTCCTTCACAGTCAGTTTAGGATTGTCAGAGATGACCGTTTCCACCCCGACAAGTATCGCATCCGAGGAATTCCTCAGCAAGTGCACCCTCTTCTTGTCCTCTTCGTTGGAGATGGGGGTTTGCCTTCTGGTCTTCAATGCTATCTTGCCATCTGCAGACATTGCGCAGTTTATTGTAATCTGCAAGAGTACCATCTGGAAGAACCGTTCGCACTGCTAATAACCTTTCGGGGCAGAGGCCAGTGATACCGAAGACGATCCATCCGGAAGCCATGCGTCAACGGGGTCGATGCACACATGGTTCCTGCCCAAGACGCATTTCCCAACACTTATAAGCGGACCTTCTCATTCGGGCACTGATGGACGGAGACGATATCAAGATATACGAGATCAAGAAGAAGGACTTGCGAGGCGCTACCATCATAGATGGTTTTCCAAGCGTCGGCTTGGTGAGCTCCATCTCTGCGAATTACTTGATCAAAGTGCTGAAGATGGAATATATCGGAATCATGGATTCACCACAGTTCCCGACCGTCTCCTTGATACGTGATGCGCAACCGTTGAGCCCTGTCAGGATTTATGCCGGGGATAAGGGCCCGCGTGGCGATCAGCTGGTGGCGTTCATCTCCGAGTTCCAGGCCCCAGCGAACCTTGTCCGACCGATTTCAAGAGCGCTTGTGGATTGGGCCATCGAGCAGCGGTGCAAGATGATCGTGTCTCCCGAAGGGCTCGTGGTAGACCCCGAGATTCGGGACAGTGCGGACATCTCAGATGTTGTGTTCGGGATTGCAAGCACATTGCGTTCGCGCGAGCTGCTGAAAGAACATGGCATACGCCCGTTCGAAGAAGGCGTCATTTCCGGAGTCGCTGGAGTGCTCCTGAATGAAGGGCGGAAGAGGGATTTCGATGTCATTACCATTCTCGCAGAAGCTCATCCAGACTTCCCCGATGCGAAGGCGGCTGCGCTCGTGCTCGAAGCGATCGACGACATTCTTCTGGGCATTGATTTCGATGCAAAGCCGCTCTTCGAAGAAGCGCAGAGGATCGAAACGCACATACGGGAGATTCAGAAGCAGGCCGTGGTGAAGAAGGACGATAAGCCCGTTGCAAGACCGCCTATGTATGGCTAGACCGTGCAGATTCTGACGAGCCCGCCATCCTCGGAAGTGACGAACCTCCTTCCTAGGAATCTTTCTATGACCCAGATGTTGGTCTTCGCATGCTCCGTCAGTTCCTCGACCAACACGGTCGACTTGCCATCCGCAAGGGCCATGTATGGTAGCAGTTGATCAAGTCCATGTTCATCCACAGTGGCCCCTGAATCGATGGTCTCCATCAGATCGACCGCGCAGGATTCACCGATCGTCTCGGCCCGCACACCCTTCTCTCCGAGAACCGATTCCCCCAATATCGAGTGCTCATACCTTGCAGCGAGGACTATCCCTGCACCGATACTGCTCCCGGATGTGATCTGCGATTGCACCTTGACTCGATTGAAATTCACAAGGGATTTTAGGGCGGAGTGTTTCATCCTTGTGACTACATGTTCTGGGAGATTCTGTGCGAATGCGATTCCAAGGATATCCTTCAACTCGCCTCTCGTGCCGAGATCCACAGCGTGCAAACCTCCAGATGGAGCGCAGGTGGCAATGATCGTCCCCCCTCCTTCTGGATAGAACCCTCTCGATTCAATGTCGAGCTCACAGGAAACACCGAATCTCTCTAGCTGCGGGATATGGACTTGGGCGACGTACTCTATGGGAGGAGACCATCGGACATCCGTGCCACCTCGGATTCTCATCCTTACAACGGATTTAGACATGGATGCTGGCAACAGACATGTCTGGAGGACAAGTGATACACTACCTGCTGTACCGACATCGAATTCGAAATTCCCTCCGGTCAGCTGGCCTGGCTCGAATGCAATCTCCTTCGAGCCGACGTATAATCCTTCTACCTCGGCATCGCAGAGTTCCGCGGCCGCTTCTATGCTGGTGAGATGTTGTGGTGACAGGCCAGGGCTTGGACGACCTGATCGAATGTTCGAGACATGAACGCTCTTGCGTAGGACTGAGGCGAGCGAGACCGCCGTCCGCAGGATCTGTCCGCCCCCCTCTCCATGAGATCCATCGATCTCGATCATGAGCTCTCAGCCTTCTTCTTCGAGAACCTTTTTACGATCAAGTTCACGAGGAAGAACCACGTCATCATGACGACTGCCAACCCAATCAGACCAGCTGCGAAATACAGCAACCATTCAGGAGCGGACTCATCCCCGCTGGCAACGATGATGGCGAGGCCCAACCCCTCGGCTACGAACGCGCCGAAACCAAGTGCGAAGGAATATAGTCCCATCGTTGCCCCATAACATGTGTCCTTGGATGAATCCGCCATCAATGCAAGGGCCGCGGGTACGAACGCGCCGACTCCAAGGCCCATGATGCCTAAAGGAATCATGCCGAGTAGTTTGAATTCGATCTGCCCATCGACCATCTCATAGGCGTAGTCCGAGAAGAACAACATCATCACGACAATCCCGAATATGCTGAAGACACCGTAGGCCATGACTGGTATCCTACCGATCCTATCGGAAACCCTCCCCCATAAAGGTTGCAAGAGACAGAGCGCGACGCCAGCCGCCCCGAACATTATGCCTATGGTCGCCCCTGAGATATCCTCGCTTAGCATAATTCTCGGGAGGTATGTGATTGCGAGGCCTAGCAGGACGGCGATTATGAGCCATATCGGGAACATCAGCCGGATCTCTCGAATCTTGAAGACGATCTTCAGACTCTGGAACCCTCCCAAGTGATCGTTTTTCTTTATCGCTCGTTCCTTCTTGACCAGTGATTGTAGTAGAATGGCCGAAGCGGCAAGTAGCAGCGCGACGATGATGAATCCTGGGATCGGTCCAGCATAATCGATCAAGAAACCGCCGACAACTGCGCCGACTATGTATCCGCTGAAAGTCGCGTAATCAAACCATCCCATCTGTCTGCCGCGATCACGACTGTCCGCATGGTCAGCGATCATCGCGATTGCGGGTGCGATTGTGGCGGCAGCCCCGATCCCGTGGATTCCGTGCAGGGTCGCCAGGTACCAGACGTTGTTCGATAGGGTGTATAGGGTTACTATAATGGCCGCTAGCGCGGTCCCGATGACGATTATCTTCTTGCGTCCAATCTTATCGCTCAAGATCCCGAAGTAGTTAGCGGTCAGCATCTCCGCTAATGGATATGGGACCGCAATGATGGCCACATTGAGAAGCGCCTCGTAATCATTCTGGTACGGGACGTAACTCGCGATCAGCAGGAGGAGTGCTCCGAAAGCTGTTCGAAGGAAGAACGTGGAGAGATAAAGCACTCTGAGGTGCCAGGGAGTCCGTATCTCCTTTCTACTGAACATGCCGCACATCTGATCTGAGGTCAGCTGATATAATTACTTAACACTTATGCAGAATGGCTGTAGCAACACTCTGGTCCTAAGGGACCCCTCAGAATGGTTTAAGTAACCGCTGGACATAGTCTCGCATCGGGTCCAACGTATGGCAGTCGAGGCAATCGGCGTCCTGATACTCATCGCCTCCCTGATCGTGATTCTGATCAGCTGCGAGATCTTCGTGAACGGCATCGAATGGCTCGGATGCCGGCTGGGGCTCGCGGAGACCGCCACCGGGAGTGTCCTAGCCGCTATCGGGACCGCCATGCCCGAGACGATAATCCCGCTCATCGCGATCTTCTTCATGAGCAATGGTGCCGGTGAGGAGATCGGCGAAGGTGCGATTCTAGGGGCGCCGTTCATGCTCGGCACACTCGCCATGTTCATCGGCGGAGTGGCGATATGGTTAGCCTGCAGACGCGGGAAGCGCGGCAAGTGTCTCGTGCTGAAGGCAGGGCACGCCGAGCGGGATCTCAAGTTTTTCATGTCCATGTACTTGATTGCGCTCCTCACGGGCCTTCTTGGATTGCAGGATTCCTTCGATACCAAGTACATCAATTGGTGTGCCGCCGCAGTGCTTCTGCTCGCTTATGTACTCTATCTCCAGCGCACCCTGAGAGATGAGGCCGACATGAGCGAATCATCTTGCCCGCCCCTTTACCTGGGACGCGCAGTCCGAAAGGCGCCTCCCAAAGGTATCGTCGGCATGTCGATGATTCTATTTCAGGTCACAGCTGCACTCATCGGGATAATCATAGGCGCCAAATTCTTCGTGGATGAGGTGGGCGCGATATCCGAATCCATCGGGATCTCACCGATAATACTCGCCTTCCTGATCGCACCGATCGCAACGGAATTGCCTGAGAAATTCAACAGTGTCATCTGGTATTGGCGTGAGAAGGACACGCTCGCCCTGGGAAACATAACCGGTGCAATGGTGTTCCAGAGCAGCATCCCGGTCAGCATCGGTCTCCTCTTCACCAAGTGGTCCCTGGAACCGATTAACATAGCGAGCATGGTCATAGCTCTCACGGCGGCGGGTTGGATATTATATTCGGTGACGGTCAAGAAGCGCGTGGAGTACAAGACCCTGATCGCTTCGGGGTCCCTTTACATTCTGTACATCATACTCCTGTTGATGTTCCCTATTCATTCGTCTTAGTAGCTAGGCTACTAAACGTTTGAACACCTGGCCAGACTGCGCTCCAGATAAGTTATAAGTACGCACCAGGCATATCCACGCCCGGATGGGATGCAGACCGATTCACTATGAATTAGTTGGCATCTTCTTCTCAAGACGAGAAGGGAAGACGGGATGAGTGCGGAGTCCGAGCTGCTGTTCCAGATGGGCGCCATCATGCTGCTTGCGTTCGTGGCTGCCACGCTCGCTGGCAAGCTGAACCAGTCTGTCATGATCGGATACATAGTGATAGGTATCTTCATCGGCCCGAAGATGAGCTTCGAAATCTTTGGGTTCGAATACCGTGGTTTCATAAGCGACACGAGCCTGATCGAGATACTGTCTTTTGTCGGCCTCGTGATGCTTATGTTCTTCGTCGGCCTGGAATTCTCCTTCTCCAAATTGAAGAAGACGCGCACGCCCGCGATAATCCTGGCCATCATCGATGTGAGTGTGGGGCTGTTCGTTGGATTCATATTCGCATCCTTCCTCGGATGGCCATTGATCGATTCGATCTTCCTCGCTGGTGTCATAGCGATGAGCAGTTCCAGCATAGCCATGAAGGTGCTGTTCGATCTGAAGCGGATGTCCAGTCCGGAGGTTGAGTTCCTCATAGGTTTGGTCATAGTCGAGACGTTCATCGCGATGCTCATACTCGCTGTCGCGAGCGGCATGGTCGTCAGACCTGACAGCAATCCGATGGAATATGGGCAGTTGCTCCTCGGCATGGCCGCGTTCTACGCCTTCTTCATATGGGTCGCGATGTGGGCCGTCCCCAGGGTCGTCTCGTTCTTCAACAGCATAGAGAACGACGAACTCTTCATACTGTTCGCGCTCGGAATAGTCTTCCTCACATCTGGGTTCGCCGCAGCGATGAACGTGCCTCCTATCATAGGGGCGTTCTTCATCGGGATGATACTCGCAGAGACGAATGTGTCCGCGCGTATCCGCTCGAAACTGGAGTCATTCAAGGACGCATTCGTGGCGATATTCTTCACATCGTTCGGGATGATGATCGACCCTGCGATGTTCTCCGATGTGATTTGGATGGTGGCCATCGCCATCCCGCTCGTGCTATTCTACGAGATATTCGTCATATCTTCGGTCACATACTTCCTCGGTTTCTCGGCAAAGGCTGCTACCACGATCGGCACTAGCGCGACTGGCAGAGGCGTCGAGTCCATTCTGTTCGCCAGTGTAGGTAGCAATGTCCAAGGTGCAACCATGAGCTCCCTGCTCAATCCGTTCGCGGGAGCTTTCTGCTTCGGCATGAGCGCGGTCACTTCGGTGTTCGTTAAGCACTCGGCGGCTCTGGCAAACGCTCTCTCGAAGGTGATTCCAGCCCAATTGAAATTCTCTGGCTCGGTCATATCCAGAACGCTCGGAAAGGCTGTGATGCCCTCATCTATTCGGATATTCAAAGGCGCGAAGATGACTGGCGCACTCCTGCTGTCGTTTGTGATACTATGTACAATGATCCTGATGGTGAAGCCACCTCTACACCTGCTGCTCGTGGGCTGCGGGATCATAATGACGTTCGTGATATACTTCGTGATAAGGTTCGAAGTGAAAGAGATTGTAAAACACGTGAATTACTCCAACCTCGGGGTGAGGTCAGAGCGCAAGAGCGTTATCGTGGATCTGGTGTCGTGGTTGATATTCGGCTCTGTTCTCTCAGTCCTGATAGTGGTCTCCATATGGACATACATGTGGCAACTGTCCCTGATAGTAGCCATCTCTTATCTGGTCGGTCTGTTCTATCTCATGTTTGCAGCGCACAAGCACCTGTACGCCGAACAAGCCGCATTCATCCCGCCCATATACATGATGCCTCGACATGAGATCAAGGAAGATGATGAGGGGAATGGCCACGCAAAACCTTTGCCGAAGGCGGTGTA
>JACZKW010000004.1:0-15963 GCA_014859835.1 Thermoplasmata archaeon | reverse complement strand
CGCGGACAGCTGGACGGTCATGGTCTACATGGACGGCGACAACAACGTGGAATCATACGCGCTTAGGGACCTCGAGGAGCTGAAATTGACCGGGTCGAGCGACAATGTGAACTATGTGGTCCTGCTGGACACGCTTGAAGGTCCCGCGAACCTTCTATACGTGAACGAGGGCACAACGACGATCGTAGAGGCATGGGGAGAGGTTGCGATGGACGACCCGGCGACCTTGACGGAATTCATCGATACCGTCGAAGGACTGTACCCGGCAACGAACTACTGCCTGGACATATGGGACCATGGCGGTGGCATCGCAGGCATATGCTGGGACGACACGTCCGGAATGAGTCAGTGCCTGACGATGGCCGAGCTCAGGACAGCCCTGGTCGATGCGGACTGCGTGTTCGATTCGATTGTCCTGAACGCATGCGTGATGGCACAGGCAGAGGTCGCGCACCAAGTGAACGGATACGCCGATTACGTAGTCTTCAGCCAGCAGAACATGTACGCGCTCGGATTCCCTTATGACCTGGTTGCGGAGAACCTGAACGCCGAGCCGACGATGGACGGCAGAGCACTCTCGTTGATGATGGTGGAAGAATACACCGTATACTACCAGTCGATAGGCTACAAAGATGTCACGATCAGCGTGTTCGACATGGCATGTCTTGGAGCACTCGCGGACGCGGTCAAGAACTTCGCGAGCGCACAGATTGCGGTCATGAGCACATACCAGAAGGGCTTCAAGTTCGCCAGAATGGACACCGAATCGCCGTCCAACGCGGCTGACATAATAGGGTATGCCGAGAACGTCATCGCGAGCGAGAAGATCTCAGACCAGAACGTGAAGAACGCGGCTCAAGCGGTCATATACGCCGTCGATGCGGCCATCATAGCTGAATGGCACAGCGACGATGTAGAAGGCATGAACGGTCTGGGCATCTGGTTCCCGACCAAGTCCGTCACCTACTACTGGGGCGCGATCTACGAGGCCAGGTACAGGGCCCTGACATGGGACGCAGCCACTGGCTGGGCGAACTTCCTCGACGCGTACTACGCGAAGTAAGCCCGGATCGCGACACATTAAAACCCTTTTCGAAACCCATTTTCCACCATACTATTTTTAGCTGGCATGCGATGTACGCTTGATGATCTGCCTAGGCATCGAGGGCACTGCTCATACCATCGGCATCGGGATAGTGGACCAGGACTGCAAAGTGCTGGCGAACATGTCCAAGATGATCGACGGCTCGAAGGGAGGCATACACCCTAGGGAAGCCGCGAACCATCACGCCGAGAACGTGGTACCGCTCATGCACGAGGCAGTGGCCAAGGCAGGCATATCATACGATGAAATCGGCCTGGTATCGTTCTCCCAAGGACCAGGTCTGGGACCTTGTCTGAGGACCGCAGCCACCGCAGCCCGGGGACTCGCGCTCGCGCTCGAAGTCGATCTCGTGGGCGTGAACCACTGCGTCGCGCATCTCGAGATAGGCCGGAAGATCACGGGATGTTCCGATCCCACGATGTTGTACGCATCTGGCGGTAACACTCAGATCATAGCGTACTCCGGAGGCAGGTACAGGGTCTTCGGCGAGACGATGGATGTCGGCATCGGCAACATGATCGACAAGTTCGGAAGGTCCGTCGGATTACCATTCCCCGCGGGGCCACACCTTGAGCGGCTTTCGAAAGGAAGCAAGGAGCTGATCGACCTGCCATACAGCGTAAAGGGAATGGATGTGGCGTTCTCTGGAATACTCACAGCAGCTCAGCAACTTCATGCGAAGGGTGCCAGGCTAGAGGACCTGTGCTACTCCATACAGGAGACCTGCTTCGCCATGCTCGTCGAGGTGACCGAGAGGGCCATGGCGCATGTGGAGAAGGACGAGGTGCTCCTCGGCGGCGGTGTGGTCCAGAACAAGCGTCTGCAGGAGATGGTCAGGATCATGGCAGAGGAGAGGGGTGCGAAGATGTTCGTCCCACCTGGCTCGCTCTGCGTCGACAACGGTGCCATGATCGCATGGACGGGCATAGTCATGCACGGTGCCGGGATAACGACCAGGATAGAGGACAGCGTGGTCAATCAGCGATTCAGAACCGATGAGGTGGATCTTCCCTGGATGAAGGGAACGGTCTAGCTCAGTTGTTTTCCGACGGTCTCGTCCACGCTCTTCAGGAATTCTTCTTCCTTGCCTTTTGGCACGGTGGCTCCGGATGCGACGGAGTGTCCGCCCCCGTTGCCGCCCACGCCTTCAGCGGCCTTCTTGAGTGCGGCTGACAGGTCCAGCCCTTTCGATATCAGATACTTGGTGCCCCTGCTGGACACCTTCACCTTCTCCTTCACGGTGGAAAGTGCGAGGGTCGGCCTCGACTGGTCGAGTATGTACTGCATCGCCAGCCCGCACTCGGCACCTGCGAGCGATGAGTCGGGGGCGATGAAATATTGTATGTGTTCGAGCTCCTCGACCCCGTCGGATTCGATGCTCATGAGCTTCTCGAGGATGTTCTTGTTGTACTCTGTCCTGAGCTCATCCGCATTCTCGATGGAATCCTTGTCACCCATGGACAGCGCGACGCCCAAGCCTTCGTGGTCCATACGTCCACAGGCGTTCAGAAGGTCCGCCAGGTCCGCGGCTCCAAGATCCAGGGACGGTATCCAGTAGACATCGGATACCAACTCCTCGACCGTCTCCGGCCTGCAGCCCTGGCCCATCAGCCTGAGCGAGAGCATCGATGTGAGCTTCCTGCGGAAGATGTCCTCCAGGGCGCCCATCGACGACGTAGGGTTCAGGCCGATCGATTCCAGGAAAGCGATGGCGTTCTCCTCTCGCCCAGAAAGGCCGACGAAATATGGGTCGACCGACTTCGCGATCGCGTCGAGTATTGTCTTCCCCTTGAGGTTGAGCCCTCGTTGGACGCTTATGATCTTGTTCTCAACGGTGTGATCGAGCACCTGCAGGTTCACACCCTTCATGCCACCCATGTGCTGCCTGTCGCCGATCATGCCCGCGATGGCGACCGGCGCGAGGTCCCAGTTCTTAGGATCGAGTACTGCAGCGAGGAGCAGGCTCACGGTGGCTCCGCACGCTTCGGTCATCCCGTCCATGCCGTAGAAGTGAGGGTTGACCTGTATGACCTTCTTGGATTTCCTTATAGGTTTGTGATGGTCCAGGACGACGACCTTCGCATCGAGCTTCTCCAGGCCGTCGATCTGCCCGCAACCCATGTCCAGGAACAGGATGGTCCCGCTGCCTTCCTTGGATATGCGCTCGATGGCCTCGGGATCGAGGCCTTTTATCATTGACAGATGGAACTGCTTGTTCGCACGCTTGAGTGCGCTGGCCATGACTGATGCGGCGGATAGTCCGTCCGCGTCGTAGTGTGAGATGACCCGCAGATGATCAGCAGCGTCGATAGCTCTGGCTGCCTGTTTGAGCGCTTCTGAGAAATCCGCCGGGAGTGTCACGCTCCCGCTCATCGAAGCATCACTCGACCTGGAGCGCAGCCTTTGAGAGTGAGTAGTACCACGTCTCTGGGATAACGCCTTCCCGCTTGTAATACTTCACGAGTCTGCGTATCTTCGATTCTATGAGCATCAATCCTCGGGCGTTGTGAAGGTCCTTCTTGTTGGTCTTCAAGTGCCCGCTGAGAGAGACCGCCCCGCGCATCAAGCAGGTCAGATCCTCTGGGAAATCGAACTTGATGCCCTTGGTATCGCAGATCTCCTTCATGCTCATCCCGGTCGCGAGTCTGATGTTCGGTATGGCGTGCTGGTCCCTGAGAATAAGGCCGATCTTGGCCATGGTCACGCCTTCGTTCGCCATCTTAGCCACAAGTTCCTTGATCTCTTCTGGCGTCTGCTGAACCCATGTGGGATTCTTTGCCATCACGGGGCGCTTCGAACCCGAAGACCCCCTTCTGCTGCTATGCATCCTTGACATCGTCGATCTACTCCGATTATGGTTTGACCTGTGGCGAGGCAGTGCCGTTTATACCCTTCCTTCTTTTAAAGCTTTCTACTACATCACGACCAATGGCCACCATCTCCCTGTACTCCACCTCTGGGAACGACAGGTCGCTTGGAAGCTCCTTGAAAGTCCTCACCTCGATTATCTCATGCGGTCGGCTGCATGTGGACTTTCCGTCGGCGATGCCTGCGAACACGGTGCCTCCGTCGACCGCGATCGCACCAGCGATGGTCAGAGACATGCCGGTTTCCTCAAGGAACTCGCGTATGGCCGCAGCCTCCGGGGTTTCGTCCGGTTCTATCCTCCCTCCGGGCATCTCCCAGGCCCGTCGGCGGTGCCGTACCATGACGAACGAATCGTCGATGAACGCGATGACTTATACGAAGGGTTCCGCCAAAGGATATCACGCCTCTACGATGAACACCGCGTGATCCTTGGAGTAATCGTCGAGTCTCATCGTGGCCTTCACCGTCATGCCTTTTGATACGAGCTCCTTCCGCGCCTCATCATAGACAGATACAGGGTCCCTGTTGACATCCACGCTCCTGGATTTCAGCACCAGCATACCACGCTTCGCGCCGAAGTGCTTCATGTTGCGCACGAATATCTCCGCCTGGTCCCTCTGCGCGATATCCTGGTACACGAAGTCCACGCCTTCGACCATGTGTGCATAATCCTCAGGTCGGGAAGCGTCCGCCATGATGGGCACCATGTTCTTCCTCGACTCGCACACGCCAACCAAGTCCCTGAACGACCGCGGGGAGACCTCCACGCAGAACACGAACCCGTCTTTCACGATATCGGAGACATGCGAAGCCGTGGTCCCAGATGCCGCCCCGAGATAGAGCACCCTGCTGGATTCGTCGATCCCGAAGTCCTTCGCTCCGAGCAGGATCATGGCAGCCAACTTGGAGCGCTCAGGGTCCCATGCCCGGTACTGGATGCCCCCGAACTCCACCAATCGCTCGCCGTATACGTTCTTGTCCGGCGCGCCGTTGATGGTCACGAGGGTCCTGCCAGTAGTGAATGCTCCGGGAACGCCGTCGACCGATCTGAAAGGATTCTGGAAGGTGGCCATGTAGGGGTCTATACACTCCCAAATAAAAGAGTTATATGCCAAACATCATACAAACTCGCGATGGCGGAGGATGAACTCAAGGAACAGATAGCCTCGCTCTCCGAGAAGATGGAGAGCCTGGAGGAGTCCATGAGGATGGTCGCCGGACCGTACTCTCAGCTGTTGGAGTACATAGAGCGGTTCCAGAAGATCTCCTCTAGCTACTTCCGCCTGATAGACCTCTATCAACGATATGGCGAGATATCCCCCGACCTGCTGGTGCCTGGGGTTAAGGATTCCATATCAAAGGAGGTCGTCAAGATACTCTTCGAGAAGGACGGACAGAACATCTCTCAGATAACCGAGAAGCTCAAGGACCGGAGGGGCAGCTCCTCGCGCAGGATCGTGAGGGAACGTCTGAAGATGCTCGAGGAGAGGGGAGTTGTCACGGCCAAGGGGAGCTCGAGAGCGAAGACATACTGGCTCACGGAGGAGTATGTGAAGAAGTGGTACGAGCTCCTGGGCGTCGGGACAAGCAAGCCAATCGGCCTCAAGAAGGACTGAGTGTCGGCCACTTCTTTCCAGTCGCGTATTATACTGATGCCAATCATATTAGACCACAGTGGGCAGAAGAGTGCCCAGGATTGGTGACAGAAATGGGAGATGACATGAAGCCGCAGGAGATCAAGGAGCTCTTGCAGGTAGTAGGGACGGAGATACCGAAGCTGGTTGAATCGATCATGAAGACCATGTACAACGCGGAAAACGCTGAAAGCATGGCGAAGGGTGTGGCGCAGTTCTACAAGTCCATGAAGGATGCTGGTATGGACGAAAAGCAGGCGTACGACCTCACTCAGCAATTCATGGCCAGCTTCAGTCTAGGCGGCATCATATCGAAGGCGGTCGCCGGCAGGGGCAGCAGAGACGATTGCGACTAGATAATCCAAGGATGAAATAGCGGAAGGCGGACGAAGATGACTGAGACAGGAGATGAGCGGAAGGACCTGCCTAGGATAATAGGCGCGGTCGGCGTCCATATCCCGGGCCTGGTATTCAGGCTCGGGATCACGTATCTGAAGTTAAAGAGGAATTCGAACAGGGCCTCGAAGCAGTTCACCAGCAGGTTGGAGCGCGAGGGCGTGCCACCAGAGCTGGCGAAGAGTCTCGGCGAGGCCTACGGCTCAGAGCTGAGCATCAGGAAGGTGCTCTCTGGCAAGGGCATCTCCATCGTCAAGAACATCAAGCAATGGTAGCCGCGCCAGGAAAATAATATAGTCGTAGCGTCTGATACGATGGCTGTGAAGGCCGTCCTCAACAAGATCGCGAACGAGATAATGGATAAGTACCGCGGGCTGCCCAAGGATTTCGCAGGGCACATAGCGGTCGGCAAGGGTGCGAGCGGTTCAGACACCTCCAAGATAGACAAGTTCGCGGAGGACGCCGTCTTTGAGTTCCTGGACAGGGAGGACGTGAAGATCAACGTGCTAAGCGAGGAGATAGGGTTCGTAGACAGGGGGGCGGATAAGGTGCTCATCCTGGACCCGATAGACGGCACGGTGAACTGCGTCCGGGGAATCCCATTCTTTTCGATATCGATGGCCGTCGCCACGAAATCCATGAGCGACGCCGATCACGCGCTCGTGAAGAACCTGTACACGGGCGATACATACTATGCACGCAGAGGCGGAGGCGCGGAGCTGAACGGACACAGGATAACCGTCTCGAAGTACAACAGGGACGATTCCGTGTTCCTCATGTTCGACGGCAGGGACACAGCGCCTGAGTCGGCCAAGGTTAAAGAGCTGGCCACCAGGGTACGTACGATGGGCTGCGCGTCCCTGGAGATGTGTCTTGTAGCACAGGGCGCGGTCCAGGCGCATTACATGAACTGCTTGAGACACGAGCGTAAGATAAGGATAGTGGATATCGCCGCAAGCACGCTCATACTGCGCGAAGCCGGCGGAGAAGTGTGCGATCTGAAGGGCAAGAGGTTGGACATGGAGCTGACCCTGGACGACAGAAGGAACTTCCTGGCGTACGGGGATCCGAGCATCAAGGAGCTGGTCTTGTGAGAATCGGTATTGTAGGCACTCCCGAACTGGAGAATTTCAAGGGCGTGGCGATGAAGGTGTTGAAGGAGCTCAAGGGCCAAGACATCGTGTTCGAGGAGAACACCGCGAAGGCTCTGGGAAAGAAAGGGATACCGCTGGGCATAATCGATGCCGACTTCCTCATATCCATAGGCGGGGACGGCACCATATTGCGGACGCTGCAGAGGAGCAGCCTGCCCATTCTGGGCGTGAACGCGGGCGTACTCGGCTTCCTGACAGAGGTGGAACCTAATGAGATACCGGCATCGTTCAAGCAGCTGCTCAAGGGAGATTTCACGGTCGAGAAGAGGGCGAAGCTGAAGGTCGTGTGCGACGGCAAGAGGCTCATGGACGCGACTAACGAGGCCGTCATACATACCGCCCACATCGCGAAGATGCGGCAGTTCGTCATATCCGTGGACGGCATGCCCGCGACGAGCATGCGAGCGGACGGCATCATAATCGCCACCGCCACGGGCTCGACCTGTTACGCGATGAGCGTCGGCTCGTCCATCATAGACCCGAGGGTGCAGGCGCTCGTGATAGCCCCTATCGCGCCGTTCAGATTATCCGCCCGACCGCTTGTGGTGCCTGCCAAGAGCCATGTGGCGGTGACCGTCCACGACCCCATGCCTTGCATCATGGTGATGGATGGGCAGGAGGAGCAGATGCTGACGGGCAATGAGAAGATGACTTTCACATCGTCCGAGCACAAAGCGAAGTTCGTGATACTCAGGAGCGAGTTCTACAAGACCCTCGAGGAGAAGCTGATGGCATCCTCGCCACTTGTAGGGCACAGGCACTGAAGATCGTACAGAGTGGTTCATGAGATGCATACGCTAGCAGTGACCGCCAATAAGTTGCCATATCCCAAGACATGGTTCGTTATCAGCACGATAGTAATCGCGATCATCGTATCGGCCATGATCTATCTGGCATTCGATTCGCTCGAGACATTCGCGAGGTACTTCTGGATAGCCGTAGCAGTACTCGTAGGCGTGCCGCTCTTCCTGTTGAACATACCACCGATATTCACGGACCACTACCAAGGCGAGAAAGGATTGAGGCTCAGGATGGGGCTGCTGATGAACTCCACGGTACCGTACGAGTGGATCATAGGGGTCACGGACGCCTCGGTCAAGTTCGGGAGCGTGAGGATAGGCATCGGGGTGAAGTACGTCCCGAAGCTGAAGACAGTGTTCGTCACATCATCTTTCAACGACCTCGTCACCCTGCATCTCGACGGTCCGAGGAACCTCGGAGGCATCATGAGGCCGGATGTGGAGAAGATAACCTTGAGCGTCAAGGACAAGGAGCATTTCGTTTCATCGGTGAAGGCCAGGGCGGGGATAGTCGAGGAGGAATGAGCACGCCACTGTTCGATTTCACCAAGAACAGACCGCAGGTCACGGCCATCAGGAAGCGTACCCTCAAGATGTTGCTCGAAGCGTCCAAGTCCAGCTATCCTAACGAGTTCGGGGGGATACTGAGGGAGGAGAAGGGCGTCATCACCGAGCTCATACTCCTGCCAGGTACGATAGCTGGCGAGCGGTCCGCACTGTTCAAGCTGCACATGTTGCCCGTTGATTCATCAGTCGTAGGCACCGTGCATTCTCATCCATCAGGTAGCTGCAGACCGTCTGATGCGGACCTCGACCTCTTCAGAAGTTTCGGCTACTGTCACATAATCGTGTGCGAGCCATACGACATGAAGAGCTGGGCGTGCTACGACGGGTTCGGAGAGAGAAGACCTCTGGAAGTCATCAAGTGATCTCCTGACAACTCATTCCCGTTCGGATCAAGCCCGCAGGTTCAGATACAGGTCGAGTGTGCTGTAGGCATGCATCAAGATGATGAGATTCAGAACACCTTGCTCCGGGGAGATATGGTACCCTTCGCGTTGGCTCCCATACCCAGGAACGAGTTCTCGCCGATGATTGTGCCCGCATCGATGGTGGCGTTGATGCCGGTCTTGACATCGTCTCCCATGATGACCCCGAGCTTCCTTCTGCCGGAGCCGACCTTCTTGCCGTTGATGACGACGTAAACTTCCTTCTCGTCAAGCCTTAGGTTCGCGACCTTCGTGCCCGCGCCGAAGTTGCACCTCTCGCCTATGACGCTGTCGCCGACATAGCTCAGGTGCGGTATCTTCGTGGAATTCATGATGACGGAGTTCTTGACCTCAGCGGAGTTGCCCACCTTGCAGCCATCGCCTATGGATGTGCTGGGCCTCAGATACGCGTTCGGACCGATTACCGTGTTCTCACCGATAACGACCGGGCCGACGACATAGCTGCCTGCAAGTATCTTGCTCCCGGCACCGATCTGTAACGGGCCTTCTACGGTCGCCTTCTCCGAAACTTCCCCTTCGATCTTGGTCTCGAGGCCTTCCATGAGTATCCGGTTGGCCTCCAGTAGGTCCCACGGTCTCGCGACATCTATCCAATCGCCCTTGAGCATGTGAGTGTAGATATGACTCTTGGACATGAGTATCCTGAAGGAGTCAGTTATCTCGTATTCACCGCGCACGGACTTCTTCGTCTCGGCTATAGCGTCGAATATCTGTGGTTCTAGTATGTACGCGCCCGCGTTGACCATGTTCCCCTCGGGCACTTCAGGTTTCTCCACGATGTCCATGACGACGCCGTCCTCGACCCTGATGCATCCGTAGCGCCTCGGATCAGACACTGACGTCAGAGCCATCACGGAACCCTTGACCTTGAGGTGATGCTCCATGAGTCCTTTGACCGATTCCTTCGTCAGCACTACATCCCCGTACAGGCAGAAGAACGCGGAATCGACCTTGTCCTTGATCATGCCTATGGCATGGGCCGTGCCGAGACGCTCCTTCTGCTCGACATACTCCACGCGTATGCCGAACTCCGAGCCGTCCCCGAAATGCTCCCTGATCCTTCCGGCCTTCCAACCTATGAGCAATATGATGTCCTTGATGCCAGCGCTCTTGAGCGCGTCTATGTTGTGCTCCAGGAACGGTTTCCCTGCGACCGGCAGCAAAGGCTTCGGAATGTTCGATGTGAGCGGGCGCATGCGCATACCCTCGCCCGCGGCTAGTATGTATCCTTTCACTTCACACACCTCTTGACAGCATCGGTTATGACCTTCATTATCTCAGCGGCCCTTTCGGCCTTCCTAGCCTCCGCGAGCATACGTATCTTGGGCTCGGTGCCCGATGGGCGTACCAACGCCCATCCGTCCCCGAACTGCAATCGGAAGCCGTCCACGGTCAGGAGCTCCTCGCACTCGATCGCGCGCATCTCCTTGGACAGACGCGATATCACGGAGGCCTTCTGACCCACCTCGAAATCGATGGCTTTCCTCAGGGTTGGATACTTGGGTATGGACTTCCTCAGCTCTGACAGCTTCTCCTTGGAGGCGATCTCCACTAGCTTCGCAGCCGCCAGTATGCCATCCGGGCAGTAGGATTGCTCCGGGAATATCCATGTACCCGAAGGTTCGCCCCCGAAATCCGCCCTGATACGCTTGACCTCCTCGCTCACGAATACGTCGCCCACGCGCACGCGCGTTATCTCAGCTGAGATGTAATCGTCGATAGCCATCGATGCATCGACCGTGACTACCGCCTTCTTCTTCGCGTACCGCTTGGCGAACAGGGCCAGGAGATGATCTCCACCCAGGAACACGCCCTTGTCATCGATAGCGACCATCCGATCGGCATCCCCGTCGTGAGCGATACCAAGGTCGGACTTGGTCGATACGACCGTGTTCTTGAGATCCGCCAGGTTCTCCTCGGTGGGCTCAGGCATCCTTCCAGGGAAATGACCGTCGGGGTTGGAATTGATTGTGACGACTTTACAGCCCATGCGCTGAAGCACGAGCGGGGTGATGTTGAATGCGGGGCCGTTCGCGCAATCGACCACGACCTTCAGCTTCGCATAACCGACACCCGCCAGTATCCTCTCTAGATGCCTATCGACAGCATCCATCATGATATGGCCCGTGCCGACCTTGTCCCACGGTCTGGTCTTGAACTTGTTGCTCGCAACTAGCTTCTCAATCGTCTTCGACTGTTCGACACCGAACCCCATGCCGTCGGGGTTCCACAGTTTTATCCCTGCGTACTCTGGCGGGTTGTGACTAGCAGTCAGCATTACCCCGCAACTCATCTCGCGCGCAGCCTCCGCCAAGGTCGGCGTGGACACGATACCCGCGGAATACACATCGCATCCGCATGCCATCAGACCGCTCGAGACCGCGGCCTCCATCATAGGGCCAGATGTGCGCGAATCCCTTCCTATCACCGCGCACTCGGCATCGGAACCGACTGCCATACCTATCGCCATGGCGAGCTCGGGAGTCATTTGACTGTTGACCAGACCTCGCACGCCAGATGAGCCGAAGAGCGACATAGGATCCTCTCGTTGTCCGAATGATGTACTCGGATATATTACAGGTACGGACCATCGCCGATATCCAGCGGACATGGTTGTGGGTTCCAGACCGCGATCATTCCTCCGGTGGCTCCGGCGGCCCCGTGTCCGATGCGTCGCTCTTCGCGCCCGCCATCTTCTTGCGAATGCCGAGGTACATGACCGACATCAGGACGGCCAACACCGCGAACACGGCAAGGGTTACCATCAGCATCAGGTTTTGCGATTGGGCATCGTCCAGGTCCTCGCTCGTTCCCGCCAGCTCGTCCTGGGCTGCATCGAACTCGTCCTGGAGTGCGGAAAGGTCGTCGAGAGCGTCCTCCAATTCCGCCTCGGCAGCGGTCAGGTTGAGCAGAGCAGCATTCAACTGCCCCTGGAGAATGTCACCATCGCCAAGGGCGTCCGCTAGCAGCGTCTCGACCGATGCCAGGTCCGCAAGGGCCTGGTCAAGCAGGTCCTGGGCGGCTTCCAGCGATGCAAGGGCGGCGTCAAGGTCTTCTTGGGTGGCGGCTAGTTCGTCGAGAGCTGCGTCCAACTCTGTCTGGGCCGTTGCTAGTGCATCCAAGGCCGCTGCCAATTGCTCCTCGATCTCGTGTATGGGATCGATGTAGGTCACACTGATCGATACGCTCGCGGAGTTGTTCGCGACATCGGTCGCGATTGCGGTGATCACGTTCGTGCCTTCGACCAGCGCGACAGTGCAGACGAACGAACCATTGGACTCTACCCCGATGGACAAACCGTTGACGCGGAGAGCCACTCCTGGCTCTGTGACGCCCGATACGAGCACATTCCCCGTCTGTGTCGTGAACCCGTCAGAAGGGCTGTCGATAGTGAGGATGGGTGGCGTGATATCAGGAATGAGGTACATGCTGGCCCATATGTTGCTCCGGATGCCGTCGTACTGCGCCCATACAGCGAAGACGTTGCCGAACCCGTCCACGGTAACCCTTTGGTACGATGCAGACTCCGTCTCGCTGGGTGAAACCCTCTCGGCAATACCCCAGCCTTCTCCGACGATGTACCTGCTCGAGGAGACGTAGTTACGTATGCCGTCCGACTGCAGCCACAAGGCAGTGGCGTTGCCCGAATGATCGACTGCCAGCATGGGAATCCAGGCACTCAGTTCGTCAGTCTCGACCAGCTCAGGAACTCCCCAGCCTTCGTCGACGACGTATCGGTTGGACCATACGTGATATGTGGATCCAGCCATCTGCATCCACACGACCAACGCGTTCCCGTACCCGTCATTCCCCACCCGAGGCCCGGTTGAATCTCCCGAGTCATAGTCCTCTAGCAGCACTGCGGTCCCCCAGCCCTCGCCAACTACGTACCGGTTCGACCACACGTCGTAGACGCCGTCGCCCCATTGATACCACACTGCTGTCGCGTTACCCGATGAGTCTATGACTACATTGGCTTGTTCGGCGTATCCCGAGTCCTCGGCCGAAATAATCTCGGCAGTGCCCCAGCCATCACCGACGACATATCGGTTGGAGGATATGTTGTACTGTGCCCCTTCCCACTGGGACCATACGGCGACCACTTCGCCGTTGTCGTTGGCGGCCAGGTCTATGGAGAAAGCATCTTCCACATAGGCCTCTATTTCCTCAGCCATTCCCCAGCCTTCGCCGACGACGTATCGGTTAGACCATATGTGGCTGTGGCCGCTGTCCACCTGTTCCCACACAGCAGTCGCATTGCCCGACGCATCGACGACCACATGAGAGAGGCCTGCTTCCTCAGAGTGATCCTCGATCAGCTCCGCGGTCCCCCAGCCCTCACCGACTATGTATCGGTTCGACCAGACATCGTGCTTGAAGTTGACGCTGTCCCACTGCTGCCACACAGCAACTGCGTTGCCTGACTCATCGACTCCGACATGAGGGTTGGAGGTCTGCTCGGTATCGGTGGAATCGAGACGCTCAGCATGTCCCCAGCCCTCATCGTAGACATATCGGTTCGACCAGACGCTGTGCCTGAAGCCGTCCCATTGCTCCCACACGGCGAATGCATCCCCATTATGGCCAGCGGCTATCTGGGGGGGTTCGGCACCTCCGGCATCATTGTACTCGAGCAACTCGGCGTCGCCCCAGCCCTCATTCGGATCGGCCCCCAGGCCGTACTGAGACGCGACGCTCACAGATATCAGACACATGGCGACGAAGGCACAGTAGATTATTCCCAGAACACTTCTCATTCCAATCACTCCCGTTTATTCCAATAATCGCCAGAGCCGATTGTCGGATGCTCTGGGCCCAAGACGCAATCGCAATCAGGTCAGATGAACCTTTGCGCCGTCAGTAGCGCTCCGCTGCGGCCCTCGACGGAGGTTCGAACGCCTTCCGAAAGGGTGCCCGAAAAAGGGCAAAAACAGAGCCAGATTTGCTGGCTCTGCGAGGCAACATCGTCAAATCCCGGTGAGCCAGATAGTCCCGTTTGGCGAGCCAGCATGCGCAAAGTGTTATATATCGCAGATTATGATACATATCTGGACTATGCCTGGACGGCATATCCGGAAAGGACAAGGAGGAACAAAAAGATGGTTATGGAGCCCATAAGTGTAGACAAGGCGATGGAAATCGCGAAGAAGAAGGGCATTAAACCCGGCCGTGTTAAGGACACAAAGGGAGTTCAGTTCACAAAAGGAAGGAACCCCCGCCTCGAGATAATCGACTGGGATGAGTTCAAGACGACACTCTCGAAGAGGAAGCTCGCAGTCTTTGAGAGCGGCGGCTGGATGAAGATAATGAAGGCGCCGAAGGGCAAGAAGTAGGCGCTTCACCTTCTGACGAAACCCTTTACTAATTCCCTTAACTTTTCTATCCCAGATGTCTGAGCTGCGGTGCCGTCTGGCAATCTCTAGACATCCGTCCAGGCCGCATACTACATAGACTGTCGTCGGAGAAGCTTTTTCCTAGAACGAGATGATTACCCGGGCATGAGCGCGGTCATCAGTGAGCATCAGATTTCTAAGGAGATATCCGATCCGGCATACTCGAAGTGGGTCTCGAAGACATTCCCTGCGTTGAAGGGGAACGTGTTCCTTGGCTCCGCTGGTAGAGGTCCCATGCCCATCGCCACCGTAGTAGCGATGGAGAAGTTGGTGAAGAGCTGGAGGATGAGCATCACCAGGGACAAGACCGAGGACGAGATAACCGCGGACTTCAAGAAAGAGGCCTCGCTCCTGATAGGAGCGCAGACGAACGAGGTGGCGTTCGTTCCGAGCACCACGTTCGGCATCAACATGTTCGCAGGCGCGGTCAAGTGGAAGAAAGGTGACGAGATAGTCATATGCGATGTCGAGTACCCCGCGAACGTGTTCCCGTGGGCCCTGGCTGCGAGCCAGGGGGGCGCGAAGCTCGTCACGGTCAAGTCGAATAATGGCATCGTCGACGAGAAGGACATCGAGAAGGCGATCACCGACAAGACCCGATTGGTCACCATGAGTCATGTGCAGTTCGGGACCGGGCAGAAGATGCAGGTGGACCGTGTGGCGGAGGCTTGCGAGAAGCACGATGCGATGCTGTTCCTGGACTCCATTCAGGCGTTGGGGGCAGTCAAGTTCAATGTCAAGAAGAAGAACATCTCCGGCCTGTGCGCGGGCGGGTACAAGTGGATGCTCGGACCGGTAGGTTCTGGGATACTGTACATTTCGAAGGATATGTTGACACAGATGAAACCTCAGTGCGTATCGTGGACCGCCCTGGACGCCGAGCAGAGGAAAGAGGCGTGGCAGAAAGTCGTGCTCGGAGGATATCAGGCAGAGAACCATATCAACCTCGGGAAGGACATAGGCGTGTTCGAGGCTGCGAACGAGTGCATGGTGCAGGAGAAAGGGTTGACGGAGTCCGTCAAGTTCCTGAGGTCGCTCGGACTGGGGAGCATCGAGGGAAGGATACACGCTCTGAACGATCATCTTCTTGAGCAACTCGATTCGAAAGGGTTCGAGGTCGTGACTCCAAGGAGCCACTCACGGAGAGCGGGCATAATCGCGTTCTGCGGGAAGAAGAAGTTTGATTCCATGGATGATGAGGCTCAGATGCTCAAAGAGCTAGGCAATGTCAAGGTGGCTATCAGACAGGGTGTGTTCAGGACGGGCGTGCACTTCTTCAACTGCAAGGAAGACATAGATAAGGCCGTCTCAAAATTGTCGAAAATTTGCCACAAGAGAGGTCTCATTTAGGATTCGTAGCATTCATCGAGACCAGATGGCTCTGTTTCCTGCTAGGTCTTGCCATTGAGAGGCAGACAGAGTTATTTATACGGCAACCATAATCACATCTTCCCAAAGCAGGGATAGCCAAGCCTGGTCAACGGCGCTAGATTCAGGGTCTAGTCGTGAAGGCGTTCGCCGGTTCAAATCCGGCTCCCTGCGCGTTTTTTACGTCTGGCTATTTTCCAATCAGAGACTATAGAACTACTGGCTACTATCTGGC
>JACZKW010000017.1:0-2610 GCA_014859835.1 Thermoplasmata archaeon | reverse complement strand
CAATTTCGGCGTCTCCATCTTGGCCATCCGTTTCATCCCCCTGCCGATGATGGAGTACATGCTATCGTAGATATCCGGACCCCTGAATCCTATGCCAGATATCTGGACGAAGACCTGCTCTCTCTCAGTGAGGCCTATCATCTGCTCAAGAAGATCCGTCTGGTCGATGACTCCGACCAGCTTCTTGCCATCGGTCACGAATATGGTGGACAGATGATTCTTGACCATCTTCTTGACGACGGTCCCTAGGTCGTCCTGGGGCGAGACGCAAACAGGAGTGCGAGTCATGACACTGGATATTTGTATCTTCATTCGGGAGCGGGAATCAAAGACCTGTCTAGGTGGTTTGGGAGATCTCGGGGGCCTATCAGCCTTCGACGACCACATCACGTTCATCAGTTCGGACATGCCGATGACGCCAACGAGACTGCCAGACTTGACCACAGGCAAGGCTTCTTCGTCAAGGTTTTCCATCATGATCTGGCCGCTGCGGACCAAGTCATCAGGGGAGACATACAAAGGATCCTTCGTCATCACTTCACTCACCTTGCGCGAGCTGAGCTCGTCGAATTCCTTTATCAGTCCTATGAGATCGCTCCTGGAGACGAACCCGACCATCTTGCCCCGTTTCCTCACGGGGGCTCCCCCGACTCCAGTGGCCATCAATAGCTCGGCTGCTTTGAGCACTGGGGTGCGCACGTCCATCTTCGGGACAGGGAGCATGATGTGCTCCGCCTTTGCACTCAGCGACAAGCTCCTCCTTTGTATCAACGATGAGTAACTGATCAAGCCAACCGTCAAACCGTCCTTCAACACGGGGACCTCACGTACTCGATATCTCTTCAGCACCGCCATGACGTCTGAGACCGTGTCCCCGATATCCGCCGTCACTGGCGATTCGGTCATCACGTCACCAACTACTATGTCCTCCATTCGCATTTCGTAACCTCGTATCCTACTCTATGTTCGGTATCGTATAAACCTGCACCTGACGTTAAATCTTTGAGCACGTGTTCGCCATGAATCAATGAGGCATCCATCTGGCATGATGATGATAATCAATCCGCGCGCGGCACGATCATATGGAGAAGTGGACGGACCATTCTAACTCAATCCACACCGACACGCCTGGTTTTATTCGGATTCAAGGCGGAATCCGCCGGGAGACAATCCTGGAGAGTTCTTCCGACATCCGATCTAGGATGATTCAGACGCGCCTGACCATACCGAGCTCGAACGGATCGGTCTTCTCCAATGGCTCATGTGTGGTGGCGAGCGCGTTCAACTTGCCACAATGTTGACACTTGACCAGACCAGATTCCGACGATGAGGTTGATGTCCTCTGCGAACCATCATCCGTCGTCACTGTAACTTTCCCACAGCTGCTACATGTTATCTCCGCCATCTTCTCCACCTTCCTAATCGATCCTATGGTGCGCTCAGCACATATAATGATGCCGTCCATCCATGTTTGAAGCGTCTGGCCCATCGCCGAGAAAGATTCATTAATGTAATCCGCATTCACCGCCGCAGAGGCATTGTTTTTCCGTTTCCAGCCTCGCAATCCAGGAAACGCATCTGACACGAGGCTGGATGCACTATGAACCTGTTGCGAAACAAATGGACCTGGGTAATCGCGTTCTCCGCGCTGTTCGCGCTCTCGATCGACCTCTGGGCTTGGGACTGGACTGAGCCGAGTCTGTTCGGCCTGCCGTACATCATCGTATACACTGTATTCCTCGAGATAGTTCTGTTCGGCCTATTCCTGCTCTTCAGCAGATACTACTGGATCGAGGACAAGGAGGTGCGATGATGGATCCGCTCGCAATCTCGTTCTTCGTCGCGTACCTCGCGATCATGCTTCTGATCGCCCTCTACGCATACAAGAAATCTACGAAGACCTCGGAGGATTACTTCGTCGCTTCGAGGAGCATCGGTCCGGTCGTGCTGTTCCTATCCCTAGCTGGAACGAACTTCTCTGCGTTCACGTATTTCGGGTTCGCCGGAGCCGCGTACAAGTTCGGCCTCGCATACTACGGCATCATGGCCTTCGGCACTGGACTGATGGCCATCTCGTTCTACTTGCTCGGACGGAGGATATGGCATCTAGGCAAGAAGCACGGATACATAACCCCGCCCGAACTCATAGGCGACCGGTTCAAGTCGGATTCGCTGCGCATGATATTCCTGGCGATCATGGTCGTGTTCACCCTTCCGTACATCGCCACGCAAGCGATCGGAGGAGGCATCGCGCTCAATATGCTCACGGATGGAGAGGTGTCGTACGAGGTCGGCGCGGTCGTTGTCACCCTTGTCATCCTTGCATATGTCACGATCGGAGGCATGAGGGGTGACGCGTACACCGATGTGATGCAGGGCATAATGATGCTCGTCACGCTCGTGGCGGCCGTGGGGATAGTCTCAGTTGGATTGGGCGGATTCACCGAGGCGAACACACGCCTCTTCGAGGAGTTCCCGGAGCTGTTCTCCAGGCCAGGTGGAAATGACTTCTTCACGCCCCAGATCTGGATGAGTTACATGATCCTGTGGCTGTTCTGCGACCCGATGTTCCCTCAGCTGTTCTCGAGGTTCTACAGCGCAAGGGACGAG
>JACZKW010000003.1:0-9614 GCA_014859835.1 Thermoplasmata archaeon | reverse complement strand
GAGAATCGCATTAGGCTCTAGGTAATCCTTTCCTCTGTCTCCTTTGACGATGTGGGAAGAGCAACTGCACGACATGCTATTGCATTTTTCGTGAGAAAGTATATCCCAGCACATCTGCGTGACGCATCAGTAGGTGGGGCTGAGCCAATGGCTGCAGATGGCACAGTGGTGGTTGTAGACAAGCTGGAGAAGGTTTTCAGCGGGGGCGTTCGAGCGATCGATTCAATATCCTTCGAAGTAAGCAGAGGTGAGATCTTCGGCTTCCTCGGACCGAACGGTGCAGGCAAGACGACTACCATCTCGATTCTCACGACTCAGACCCTTCCGACTGGTGGGAGAGCTGAGGTCCTCGGACACGACGTCGTGAACGAACCAGGCAAAGTAAGGAAAGGTATCGGCCTGGTCCCGCAGGATCTCACGGTGGATGACGAGCTAACAGGCAGAGAGAACATGGAGCTGCAGGCGAGGCTCTATGGCGTCCCTTATGGCGAAGCGAAGAAGAGGATCGATGAGCTGCTCGACCTGGTGAAGCTTGCAGACGCAGCCGATAGGTTCGTGAAGACCTACTCGGGCGGGATGAAGAAGCGGCTGGAGCTATCCGAAGGGCTCATCCACAGGCCCCAGGTGCTATTTCTGGACGAGCCCACTCTGGGCCTGGACATTCAGACCAGGACCAGCATGTGGGAGCACATCAACAAACTGAAGAAAGAGACCAACATGACGATCTTTCTCACTACGCACTACCTTGAGGAGGCGGATGCCCTCTGCGACAGGATCGCGATAATAGACCATGGAAAGGTCATAGCGCTGGACACGCCGGACAACCTCAAGAAGGCAGTTGGTGGCGATATCATCGAGGTCGAGGTCGCCGAGTGCGGCGAAGACATCCTCGAGATGATCAAGGGCATGCCGGGAATGACACTGATCGACGGAACATGCACTGGAAACAAAGCCAGGATAAAGGTTCCGGAGAGCAGGACGTCCCTGCCGAGGATACTCAACGACTTCATATCCAGAAAGATAGAGGTCGTATCCGTGGTCGTCAAGAAGCCATCGCTGGACCAGGCATTCCTAGAATTCACGGGCAGAGAACTAAGGGACGCAGGATCAGACTCCGAGACAAAGAATAAGAATCCGGATGTCCGCAAATGGCGCTTCAGAAGGAGGCGGTGAGTCGTGATCACGGAAACGATCGCGTTGATAGTGCGCGACCTGAAACGATGGTACAGGACTCCCGCGCAGATCATCCTGGTGTTCACGACCCCGTTGATGTGGCTGCTTCTGTTCGGCCAGGCGTTCAATATAGGCAAGCTCGCACAGGGGGATGCGACCGGAATGGACCTGCGAATCATATTTGGTGGGGCGCCCGACTATTTCTCGTTCATGGCCGTCGGTCAGACGGCGTTCATAATGCTGTTCGCATCATTCTTCAGCGGAGTCTCCATACTCTGGGACCGCAAGTTCGGATTCCTGTCCAAGCTTCAGGTGGCCCCGATCCCGCGGTCCGCGATACCGCTCTCCAGGATCGCCTCGACGCTGGTCAAGTCGATGCTTCAAGCCACGGTGGTCATCATCCTTGCAGCATCCTTCATCCTCATCCCTGGACTGAGCGGGTTGAGATTCAGTCCCTCATTCGGGATCATGGATGCATTGGGCATGGGTCTGTTCCTCGCATTGCTGGGGATAGGCCTTGCCGCCCTGTTCGTCGCTTTGGGCCTCGTGGTCAGGAATGAAGAGACACTCTTTGGTCTGATCAACCTGCTGAACTTCCCATTGATGTTTACGAGCAGCGCCCTGATACCGATCACTCTAATGCCGGATTGGCTGAGGACAGTTGCGCTCTATAACCCGATAACATTCGTCGTGGACGGTATGAGGCAGCTGGTCTTCAGCACGGATGTCGGCGCCGAGTATTCCATTGCGGTCGATCTACTGGGGATAAGCGTCTTCTCAGCGCTGATGGTCGTTCTGGGAGCGGTCCTGGCAAGAAGGGCATTGCTCAGAAGTTGAGTGATGAATCACACATGGTCAGTCACGATCTACGCGGATGATGACGCAATTGCAGTCACACCCAATGGCTGACAGAGAAACATTAAGGACCTTGCGTGACTTTGGGCAGAACATCAAGGTCAATCACATTGACTGAGATACATGAACAGATCCCATAATGTCAATTGCTGAGAGTGAATCTAATGAACCTGAGGGAATTGATGTATTTCTTTGAGGAAGATGAACTTAGGGATGCACTTGATGAATTCGGTCTCCCGACAGAAGGAGAGAAAGCAGATCTCATAGACAGGATCCTGGATGAGCCTATATCGGAATCTGAGCCTCGATGGGTCATTCTATTCGAACGTCCAGAATCACTAGGTCGCCTGAGATTGAAGCTTGCCTGCAAATTGGCGGGATTGCCGGCCGAGGGTACGACCAACAGCATGTTGAGTCGATTGGTTGAGCACATGATAGAAGGGGATTGGAGAGCCAGTGCGGGCAAGACCTATTCGATTCAGCCATCGGTCAAGAATCCAGAAGCTTTCAGGCGGTTCCTACAAACCATCAAATTATCACAATTGCAGACGATCGCTGAATATCTGGATATCGACCCAGCGCTCAGTAGAGGAAAACTCGAAAGGGTGCTCCGACTGAGATCGGAAAAGGCCTCGTCGATGGACGTCTATACCATCTGGTATCTCCTGGAGAACATACTCGCAGAGCACATAACTTCTCTCCAATCGATCTGCAGGGGAATGCAGATCGATAGCGATGGTTCCATGCATGAACTCCAAGATAGGATCCTTGATGAGATCTGGGAAATACGGCATCAAGATTCAGATATCCCATCGGACATCGATTGATTCTCCAGAGAGTCATTCTCGAGCCGCCAGCAATGGATTCTTGATCATGAGGCCATCCGACTGCGGTAATGAAAAAGAATGGTTCTGTCAATTATCGGGTGGTGGTCATCATGACCGCCCCGCCAATCGACTCGTCCCATTCAGCTCCGACCTTGCGTCCATCTCTGGGTCGTAGAGGGTCATCACCACGTCATGCTGGAATGCGCCGGGGCTGAACCGTAAGCCCCCTGCCATCCCTTCCGGGAAGGCTGTCTGCAGCAGGTTTATGCCAGCGTTGACGTGCCAATCCGCACGCCAACCGCACTCACACTCGAACTCGGTGCCCATTCGGGAATGTTTTATCCTCCCACATATCGGACACCTCCTGCTGCTATTGTATGGGTCGACCTTGATGACGGGCACACCATTCCAGGCCGCCTTGTATTCGATGATGTTGTGTAGCTTCCTCCGAGGCCACGAACTCAACCGTCTGTTGAACGACTTGCAGCGCTTCAGCCCGGTCATCCCATTCAGGTCCTCGAGCACAACCGCTGCCCTGTGCTCCTCCGCGTAGCCGAGCACTGCGTTGGCTACTTGATGCATGCGGTGCTCGATCCGATAGCGTTCCCTCCGACCCTCTTTGTTGCACAACCGCCTTGATGTCCGTCGATCGTGCGCCTTCTTCTTCTGAAGGCGCTTACGTCGGTCGTGATGCCGTGCCTGGATCACGGCGACATCAGGAAATGCTGCTTGAACCGGCGTACTCTCCCCTTTGCTCAGGAACACGCCGTCCAAGCTCCGCTCATTGGTATCGAGCGACAGGACCGTCTCTGGAGTGTATGACCTAGGTGCACTCTTCCTGAAGGCTATTATGACCTTTTCAGGAAGGAGTGTCATGGAACCAAGGGAGAGGGACGCATCGTTCAGAAACCCTCGGTGGTAATCGCTCAGGACGAGCCTCAGCTTCACGTGACATCCAGCCCGTATCGGAAGGTCGACCACACCATTCTCCCGGTCGAGTTTGTATGCCTGGTTCTCCGCCTTCATCATCAGTCGACGCACGTAGGGAATGCGATGAATCGGACCCTTTCCCCAACGCCTTCGTAGGTTCTTGAGTATCGAACCCGCGACTTCGAAGGAGGAGACCAGGTGCTGAGCATACATGTTCGGGTGCTCTATCCTGAAGTCCTTGTACGCCAGCTTCACCAGGGCATTCCTGAAGGTAACCTTCGCATTGAGGCCGGCTCTGATCGCGCAGTTGACTGCCATGCGGAAATCCTCGATGAGCATCCTCGCCTCAAATGGGAGCTCCCCATGAATGTGGAACACGACCGCTCTGTGGAGCATCGAAGAAAGCATCTGGCCATGGGCATATCACCTCCATGACTACATGCATATTACACATGCGATCGGCGAGATATGTGTGGCATCGGAAAAGGCACCATCAACAACATCACCCGATAACTATACAGAACCAAAAAGAATCAAATAGATGCGACTTTATTTGATGTCCAGAAAAACAGATTCGGTGGACCTGGAGGAATGAAAGCGAAGCCGAATACATAGACACGAAAAATTCCAGGTGATGACTTTGGGCATTAATACGATCAAGAATTCGATGCAGGACGAAGGGTCTCGTCCACTTGCATTTCTCGTTGATGGCGATAACGCTTCATTCAAACTCATAGGAGATATGTTGGACGAAGCATCCAAGCACGGCTCTGTGAGAGTCAGACGAGTGTACGGAGATTGGACCTCGAAACATATGGAGAACTGGAAGAGAGCTCTGCAGGAACATGCACTCAGTCCCATCCAGCAATTCCCGAACATCCGCGGCAAGAATGCCACGGACAGCGCTCTGATAATAGACGCGATGGACCTTCTGCACGCAGGGATCGTACAGGGATTCTGCATAGTCTCGAGCGACAGCGATTACACGAGACTGGCCACCAGGATCAGAGAAGACGGGTTGTTCGTGATGGCGATAGGCGAGAAGAAGACGCCGGAAGCGCTGATGAAAGCATGCGATGTCTTTGTTCTGACAGATAACCTGGAGCCAAGGAAGGGATCGAAGGGGAAGGCAGGAGTTCCTAGAGAGCTGATCCTGAAAGCCTTCGACAATGTCGAGGACGAGGATGGATATGCAGCCATGGCATCGCTCGGCCAGGCGCTATTGAAGATCGATCCCAGTTTCGATCCCAGGACATATGGCAAGAGCAAGCTTGTCTCACTGATCGAGAGTCTATCAGGCGATTTCAAAATTGAGCGAAGGGGAAATCCATTGACTGGTGCGGTCTTCTTGAGAAGGACGAAGAAATGAATCTTCAATCATGTGTGTGTTGATCACACGACTCCTCACTACCATGATCACCCGATGGGTACTGAAATCCCTTCAGGTGATGGCTAGGGTTCGGATGGTTTTGGGGAGGAATCTCCTAGCTCCGTGAGGCGTCTCACGGAAAAGTACAGCAGCAAGTTATGGATTGAGAAGATGGCGCTCATCAGCACCGCAAAGCCAAGCATCAATCTCGCAAAAGTCCCTGACACCCAATCGATCAGGAACACCAACGGTTCGGCAAAGTGTGCGAAATTGAATGGGAACACCACGAGAAGATAGAACTCAGCAACGAAACAGAAGGCTAACCCACCTGCTTCGAACAGCCTGCCAGGATTCTTTCTGCCCGTGAAGAATCTGACCATCGCAGGTAGCATGCCCACGATAAGCATTCCATAGAGCAGTACAGCAGCGACGGTTCCGAAATCGTCTGTCAAGAAACCCGTCGGCTTCGTCTGATGGATCGCGATGAATGCGATGAAGAAGAGGAACCCGACAACCGCGAATGGCTGTCCCGTCCTTTCTGGGAATGATAGCACATCAGCCTTCGCCTCCTTCTCGGCTCTATTCCATATCCATGGAGACTCTGATGGGTCTTTCCCGGCATCCATGACAATCTACCAAAGATGGATGGGCGATATTCCTAATCAAATCAGCGTCTCTGCAAAAGGCTTGCATTGATCGGAGAGGATTGCGCATGGTATATGACCGATGCACTTAAGTCGATGAAAATAATTCCACCGACCTGAGGATGATGGTGGTGGCTAGAGATGAATTCGATTCTGGCACACGCGATCTGCTGATGGGAACCCGCACAGATGCCAGAGAATCGTTCTACCGCACCTCCGCCCCGAAGATGCTGCTCAGTGTCGCAGCAGTGATACTGTCTTTATCGATGGGGCTATTGGGCGCTGTGATCGAGAAGCCTCTTGGGTACATTGCTGTGTTTGCAGGAGTCATGGGTCTGTCACTGGTCGCTTTCTGGCATAGTGACTTGATCGGATAACAAGGGCCAGGTTGACATTGATTGCGGGTGCAAGAGTGATATCGGGGGAATCAGAGTGAAATGCAGGTTATGCGGGGCAAATAATCCAGAGGATGTCAGGACTTGTTCGGTGTGTATGAAGCCGCTGTCTGGTGCAAAACTGACTCCCGGAGAATCGTTCAAGAGGACACCTGAGTTTCACCCACGAATCAACTCGATGATCCCAAAGACGAAGACCGTCCTGCCGACCGCTGCAGGTGGGATATTGATAATCAGCGCGATCACGTCCATAACTGGACTCCTGATAATGAACTTCTATGTGAACGAATTCCTGCCCGAAATAACGGATGCCATGACACCGATCAATCTGATATTCGGCCCGGTCTGCATATTCGTACTGCTCGGAGGCATCTGCGCGATGTTGAGAAGGGGATGGGGCATTTCGATCGTGGCATCGATCGTCTCGTTCTTCGTCGTGCTGATATTCGGCTGGTTGTGCGGCGCTGTCCAGGCAATGCTCGGAATTGCTGCGCTCCTCATGCTCCTCCTGTCGAGGGACGAATTCAAGAGCAGGAAGCGCGGTGAATGAGTCCATCGTGAACAATCCGAGGGCTAACGCGATACATCAGGACCTTGTCGGTCCCCGGGTCAGTCTGGCAAATAATGTACGATTTGATGAACCCAGTTTCAAAAATGTACCATAAACGCCTTATCTGCTCCTTCCATTCGGAGCCCTGTTCCGTGTCATACGGAGAGTGGAGGTCGGAGAAGATGAGACGAGGGGTAATAGGCATTGTGTTGATGAGTGTCATCGCCATGATGGCAATAGGATCGATAAGTGCTCTGGCGGGACCAGTCCAATCGGTGACTGCCTGCCTCAAGACGGTTCCAGGGGAGCCATTGGGCACCGCGGTCTACTCATGGTGGGACGATGAAACGAGCAGGTTGGAGATTACGGTCGCAGGCGCTGTTCCAGGAACTTACTGCGTCTTCGTTGACAAGGTGAAGTTGGATGTCAAGTTCACCGTCGACGATGCGGGTGCTGGTGCATTGAGACTGGACACCAGATGGGGAGATGTCATCCCAGTCATAGAGGCGGGATCCGTCATATCCATGAAGAACTGCGCTGACACGACAATCGTGATCTGTGGCATGTTCAAGTAGGGCGGGTATTCGATACCAGACCGTTCAAACTCCTTACTATCATTCTATTGTAATCAAATGACAGGGTGGACGTTTGATTCATCATACGATGACAATGCGGAGATCGCTCAGCCCATGATCGATATCGTAGTGCTCGCGGAGAGCTGTAATTCTGAACATAGAGAATGCGCGGAAATGATGAAGGTACCTAGAGACAGCATTATCTCACCCATGTCGTCGGTCTGATCCCAACCACATCCGCCACTCAGAGTCTCGCCAGGTTCGAGCTCCTCGTATACCATCCACCATAAGGCCATTTGTATGATAGGACACACAGGAGAGCCATCTGAATCAAATACGTAGAAGGATGCCACACAGCTGCTACCAAAAGTCAGATCGACCGTATCATAGCCGTTATTCACATACTCGACGTTGATGCATATGTGCTCACCGAGGACATATTGCTCTTTGTCGGTCCGTACCGTGAATTCGACGCCACGCTCCAATCGGTCGATCACCGACACCGCAGCGATCACAGAGGCTAAGACTATCAAAGCTGCGATGATAATGGCACTCATCTTCTCCTTGATAGACCAGGGGGCTTTCGACTCTTTTGCCATAACGCCATCCTCTGACCCCACAGACGAGCCTCCCATGAGCATGAGATAGTCATTGCTATAGAAACCTTACAGTGAGGATCCAATCCACATTGAATAATTGAGAACCGCGGCGAGAATCCCTCGATGGCTGCAACCATGTTGACCCATCCTTCTTTTGGAAAGTCGATAATGGAATGTATGGCATTATGAATCGTGCGCTGTACCATGATCATTCGATGCGCTACAATCTAGCGCCCTTCTTGAACCCGCACCAGGGGCACATGAGAGACCCCTTTGGCCAAGCAGCCTTGCAGCGAGGACAGCCTTTGACGAAGCCGCATCGCTCGCAGAAGATCATCATCATTGACACGGACAGACCAAGACATGCAGAAATGACTAAACCTGGCCAAACGAAAGGCGCAGAAACCGAATCTAGCCCGATGCAAAACCCCCACAATTGTGGAAGAATCGAACTTTCATATTCAACTGCAGCCTAGAACACGGTTTGCACACATATGTACGGAGCGAATCCCCTTGGCGACTGGCTCTAAGATTTCTATAGACAGAATCGGCCATTGCTGCATCTTGGGATTGTCCCCGATTCCAGGCGGTTCATAATACAGCTTCTTAAGTCGCCCTCATATGGTACCTTCTTATCGTGTAGCGACAGCACATGGTTGTAAGAAGGCGCAAATAGTATCGATAGCACTGGGCCAAGACGTGATTCTTCTCTGTCTCCAATCGAGTGGAGATCTCTTGCGCACTTGTTCTTGTGAATGGAGGAAAGCATAATGGAAAAAGAGTTTAGCGTTAAGCTGGCGAACAAGCCAGGAGAGCTCGCACGGGTATCAGAGGTTCTGCAGAAGGAGGGCGTGAACATACGCTCAATGGTCACTGAATCCAAAGCCGAGGTCGTGAGAATCGTCACGTCCGATCCCGAGAAGAGCAGAGAGAGCCTCAAGAAGTCAGGCATGGAGTTCTCAGAGAGGAACCTGCTTGTAGCCAAGCTCGAGGACAAGCCTGGAGAGCTCACCAGGATATCAGCAGCTCTCGCCAAGGAAGGCGTCAACATCGATGGCGCCTACATGCTCGACAAGGACTCGAAGCATGTTCATATGGCATTGGCTGTCAGCGACGAGACCAAGGCAAGGAACATCCTGAAGTTGTGATCAGGGTCTGTATCTTGTCTACAAAACTACTTACGCATCTCTGCGTCACTCCGAGCATTCTCGAAACGCAATGTGATTAAGCGCAGCCAACGGAGTGGCGTAGGAGTCTTTGTCCAGAATCTCCCATTCGAGCCCAAACCTGTATGAGAAGATAGAATTAGTCGGAAAGTGCATTAAGAATGTGAGGGCATGGCGACCTCGCAATTGAAGTTGCCAAGAAGCAAACGCCATGGAGGTTCGGAACGCCAGAAGAATTCGCGAAAGGTCAAGAAGAAGACTTGAACCAAGAATCTGAGATCTACATTGCCAGATAATTGAAGTTGATGCACGGAGGAACCACGATGAAATGTCCGAAATGTGGGGTAGATATTCCAGAAGACCAGAAGTTATGCGGTGATTGCAGCGGCAGAATCAAGATCCCGCCCCAATCAAGATATGGTCAGGTGAAATGTCCGAATTGCGGATTCGACAACCCAAAAGGCAGAAGATTCTGTGAAGATTGTGGAAGCATGATCCCTCGGACTCCACGGATAATCAAACCATCGGAGG
>JACZKW010000122.1:0-14777 GCA_014859835.1 Thermoplasmata archaeon | reverse complement strand
CCCCGACGAAGATGGACGTCTTCTCCACCTCGAAATCGTTCCTCTTGAGCAACGATTCGGCAGCGACCAGAGATTTCCTTAACTGAGGGTACTGGACATCGTCGACGAGGTCCAGCTTGGGCATGCTGATGGCGACAAGTTCATCCAGTCTTTTCCCTGCCACCTTCGTCAGCTGATCAGAACGCCAGGTCTTCCGCGCAGCGGGGAAGAAGAATCCTGCGGAGGGATGACCGATGTACTCCCTGCTGGCTCTCACGAAACGGACCAGCGACTCTAGGGAGACCGCGGATGCTACGTTCCTGCCTGAGTCCACCGGGTCAATGAACGTCATAGGCTCCTTGAAGGATTCCCCTGGAAATTCAGGCAACTCGATATGTTGCCCCGAGGCCCATCCTGCCGCCGACTCGAGCACCTCACGGAAGCTCCCGAAGCGAATGACCAACAGTTCGCACATATAGCCTGAGAACCCCTGAACCTTCGCTTCCGCACCGTAGCAATCGATCCCTTTCATGAACCGTTTGAGAAGGCGGACCTGGTCGGTCTGTCCCGGCGATAGATTGTCATTTATGAACTTCGTATGGAAGGGCGTGCGGTCGACCGCGCTCATCTTCATTCTGGTGTCGCGTATCTTGAAGGCTGGAACGAGGTCCACCTGAAACCCCATGAAATGCCCTCGCACGTAAGGATGCTGCGCATAGTGCTCCCTGCCAGTGATGACATTCCTCGCGATCTCCAGACCCTTCTCCTTGAGCATCTCCAAGGGAGTGCTCTCAGGGAATAGCATGAACAGATCGATATCAGGGTCCTTCAGATGGGTCCCCTTGGCTACCGAGCCCACGAGCATGACCTCTATGTGTGCGTGCCTTCTCCGCGCCTCGTTCAGAACCATCTCCGTGAGCTTGCTGGCAGCATCATGCACATTGCGGTCCTGGGCCGCAGTCGGTCTGCACTTCTTGAGGATCTCGGTCTCGATTGGCATCGTCACAGTGATTGACCCCTGGGATAATAAAGAGAGTCGGGTGGCCCGATTGAAGATCCTTTAACGAATATCGAACCTGCGTGAATGATGCACATTCGTGCCCTATCGCTTTGTCACAAAATCAGGATGGAAAGGAAGGATGGTGTCTTTCGGTCGGTGTGGTGGGGATTGTCAAAATTTCTTGCTTAGGAGGAAAGTTGAGCCACTGACCTAAGACACCGAAAAGAGCCTAGTCGAGATGATATATATGAGCGTTTCTCCCATACTATCCAGGTAGGCCGGGATTAGTACCGAAAGGATGTTTTTCGTATGTCAGAGGCCGTCCCTGATGGTCGACGAATGGACATTTGAAGCGGATATCGAGTCCTCGAGCTCCTTCAGATGGATCTCATCGGTCTCGGAGACGCTTACGAGTTCCGTATTCGTCCCTCCGATATACAACACGACGACGATTCTTCCGTTCGAATATAGTTCGGCGAATCCGAAATCGGAAGCAGGAGCCCACATGTTCCTCCTGAAGGACAGCGAGCATGCGGACGCTATACTTTCGAAAAGAGAGGCTAACTCGGTCGGCGCCTCCTCTGTGCGGATGATCGCCAGAGTCATGGGGGATTTCATGCAATGAGCGCTTATCTCGGCGACCTCGTGGTCCGCCAGTTTGACCGGCATCGGTCGCGTCTATCCCGCGGATGTTAGATAACCCTTCCGCAGGAAATTCATTTGCAGATTCAGGACGATGTCTCAAGATTAAATATCCCCGACGGCAACCACGCGATCCAAGGGGATCGGATCACAATGTGTTCAGATAGAGATCGCCAGATATTCAGAGGGATGATCACCGCGTGCGACCTGTGCATGAAGAACAACAACAACGCACAGAAGGGCGGTGCCGACATTCCGGATGAGAGGACGGACGCTCGGATGCATCGATCACTTATCCGGTGACAGTCTTATCCTGTCGCTGACCTCGATACCGTCCTTCTCGAACTCCAGACACATGAAATCGCGGGCCGCGACGGTCCTCACGCCGGTGCTGTTCTCTATCCACTTGGCCTGCGTCTCCGGGTTCTCCTGTATCACGCGCATGCCGAAGTGCGTGATGACCGCCATCTCCGGACGTATCTTCTCGATAAGGTATCCAGCGTCCTCGGTGCTCAGATGGTGCGGAATCCTCTGCCCGAGCGGGCGCGTGACGCACGCTATGAGTATCCTGCACTTCTTATGGGCCTTGATGACCTGCTCGAGGAGCTGCGTGTCCGAGACGTATGACACGATACCGCCGGAGGTCTGTATCCTGAATCCCACTGAGCTCGTGTCGGAATGAGCCGACGGAGTCGCCCATACCTCGAACGGCTTGAGAGTCATCTTGGAGAACGGCTCCATTATTTTGACATGCTTTGGTTTGGCCAGATGATACTTGGATATCGCGGGCCCGAAATCGCCGTTGCCCTCGATGACGCTCTTGCTCCCGATCAGTATGCCCTGCTTCCTGGTCCCGCCCTCGGTCATCGCCTCGATGAGTATCTCGGTGTCCATGTAATGGTCCGGATGGCAGTGGGAGACGAGGATGGCGTGGGTCTTCATGGGGTCGAGGCCTATCGAACGCATCTGCACGAGGGCTCCCGGTCCCGGGTCGACATGCATGTTCCTCTCATCCTCTATGTATATGCCGCCCGTCGCCCTGGCCTGATAAATGGTAGCGAACCGACCTCCGCCAGTCCCCAGAAAAGTGATACGTACCATGACTAACAAACCTTAATGCTTGGTCCCTTTAATACCCTTCCGCAGCCAGAGGTGAGCACATCTGTCAACTCTAATCAAGAACGGCATCATCGTGACTCAGGACGCGAACAGGCAGATACTCCGAGGGGATGTTCTCATCGAAGGGGACAGAGTAGCCCAGGTGGGTAAGGTGGACCGCAAGGCGGACGATATCCTGGACGCCAGCGGATGCATCGTGATGCCCGGCCTGATCAATTGTCATGCACATGTCTCGATGGCCCTCATGCGCAGCGTCGCCGACGATGTGAAGCTAGAGGGGTTCCTCGAGCGCACGTTCGCTGTGGACTCCAAGCGGACCGCGGAAGATGTCGGTATCGGCGCGAGCCTTGGATGCCTTGAGATGGCCAGGACGGGCACCACGACTTTTCTCGACATCTACTATGATCAGGATGTCATTGCGAAGAGCGTCGAAGAGATAGGGATAAGGGGGTATCTGGGATGGGCAGTCCTAGACGAGCAGTTCACGACACAAGAGGGCGCCCCGATCAAGAACTGCGAGAAGTTCATACGAGATCACAAGGAGAGGAGGCTGATCACTCCGGTGGTCGCGCCCCAGGGAGTCTATGTCTGTTCTGACGAGACGCTCATGAGCTCCAAGGAGCTTGCGGCTAAGACCAACACGTTCTGTCATTTCCACTTGTCCGAGACGAGGTACGAGGTGTACGAGTATCAGAAGGTCAAGGGGAAGAGGCCTTGCGACCATCTCGCAGACATCGGCTTCTTCTCGAAGGGGGATGTCGCTGCCCACGGGGTCTGGCTCACCATCAACGAGATCAGGAAGCTGGCCAAGGCCGGAGTGTCTGTAGCTCATTGCCCCACATCCAACATGAAGCTCGCGAGCGGGGGCGTCGCACCTCTTCCCGAGATGTTCGAGAACGGCGTCACCGTCGCCTTGGGCACGGATGGCTGTTCGTCCAACAACGGGCTCGACATGTTCCTCGAGATGAAGTTCGCGTCGCTCATGCACAAGGCGCATAGATGGGACGCGTCCGTGCTGCCAGCTCAGAAGGTCCTCGACCTCTCGACCATAGACGCGGCCAAGGCGTTGGGCGCGGAGAAGGATCTGGGCTCGATCGAGCCCGGGAAGAAGGCCGACATCGTCATAATCGACTGTGACACCCCAGGCATGACACCTACCACTCTGGACAACGCAGTCGCGAACCTCGCGTACGCATCTGCAGGCTCGTCGGTCAGGGACACTATCGTGGATGGAAGGTTCGTCGTGCTCAACCATGAGGTCGTGACGGTCGACGAGAAGAAGGTGCTTCAGAGCGCCCGTGAAGCGGCAGAGGACCTGCTCTCAAAGTGTTGAAATGGATAGAAAGCAAGAGGTTTAGCGGAAAGGGTTTGACTCCTCACCAAGAAGACCTATTCGTCGTCAGCCTTCTGGCCGACCCGTGCCATCTTGTCCTTCTTGGCTATATCGGCGATCTTCTCGGCATCGATCTTCTCCTGGATCAGAACATCCTCGATGGCTTTCATCTCCCTTCGGAGTTCCTCCGGCTTCGGGATAGGACCGAGGACGTCGTCGGCCTTGCCGACCGATCTCTCAATGTCTGCGATGTTCGAGACTTCACGCTGCGGGGTCTGACGGCCGACGCCCAGGTACTCGGAAACACCATCCATCAGTCTCGTCATCTCGAACGGGAAGATGATCTTGGTCGCCTGTCCGTTGCTCAGATGCTTAAGCGCCTCAAGGGACAGCACGGTCAATGCTTTCGAGTCGAGCGGGGCCGCACCGACGGATATCACCCTCAGCTTCTGGGCCTCACCCTGAGCCTCCAGTATTATCGCTAGCCTGGCGCCTTCGGCCTCGAGTATCCTCGACTGCCTCAGACCTTCAGCCTGCAATATGCGGGATTGCTTGTCACCCTCGGCGTTGAGGATAGAGGCGCGCTTCTGGCCGTCCGCCCTCAGGATAGCCGCCCTCCTCAACCTCTCCGCGGATGTCTGCTCCTCCATCGCGTCCTTGACCTTGCCCGCGGGGTCGACCTCTCTGATCTCAACCGCCTCGACCTTCACGCCCCACTTGTCCGTGGCCTCGTCCAGAACGTCCCTGAGATGAGTGTTGATCCTCTCCCTGTTGGAGAGTATCTCATCCAGCTCCATGTCACCGATGACTGATCTCAGAGTGGTCTGCGCGAGGTAGATGGTCGCTGTGCGATAGTTCGTGACCTCGAAGAACGCCTTCTTTGGGTCGATGACCTTGATGTAGATGATCGCATCGACGTTCGTAGGCGAGTTGTCCTTCGTTATGACCTCCTGCCTCGGGACGTCGAGCACCTGAGTCCTCAGGTCTATCTTGATGACCTCGTTTATCAACGGACGGACCCAATTGAAACCCTGGTCCAGTATCTTCATGAACCTACCCAGGCTCATGTAGATACCCTGCTCATACGGTCTGATGATCTTAATCCCGTTCGTCAGTACGACGAGGGCCACGATGACCATCAGTATGACGAATGCTATGATTGTCCCTACTGCCATTCCAAATCCTCCTCCAATATCGATATTACATATTCAGAAGGCTCACGGAGCCTTCTCTACGACCGCGGGCAGCTCCTCCACTACTACATGGACGCCCATGCTGTCCCGGACGATGACCTTCGTCCCCATAGGGATGACCTTCGATGACGTTGCGCTCCATGTATCGTTGGCCACGCGCACCTTGCCTTTCAACGAATCCGGGAGCACCTCCCTCTCGACGACCCCCACCTTGCCGATCAGCGATGTCGCGACGGTGGTTTCAGGGGGTCCAGGCGGGGCCAGGTTCTGGTAGAGCTTGATCGTGACCAGTGTCATCGGCACCAACACCACGAGTGCCAGGACCGGTGCATACCAGGTGATCAGCCAATCGGGATACAGCAACCCCACGCCGCCTAGGACGACGAGTACCGTCGCCGGCACGATTATGAACGACCCTGGCGACATTGCCTCTGCCAATAGCATGAAAATCCCTACGACGAGGATTACCAGAGCCAACTCGAATTCGATGGCCATATTCAGGAACACTTCATTGTGCCTATATATTGTTTATGTAGGAAAACCGGGCGCTGCTGCCGCTGGGATTGAACGGTCTCGAGCAGGCTCATTCCCCGCACATCTACCTCAGTCTCATCCTGGCGACGTGGTAGCACCATAGGCCGTGCTTCATAAGCGCGTCGTTCGTATTCTGGTGTGTGACTCTCTGAGGCTCTGTCCTGTACTTCAGGACATCCTCGATAGGATAGCCGATGTAATCCGACAGTCTGAGAAGGCGCTCGTATGGGAACGGCTGCTCGCCCACGAGTATCTGCCTCACACTCCAGCCAGGGTGTATCCTCGAGCGGTATCCCATTTCCCTGGCAAGTCGGTTTATGCTTCCTGCCTTCTCGATCCCGGTCTTGATCAAAAACACCCGGAACGACGAGGCTATCCAAACGCGCGCATCGTTCGCGTGAACCCTGATGTGTCTACCGCCATACACGTCCGCGGGACCCATGTGAGGACACTATTGCAACCATTCGTTATATATCTCTTCCTGAGATGTGCATCCGACCTCACGGTACATACCAAATTTCTTGGGCTTTGTTCTAGTACATTCGTCAAACTATGCACCATTTATCAGCACCGGCGCCTTTACTGTTGGCGAGGAGAGACTATGACTGCGTTTTCGAACAGGATCGAGCTGCAGACCCAGGCTCACGACGATATCATCGACATCACTGAGAGGGTGCAGGGCATCGTGACGGAGTCCAGAATATCGGATGGCTTGGTTTGCGTGTTCGTCGCAGGCTCCACCGCCGCCGTCACGACGATAGAATATGAACCAGGGTTGGTCATAGACATGCACAAGGCAATGGACAGGTTGTATCCAAAGGACGAGGAATACGAGCATCACAACCGGTGGGGGGACGGCAATGGACATTCGCATGTGAGGGCGTCTTTCGTGGGACCGTCGCTGACGGTTCCTGTGGAGGACGGAAGGCTGGTCCTCGGGACCTGGCAGCAGATCGTGTTCATCGAGCTGGATGTGAGGCCCAGGACAAGAGAAATCGTCGTCAAGGTTCTTGGCGAACCTTGAATTTGGCTGTTTGGGCGAGGGCGCAAACATATTATAGATGAGACCGTTGGCCTCCACTATGCCGATCGAGTGCGAGTTCCTGGGCGGCGGCGATGAGGTCGGAAGGCTCGGGATATATCTGAAGAAGGAAGGAGCGCGCATGCTCTTCGACTACGGCATGACGGCGTCGGATCCGCCGAAATATCCGAAGCCCGCGCCACCGATCGACCGCGTATTTCTGACGCACTCGCACTTGGACCATTGCGGGATGATACCATGGCTGACCGCGCGATACGATATCGACATCACGGCCACCAGGGCGTCTAAGATGGTCGGTGAGCTCCTTATGGTGGACAGTATCAAAGTCGCCGCTTCCGAAGGATACCCAGAGATGTACGGGAAGGGCGAGATCAATATCGCCTCGAGGAGATTCAGCGACATCACTTTCGGAGAGGACACGGTCGTCGGGTCCACTCATGTCACCGCGCACACGGCCGGGCACATCCCGGGGGCGACCATGTACGAGATAAGTGGAAAGAGGACCACGCTCGTGACAGGTGACATACACACGATCGACACCCGCCTCGTGGGCGGCGCGAAGCCAGTCAAATGCGACAACCTCGTCATGGAATCGACCTACTCCGGCAGGAACCACCCGAACAGGAACAAGACGGAGTACGAGTTCATCAAGAAAGTCCACGAGGTCGTCGACAGAGGAGGGAAGGCGATAGTGCCTTCGTTCGCGGTCGGCAGGAGCCAGGAGATGCTGTTGCTCCTGAAGGACAGCAAGCTCGAATACTGGCTGGACGGCATGGGCAAGTCCGTCAACAGCATCTACCTCGACAATCCCGAATATGTGAAGTCGATCAAGAAGCTGAGGCAGGCCATCTCGAGGACCAACGAGGTCAGGAACTACAAAGCCCGCGCGCGAGCGCACAAGGGCCAGGTGATCGTGACCACGAGCGGGATGCTGGACGGAGGGCCTGTGCTCGGGTACGTCGAAGGAGTCAGGAGCGACCCGAAGAGCGCCATATTGCTGACGGGCTATCAGGTCGAGGGCAGCAATGGCAGACAACTGCTCGATACTGGCACGATGGAGTTCCAGGGGGTCACGGAGAAGGTGGCGTGCGAGGTCGTCAAATTCGATTTCTCGGCCCATGCGGGGCACGACGACCTATTCAAATTCGCCAAGGAGTGCTCCCCTGAGAAGATAGCCCTGTGCCACGGGGACCATAGAGAACTGCTCGCCAACGACCTCACCAAGGAAGGGTTCGAGGTGCTTCTACCGAAGAACAGCGAGAAGTTCAAGCTCTGAGCCTGAAGATGAAAGGATTATTAGGGGTCATATCTCTACGACAGAGTGCATGAGATCCAAGATCCACGGGTACCTGCAAGAGGACATCGGGTCAGGTGACATCACATCGGAGCTGCTCATACCCCCAGACCAGAAAGCCAGGGGGAGGATAATCGCGAAGGAGCGGTGCGTCCTCGCCGGAGCTTCGGAGGCGTCTGAGGTGTTCAAGGAGCTCGGCGCCAAGGCGGTCATGCGCAGGAGCGACGGAGCCTCGGTCAAGAAAGGGGATTTCGTGCTGAGCGTATCGGGGCCCGCGAGGTCCATACTCGCGGGCGAGAGACTCGCACTCAACTTCCTGATGAAGATGAGCGGCATAGCCACCGTCACGAATGAGTTGCTGGAGAAATGCCGGATCAAGAGCCCGAACATCAGGATAGCCGCGACGAGGAAGACCACGCCTGGGTTCAGGGAATTCGAGAAGAAGGCTGTGGTCCTCGGAGGTGGTGACCCGCACAGATTCGGGTTGAGCGATGCGATCCTTATCAAGGACAATCACATCATGCTGGCTGGCAGCGTCAAGGAAGCCCTCAGGAGGGCCAGGAAATCGAGCTTCACGAAGAAAATCGAGATCGAAGTCGAGAACGAGAAGGACGCGTTCACCGCGCTGGAGGCCGGGGCGGACATCATAATGCTCGACAATTTCTCGCCTTCCGATGCGAGGGCCCTGTACAGGGTGTTGAAGGATAAGAGCCCGGACATAATCATCGAGGCCTCGGGCGGCATCAAGCCAGATAACATAGCGCTCTATGCGGATGCCGCGGACATCATATCGGTGGGCTGGCTGACCCACTCGGTCAGATCCGTCGACTTCTCGATGTCCGTCGAGAAGGTGTAGCACAGACCACAGGTTTTTCTAGACGCCGATTGCTCCATGTACTGTTAGAATGGGTGCGAAACAGGCATGGGGAGCGTTCTCCCTCATATTCGTCCTCGCAGTAGTCACTGTCGCAGCCATGCTCATCAGCACAGGATACGACCCATATCAGATATCTGCGTTCGCGGCCATCGTGCTGATGGTCTACTTCTACATATTGTACAAGAGGTACCACATCGAGGTCGTAACCGAAGGAGATGTCCTCCTGTTCAGCGACGAGGAAGACCTGAAGATCCTGTGCGAGATATACGGGCTTGGTGATTCGGGCAGAGCATACATAAACAGACAGAGGCTGCGCAACTTCGCGAGGGAGAACGAAGACACAGACTTCGTCTGGATAGCTCCCCGGTTCGTCCACTCATTCAGTTCCGCGCTGGAGATCGAGCTTCCCGCAGAGAAGGAGAAGGATATCAGCGTGCCTGAGCTGATCAAGCGGCTGGTGTCGGATGCGCCGTCCAAGGACAGGTTCACGAGCCCTCTCATGTGGGGGACACCCAGGGATTCCAGGAGGCTGTCGACCATCGATATCTGTCCGGTCTGCGAGACCAAGGTGAAAGGAGCGATGGGGATATGCAAGGAGTGTGGTGCTGACCTAGAGTTCTATGTGGTCCTCGCAGAGTCCAAGCTAGGCAGGAGGCTCCTATCCGCGAAAGGAATGGCAGGCAAGAGGAAGCTTAGATATTCGGTTGCCATGATACCAGAGAAATGAGGAGGCAAGCAGTTGATCAAGAACGAGACATGTCAGATATGCGGCGAGCCAGCCACGAGATTCCTGTTCGCAGCTTTCGTGTGCGATGACGAGAAGTGCATCGAGAAGGTGCGCATGGAGAGGGGAGGTCCAGGTGGCCATAAGAAGCAGGATTTCCTGAAATTCTCGCGCGAAGAGAAGTGCTGACCGCGTGGAGAAGTATTATACAGCCATCATCATTCCCTGAACTCATGAAGGGAGGCGCATTCGCGGGTCTCATATTGATCGAGACCATGCTCGCATTCGGCAACACTTTCGCCGCGTCCTTCAGCATGATCTACCTATACAACGAGCTCGACATGCCTCTGTGGTCAGGGCCGATATACATCTGCCTGGGATTCGCGATATCCGCAGTCATCAGCGTCTGGATGTCCCGTAGGCCGAGTATGGACCCGAGGAACGCCATAATATTCGGGCTCGCCTGGCTCATAATCGAATACTCGCTCTTCCTGGTGGTCGACAACGGCTGGATGATCGGCCTGCTCGTGGGCATAGCATTCGGGATATACTATCCGTTCTTCTGGACGCCCATCAACATGCTGATGGCGCAGATGACCGAGAAGAACGACAGAGGCGTGAAGTACGGAGCGTTCTTCTTCGTCTGGCCCCTGGCAGGATTCATTGCGCCGCTCCTCGGAGGCGTCGTGATCGGCATTTGGAACTACAGGATCCTGTACCTCGTCGGGATCGCAATCATATCGTTGACCGCGCTGCTCGTGGTCGCGTACAGGAACCACATACCCAAGAACCAGGTCATGAAGATACGGTTGGAGGCCGTCGGGCGCAGGAATGTCATAGCACTCATCGGCGAGGGCGGATTCGAAGGGATATTCTGGATAGATGTCACGCTCGTAGCCTACATATTCTCCCAGGACGAGGTCTCGCTGGGAGCGCTGTTCTCCCTGTTCGGACTCTGCGCGGGCATAATGGGGATCATCCTCGGGAAGGTTTCTGACAAGATCCAGAATAGGTCCTTCTTCCTGAAACTCAGCGTCATCGGTTCGATCCCGTGCATAATACTGATAGGGCTGGCGAGCAACATGGACGAGTTCATCCTTGCCAACGGATTACTCGAGTTCGCATGCTTCGTCCTCCCGGTCTTCCTGTTCGCGATACTCACGGACACCATGGAGGAGAAGAAGAATGATTCGGTCATCACCAGAGAATACATCCTCGACATCGCAAGAGCAGGGGCAATAGCGCTCCTGATGCTGATGTTGTATCTCGGGTTCACGCCGCAGGAGACTTTCCTTCTCGCGATACCGTTCCTGATACTCATGCTCGTCGCGAAGGAGAGGAAGCACCACGAAGGGACGGCTCAAGAGAGTATCATCGACAAGAACCAGTAGCCCAACACGACGAATATACCTGTGACGATTATGCCGACAGCTGCTGCCCACTTGCCGAAGTCGTCCCTTATGAGATCGTCGCCTGCGAGCATGAACATCGGGCTGAGTATGATATCCGGACGGTCCATGGTCGTCAGCATCCTCGGGTCCGACCCATAGGTCTTCCGATACCTCTTCTTGAAACCCACGAACCGATAGTACATGCCCCACGAGAACGCGAAGAAACCCAGGAGCACGAAGACCACGGACATCGTCTCGCTGTCCATGATCATCGCGATTATCGATAGGAAGAAACCGACCAGCAGCGCGGCTATGCCGAGCGCGAAGGCGACTATGCCTATCGCCCTGTTCTGCATCAGAAGGAAATGCCGTGGATCCACCGGTCGTTGGTTACGCGAACGGTTGATAGCCCGGTCGGACGGGCGTTCCTCCTGTGGTGGCGATGTCTCTGTCATGGGCTCATCAATCCTTGCATGCCGATGCGACCAGCTCCATGAGATCGGTCATCTTGAGCTTGGAACCTCTTGCTTCGATCGTCGTCTTCAAGCTCTGGTAACAGAACGGGCAGGAAGTGGTGAGTATGTCCGCGCCCGACTTCTCGGCATCGTCAATGCGTAGGCCGGATATCTTCTGTGCGAGGTCTGGAAATGCGGTCTTGACCCCGCCACCGGCCCCGCAGCATCTCGACTCCGACCTGTTCCTCTCCATCTCCACGATCTCGAGCCCAGGTACATGCTTCAGGATCCTCCTTGGCTCCTCGTACAAGCCGTTGTGTCGACCGAGGTGGCAGGGGTCGTGGAATGTCACCTTCTGCTCTATCCTCTTGTCGAGCACCAATCTTCCGGAATCTAGCAGCTCGTTCACCATCTCAGTTATGTGCATCACCTTCGGCTGCACCTTGCCGATCTTAGGATAATCCTGACGAATGGTCTTGTAGCATCCCGCACAGCTGGTGACGATGATGCTCGGAGCGGCCCTCTCGAACATCTCGATGTTCTTCTCGGCCATCTTGCGCGCATTGTCGATCAACCCGGTCCTCAGAAGTGTGGAGCCGCAGCATCCCTCCTCGTTCCCGAGGGTCCCGAAATCGACCTTGGCATTGGACAGGATGCGGGCTGTGTTGAGCGCCATCTCCTTGATGTTGGGGTCATAGGCGGCTGTGCATCCAACGAAGTACAGCACTTCGCACTTCTCCTCCAGGGCATCCTTGATCTTGACATCCGTCTCGAGTCGACGCGCCCATCGCGAGCGTTGAGTCCTGGGCTGCATCCACGGATTGTCGTAGTTCTCGATGCTCTTGATCAGCTGGTCATGCTCAGGCATCGGGCCGAGGCCGTTGTGCACCAGGAACTCCCGCATGTTCTCCCACATCTCGATAGTATCAAGATGCGCTGGACACACCGTCTTGCACTGCCCGCATATCGTACACTCATAGGCCCTCTCTGACAGTTCGGCCAACTGGTCCGGAGGAATCTCCTTCGGACCGAACAACTTGGCCTTCAGCCCGTACTGTGCTTTGTAGAACTCCCGTAGCCTCAGTATCTTGCCTCTCGGAGTGACGAGCTCGTCCTCCTGTGCTTCTCCACCTGTAGGGCAGGTGGTCGTGCACTCACCGCAGCGAGTGCACGCATCGTATCTGATGAGCGAGAGCACATCCAGCTTGGAGATGTCCAGCTTCTTCATGCGCTCCCCCCCTTGTCGATCATCATGCGGTCCAGTTCGATCGCGATCGGGGTCGCGATCATGTGGAAGAGTTTGCTGAACGGTATGTATGCGATCAGGAGCGCGCTCATGACGCCATGCACGAGCCACACAGCATCGTACCAGTCACCGCTCGAGGCGGGCATCATAAGAGAGAACGCGTACCCTACGAACGAATACTCGACATTCTGGTCATGGCCTGGTATGCCACCTGCAATACCCATGCCCTCAAGTATGAACCCCCCCAGAACGACTGCGAGCAGGAACAGTATGGACACGGCATCGGGAAGCTCGGTCCTTACAATCTTGGGTTTCAGGATCGACCGTCTGATACACGCCATGACAAGACCGATCAGCATCATGAACCCAACGAGGTCGAAGCCGAAGTCGCGGAGCCACAGTTTGGCCCAGCCAGTCTCATCGATCATCGGTTGATATCTTAAAACGTCCAGCGAGAATGTGACTATGAGATCGAGGATGAACATGAAGATGAATCCGCCCAGGATCATGAGATGCATGAACCACCGCGAGACGCTCCTGTCCTTCAGCTTGGATAGATAGAGAGCATCTTTCAGAAGGGTGCGGGTGGCTTTCACCAAGCGGCCATGTGCCAATGAGCCGATGGCGAGCTTGGCGAATCCGATGAGTCTCCGCTCAGGGGTGGTGGTCATACCCTTTCCCCGCATCCACATGAGGAAGTTGTACAGGGTGCCGATAGAGAACACAAAGACGCTCAGCACTATCACGACTAGGAACATGGACAGATAGGTTCGGTCGCGTATGTACACCGTCTCGTACGGCAGGAGAAGGATCACCGCGCAAAGCAGTACGATGAATGAGAAGAACGGCACGTACAGAGCCGCCCTCTCGCTCAGGTACCTGTCCGTCGCCATCGCTGCTCTAATCAGATTCGAGCGTTATATATCCGTTACCTTCTAGCGGAGAAGTGCTCGTTGACCGTCAGTCTTGCCGCCTCGACTAGGTTCGAAGGCGCGCTTTCGACCTCATGCGCGTCGCGTGATGACGCTTCGAGTATCTCGTCCCTAGCGGCTCTCATGAGATCGTCGACCCGATCAGATACTGCTCCTTCGGTGCTTGATTTCCTGATCTCAATCGCATTGAGGAGTTCCATGAGTCGGCCGCCATCCCACAATTTCGAACCGACGACGAACGACCTGTGCTCGAGGCCCAGAATGGCCACTTTGAGATCGGCGATTGATCTGTCAAGATCCGTCTTCAGCTGCTCCTGGATACGGACCGATCTGTCATTACCAGCCAGGTGCAAAAAGCCGAGCAGGACATCGTTCGCTTCCTGGAAGTCGGGATGCTCAAGATGAGGCCCCAGCAATAACAGTTCTCCAGATCCGAAGCGACATCTTATTACGGCGGGTGCGCAGTCCAATACCGTTCTCATCTCGTCATGCGACATATTCGTTGTGGCTTGCTCTGCCATTCCAGTATATCGGACCAGGACTTCGTCCTCATCCGGCTCCTTGAACACTGGTCCCCCGTACAATGGGGCGACGATCGAAGAGCCGTGGATGTCCAATAGAACGCTTCCCCTTGCCGGATGGAATATGCTGCAGCTGCCGTACCGCACAGCATATCTCGTAGTCGATGATTCGGCCATAGAAATTCCATGTCGGATGTTCGCGATTCTGGTCTTCGAGATATTGAACTGCTGGAATGGGGATATCGAAGAAGGTAGCGGAAGATAGGCGCCCGCGCATATGCCTATGTATTGACCGCCATCTCGGATGAATCCCTTCAGGTTTGAGAAACCTTTGCCGTTGAGGGCTTCAGCAATCTCGAAACCGTCGCCCCCGGATATGATGACTCTCGAATGGGAACTTACGATGCCATGCCGGAAATCGCTCTCGCTCGCGAACACTACATTGAATATACCACGACTCTCGAATAGGTCCGCGAGCCATGTCCAAGAGTGCGA
>JACZKW010000121.1:0-3341 GCA_014859835.1 Thermoplasmata archaeon | reverse complement strand
GTCCAGCAGGACGATGATTGTCACACCGTTCTTCGAACCCACAGCCTCCATTTCCAGAAGGTCGTCGATCGCCAAGTCCTCAAGGTTGTTGTCTCCGTCGAGATAGACGAAGACGGTCCATGTGCCCGATTCATCGACCGTAGTCTTTTCAGCAGAGCCAGCATTGGCAATCATGCCGGTCAGTGCCATCGAAGCGGACAGCAGCAAACCCATTATCAAAACACAAGTTGGTGTTCTTCTCATTTCTCTTCCCCCGTTAGTAACCATCCGATGGACATAGGTGTCCATCACATGTGTACTGACTCACCATCATACATTGAGCTATAATAGTTTTCCTCGCTCCGAGTGCCCTTGTAGGGCAAAATGGAACGTGAGGACGATGTCAGGGCTGGCGGTCAGACATTATCCTCAGGAATTCCTCAAGGTGCGCGGCGAGCGATTCGTTATCAGTGTATCCGCAAGCTGAGAGATCGGCAGCGGCTAGAAGTGCAGCCTTCCCATCGCTGATCACATCTGTCGCTATGAGACCATCCCTGCGAACAACCTCGATATCCTTGGGGGCCTTCACAAAGGGGGTCGTGATCACCTTCACATGGACCCCGCGGCTGACTGCGCTCCCGAACCTCTTGCCCAAACGCCTTCGGATTGCTGGAAACGATGGGGAGGATATGATGAAGGTGTGCTCCGCCTTGTCGATCATCTCACCGATCTTGTCGAGCACCCGGTTCTTCCCCAATATGGTGTAGACCAGCTGGGGGACGCCTTTGTCAGAGAGTATGTTGCGGACCGAATCGATCTTAGAGAAGGACTCCTTGATCTCCGCAATGAATCGTTCGGAGAGCTCTGAAGGGGATATAGGAGAGAATATCCGAGGCCTGCCTTGCTTCGATTGAATAAAACCCTTCTCATTGAGGGATATCATGACCTTGTATGAAGATGTCCTTGGAATCTGCGCGACATCCGCTACAAAATTGGCAGAAGAAGGGCCGAGTGCCACGAGAGCGATATATGCTCTGGATTCGTAATCGGACAACCCCAGTTTCGAAAGTGCTCCAGATATCTTGAAGTACTCGGCCATGAGTTCGTCCGCATTGCCACCTAGCCGTGCAATAGTCGCTTTGAGGTCCATTTGTAGCAGTAATAGCTACATAAGGTTTAAATCATTGCCTGAAAATCTATCTCCGGGATAGGGAAATCATGCTGACAAAAGACTCATCGTTAGCAAAGGGCTTGCCAAAGACCACGGAGAGCCTGTGTCCAGAGTGTCTGTCTATCATCCAAGCGACCATCCGCGAAGATAATGGGAAGGTCGTTATGGAGAAGACATGCCCGCAGCACGGCGATTTCAAGGATGTCGTCTGGTCCGATGCAAAGACATACCTGAGGGTCGAGAAGTGGGCAAAAGATGGGATGGGCGTCATAGACCCGGCCATACCAAAAGCGAAGCAGTGCCCGTTCGATTGCGGCCTCTGCGACCTTCACCTCAGCCACACCGCGCTCGCCAATCTCGATCTTACGAACAGATGCAACCTGAAATGTCCGATCTGCTTCGCGAACGCCAATTCTGCAGGTTACGTGTACGAACCGGACTACGACACGGTCATCAAGATGCTCAAGCTCCTGCGATCGCAGAAACCGGTTCCATGCCCAGCAGTCCAATTTTCCGGCGGGGAACCGACGATTTATCCACACTTCTTCAAGGTCATAAAGGCTGCCAGGGAGATGGGTTTCGCTCAGGTCCAAGCTGCGACGAACGGCATAGAATTCGCAAAGAGCCTGGAATTCTGCAAGATGGCGAGCGAGGCCGGTCTCAACACATTGTACCTGCAGTTCGATGGCTTGCGATCTGAGATCTACGAGAGGGCAAGGGGCAAGGACCTCCTCGCCACTAAACAGAAGGTCGTGGATAACTTCAGGCAACTGCCAACGCACCCATCGATCGTGCTGGTCCCCACGGTAGTCAAGGGCGTCAACGACGATCAAGTCTGGCCCATACTCGACTATGCGCTCAAGAATATGGACGTTATCAGGGGAGTCAACTACCAACCCGTCGCGTTCACCGGTAGGATGACCCGTGAGGAGTTGGTGGAGGGGAGATACACGCTCACCGACCTGATACACGATGTCGAGAAGCAATCTGGCGGCAAGATCAAGGCGTCTGACTGGTACCCAGTCCCGACAGTCGTGGCGGTGTCCGAACTCGTCGGCGCCATCGCTGGGAAGAACATGGTCACATTCACGAACCATACGCACTGCGGACTCGCGACCTATCTCTTCGTGAAGGACAACGAACACATAATTCCGCTCACGAGATTCATAGATGTCGATTCGCTGTTCACGGAGCTGTACGAGCTGGCAAAGAAAGCGAGCGGGAAGAAGGTCCAGTTGTTCACGAAGGTCAAAGCGTACAGCCTGATCAAGAAGCACATCAAGAAGGACCAGCTGCCAGAGGGCATGAACGTCATGGAGTTCCTGAACGTGCTCAAGCGGGTCTTCTCAGAGGACACGAAGAAGGGATTGTCCAAGTTCAGCTGGAACATGATGTATGTCGGCGCGATGCACTTCATGGACTCGTATAACTACGATATCGAGAGGGTGAAGAGATGCAGCATACATTACACCACCCCGGATATGAGGCTGATACCATTCTGCGCCTACAACTCCGGCCCGGTGTATAGGACCGATGTGGAGAAGCGCTTCTCCATCCCATTGGACGAGTGGAGGAAGAAGCACGGTGATCAGTACACGTGAGGTGATTATCTTTGAAGAAGGACCAACTCGATGAATTCGAAGTCGACGTAGACAAGTGCATGCACTGCGGCGCTTGCGTGGGCTCGTGCCCTCAGAATGCCATCTACCTTAGAGAGGTAGTCCTTGAATTCAATGACAACTGCACCTTGTGCAAGAGGTGCATAAAGGCGTGCCCGGTCGGCGCAATCAAGCTCATGGAGAGTGCCTGATATGAAACGAGACTATGACATTGTGATCGTGGGTGCGGGACCGGCGGGTTCCATGACTGCGAAGTGGGCAGCCAAGAACGGCGCTCGCGTCCTAATGGTAGAGAAACGCCAGGAGATCGGCTCGCCTGTCAGATGCGGCGAAGGGATCTCCAGGGCATGGCACGACTCCGTAGGGCTCAAGCTCGACAAGAAGAGCTTAGCGTGGGAGGTCAAGGGAGCGAAGCTCGTCGCACCCAACGGCACTCCGTTCTACTTGGGAGAGAAGATGGCAGGGAACGAGGTCGGCATCGTCATCGATCGCGTCTTCTTCGACAAGCAGCTCGCGAGAGAGGCCATAAAGGCAGGCGCGGACCTTCAGCTCAAAACCTCGGCGACCAAGCT
>JACZKW010000120.1:0-14361 GCA_014859835.1 Thermoplasmata archaeon | reverse complement strand
GGCGTGGCCATTCGGAGGCACTGCGCGTTGAGCTCCATATCGAGTGTGTGACAGACTCCTCTGAGGGTTGATTCCGCGCAGTTGCATCCTCGGTTCCAACAGTCCACTGCGTGGTCGACCCCTTCCTCGGATGATCTCGTGCAATCACTCCTTGAGCGGGCTCTCTTCGATTACCAGCGATGGATTGGTCGCATTCATCGATGCATTCACGCCTTCGGGTATAATGAGTTTCATAGCTCCATGTCCACAGCAGAGTCCAGAGTATGATGGCACATTCTTCAAGCATCCGATCGTGTCCTGGATGACTTCTTCCAGGCTCGGTCTAGGTAGGTCCATCTTAGGGATTTTGGAGATCTGGCCGAAGATGATCCCTGCGGTCACCTGGAGCTTTCTTGCGAGGTGCATGTGCATCAGCAGTCTTTCTATGTCATATTCGGAGACGTAGACATCCTCGAAGAAGAGTATCTTCCCCTCAGTATCGATCGAGTCATCCGTTCCCAGCGTATGCACGACCATCGATAGATTGCCACCCACTATCTTGCCGCGGGCCTTCCCGTGAACGACGGTCCTCAACAACATTCCGTTCGGCGGATTGTCGATCTTTCCCCAAGGTTCCGCGCGGGAGAGGAATTCCAATGCCCGGTCGATGTTCTCCTTTCCTGTCGCGGGGTCCCTCTCAGGGTTGTCCCCGGCATATCCCTCGACCGAAGGGCCATGGAATGTGACGAGGCCCGTGCGCTGATGAATCGCTATGTGCAACGTCGTGATGTCGCTGTATCCGATGAATATCTTGGGATTGCTCTTGATGATGTCGAAATCCAACAGATCGAGGATGCGCATCGCGCCGTAACCGCCTCGCGAAGCGAATATCGCGTCCACATCTTCGTTCGCGAACATGTCGACAAGTGACTTCGCCCTATGCTCATCCTTTCCGGAGCTGAAGCCTCTTCGCGTGACGTTCTTGGTGCACTCCCCGAGCACGACCTTGTAGTTGAGGCTCCTCAGATAGTTGATGGCTTGTCCGAGACCGAACGGTTCAGAGAAGCCCGATGGAGATACTATGCCGATGGTCGCGCCCTCTGTCAATTTCGCAGGTTTGATTACTTTCATCCGTTCTCGACTCCTAAGGCCAGGAGAGTCGGAATCACACTTAAATTATGCGTTTGAAAATCATCAAGAATTGGCTTGGAATAATGTAAAAAGGGGTTTTCCGGAGCGGTCTACCTCCGATGTCTCAAGCGAAGGCAGCTTCCTGGAACAGAATCTCTTCTGAACTCGGTGTCGCTTCTATGCCTGCCCCGATCTCCAAGAGGCTGAGCTCGATGTTCGCCTTGAGGTAGTCCAGCTCGTTCATCACATCCAGGCAATCGACCTTCTCTGGTTGGAGATCGATCTCCGTGTGCAGTTGGTTTATCCTCATGCGGTTCTCAGCCAGCTTCGAGAGGATGTCGAAGTCTTTTGGGTCATCTTGAGGCATTCTCAGTGTCCTGGTTCTAGACATCGTGTTTCCGTTGTGGGCCTCGATCGTCTGGATCGCGAGGGGCACAGCCAGCTTCCGCTTCAATTCAACATCCCATCCCGTGTATGACGATTGTCTGACAATATCCATTTCATCGTATATATATGTTGCTGATGTGGGATGGATCACTTTCCGGGTGGGCCAGCTTTCTGATTGGCCCTTCTCTCGAGCTCGGAGATTTTCTTCTGTAGATTTCTTATCTTGGCGTCGTAACGGGCCACCTGCTCCCTGAGCCTGGCTGCTTTCGCCCTGAGCTTGGCGGCCTTTGCCAACTTCCTCGTGGATGCTCGATAATTGTTCATCTCCGATGAGTACTTCTTCGCATCCTTGGTGGACGACATGATTATCAGGATATAACGAGCGGCTTTGCTGCATATGAAACTATCTTCATTGGAATCACATCCAATCCCTGTGGAAAGTGAATAATACTGGATAATGATGCAAGGGACCAGATGAAAGCTTACCTCATGGCATTTGGCTGCGCCCTGGACACCAGGGAACCGAAGGAGTGACGACCTTGCAGCAGAAGACCTTCCTATTCATCCTTCTGGCAGTGACGGCTATCATCTGGGGAAGCGCCTTCGTCTTCGTCGATGTCGCCATCAAGGACGGTTCTTCGCCTATCATGCTCTCGATGGCCAGATTCGTTGTGGCATCCCTGATATTCGGAGCATACCTTCTCGTGAGACGTCCGAGCGGTGTCGATCGGGAGGACCGGAAGAGCTTCCTGATGCTGGCTTTCATTGGTGTCGGGATATACTTCATACTGCAGTACATCGGCATAGGTCTGGCAGGCGCCTCGATATCAGCCATCCTGGTGTTCCTGTTGTGTCCTGTGATGATATTCGTGCTGTCTGCTCGACGTCTGGGAGAGAAGATATCTGGTGAGGAGAAGGTCGGTCTTGCCATCGCCGCATGCGGTTCCGTGCTGGTCATCACCAACGGATCCATATCATTCATATCGGAATGGCCGTTGATCGTCGGCGGATTGCTGCAGGTCATATGTGCTTTCTTCTGGGCGGTGTACACGGTGGAAGGCAAGAAGGTCGTTATGAAGTACGATCCCATCGCAAGCACCGCATATATCACGATAATCGGCACGATCATGATGGTGCCGTTCGCCGTCACGGATGCTGTGATCACGGTCCAGGCATTCCCGGTCAGCTTCTTCGTGGCCGCGCTGTATGTCGGTGTTCTCTGCACCGTCATAGGGTATGTGTTCTGGTTCAGGGCGCTGACGGGATTGGCCGCGTCCGTCACTGGCGCCACCATGTACTTCATGCCGATCGTGACGATCATCTTCGCTTGGATGATGCTTGGTGATACAATCGGATGGGTATCTGGCATGGGAGGCGCGTTGACTGCCGTCGGCGTCATAATAATCTCGAGGAAGTGAGAGCCGACTTCCAAGTTCTTTGGAAACGGTTAATATGGAAAGGCGGCAATGTAGCCGCACGGAACGCAACAGCCCCGTAGTGTAGTGGTCAATCATGCGGGCCTTTGGAGCCTGTGACGGAGGTTCGAATCCTCCCGGGGCTACCACTCCTCCTTCTTCCTCCTCAGGCCTTCCCCCTTAGACCATCGTCCGACCATCTGGAACAACTTCGCTACTCCAACTAGGATGATGACCCATGAGACGACTATGAGGAAGAATCCCTCTGCGACGAAACCACCCTCCACCGCGCTCAACAGGAACGCTCCTGTCAGGATTGCGAGGATGCCGAATACGATCCCCCATGCGGCCATTGTCCGATCCACCTTCCAATCCATAGCGTTCACCATCTCTCCCTGTGCACGATGTCTTCGAGGGCGAATCGCTTCCTCCTGATGCCCTTATCCACAGGGTATCCAATCGGCATCATGGCAACGGGTCTCGCATGAGCTGGCAACTCGAGTGCTGATGACACGGCATGTTCGTCGAAGGCTCCAACCCAGACGCTTCCCAGTCCCTTGCTGTGAAGATACAATGACAAGTTCTCCACGGCTGCAGCGACATCCTGTAGACAGTACAGTTCGCGGCCCCTCTCGCCGTAATGCGTTATCCTTTCCAGATTGGCACAGAACACGATGACCACCGGCGCCTTCCAGACATAGTCCTGGCCGTGCGACGCCTCCATCAGTCTCTTCTTCGTCTTCGAGTCTCTTACGATGATGAAGTCCCGTGCCTGCAGATTGCCCGCGGAAGGGGCTTGGTTGGCAAGTCTCAGTCCCTCGATGATGATGCTTTCATCGACAGGGTCCGGCCCGAACTCCCTTATGCTTCTCCGCCCTTCGATGCACTCGACGACATCCATGCGGTCACCCTATCCATGAGTTATCATCGACAACTTCTAAGTACTTTGTCGGCCGTGGACGATCGAACACATGGTCGACCAGAATGAGGGCCCCCAAGTCATATGCACGCTCGAACTGAGATTCAGGTCTGAGAGCGAAGCGATCAAGGTCCATAAGTCGGTCGAGCTGGACAACGAGGGCTACCTCGAATCCGAAGTCCACGGTGAGGTCATCCGGGCCAAGATAACCGCCGAGTCGTTGAAGAGCGCCCTGCATACGCTCGATGATTTCATGTCATGCATGAGCGTCGCAGAGAAGATCGTGTCACGGAAGCATTAATCGACAGATTCCTTCACGCGGACCGCGATGCCTCTCTTGAATGCCAACATCTCGTCTCTTACCATTAGCGCTCTGCCGACCGCGGCCAATTCGTCCTTCGTGTTCACGACGAAGACTGAATCCTTGATCCTGATGCCCGGGTCACAGTCGACGACGAATTTTGCGAAGACGTTGTTCCCTTTCTCTGCGAACGTAGCGGGTTCGTCCTCCACGACTACTCTCATCGCAGGAGGCGGGAGCAAGTCCATCAGCATCTTCGCTCCCTCCATCTTAGGCGTGAGCCTTCCGTCATGGGCCCTCATGGAGAATGCGTGGATGCCGTCTATGATGACGTTCCGGATCTTGCCTGTGTTCTTGGATTTGACGAATTCGACCTTCTTGCCGCACAGGATATCCGAGGCTCCTCTGCCGAATTGCATGTCCAGCACCGCCTTGACACGGAGCAGGTCCAAGTCGAAGTCTCCCTTTCCAGGCGCGATCTCCTCTAGGAAGTCCAGGGTCTCCTGTCCGTCCCACATGACTGCCAGGGGATAGCCGTGTTGGTGAGCGTGCCTCTCCATCGTGTTCCTTATCTTCTCCCTGACCTCCTGATCGAGGTCGTCGGGGACCACGGATTGTGCGATGGGGTAGAACTCGTCCAGCTCTATGGGCGCAGGGCCGAAGAACGACGCGACAAGGAAATTCGCATCTGCCTTCGCGGAGATGCTCGCGATCTCGTTCGCGTAGTTCCTGCCATATGGCTTCCCTGACTCTTCGAACCCGACGAGCACCTTCGCGTCAGGCTTCCTGTAACGAGTGAAGAACCTCTCCCTGTATCTCTCTACCACGGGTCTATCGTAGCTCTCGGGCCCGCAATAGAAGAACGCCCCTCTCCTGCTGGTCGGCTCGAATACTTCGAAGTACTTCGAGTGCTTCTTGAGCATCTTGAGGGCTGACAGGAGGGATGGATGGGCTCTCGCACGCATCTCGACCATCTCCCATATGGCCCCATCATGGATCGCGTTCCTGACCTTCTTGACCTCACTCAGGCTGATGAATAGGTTGTGCTCCGCGAGCTTCTTCGTCCGCTCTTCCATCGGCATCTGGGTCAGCTCCTTTATAGAGGTCTTGGAGCAGACAGGGCAATCGCATGCGAGGTCGTGCATCTCCCTCAGGAACCGCGTGCCCGTAGGGTACATCATCCTCTCCTCCCTCGCGTACTTCGCATAAGACGCCGAGTCGAACATGTCGCAGCCGAGGAGCGCGGCGAGCGGGAAGATCATCGGGTGTCCAGCACCGAACAGATGGACCGGTCTCGACGGGTTGAGCCCCTTCTTAGATGCGATTATGATCTCAGCGATATCGGTGTACCTGTAGTTCTCCAATAGCGGGACCACGCCTCCGATCGGGTGCACATCGAAGTCCATCGCGGACAGCTTCTTCGCGCACTCCTCTCTCAGGTCCTGGTATATCCCTCCCTGCACCGGGCCCGCCAAGAGCATGTCCCCCTTCAGGGAGACCGAGTCCTCTGCCCGGCTGAGGGTCACATTGACCGCATCTTCCGTCTGCTCCCTCGAGAATGTCGGTTCTGAGAAGACATCCAGTATCGTCCCGATGTCAGAGCCTATCGCCGATTGGAACTCCACGATCTCCCGATGGCCGACATCGACATCACCATAGACGTAGCTCTGGAAGGTCCCGCTGTCGGTCATGATGGATCCATCGAATCCAAGGAGCTTGTGCAGACCTTCCTTCAATGCGCGCTCCCTGAGATTGGGATCCTTCTTGATGATGTATGAATTGGTTATCAGTATCTCGGCCCCGAACCTCTCCCTCATGTCCACGGGCTTGATGGTCAACTGGTTCGGGTTCACCACCGGCAGCAGAGCGGGGGTGGTGACTTTGCCGTGTTTCGTGGTGAGCTCGCATATCCGGGCGAGCCCGTCCCTGTACTTCAGTTCGAACATTTCACCTGGATGTAACGTGAGGGTGGATATTATGGTTTCACAGCCATCGACGCATTCCCTCCCAGAAAACAATTAAATATGCTCCTTCTTCTGCACTCGCCTGGAGCAAGATGAGCGGTCTGTTACAGGCTTTTGCTGGGATATTGATAGTATTCTTTCTTCCGGGCTATACGCTCGTATGCGTGCTCTTTCCCAGGAGAGGCGAGCTCGACCCCGAGTACGACGTCGTGTACAGAGTAGCATTGGGCATGGGGTTGAGCATCGTGATCTCGATCTTCGTAGGGTTCGTGCTCAACGCCATGAGCACCGAAGAGGAAGGGTATGTCACCGCTGTACCGCTCTGGATCAGCCTTCTATCACTGACTGGCATTTTCATCGTGGGTGGGTGGCTAAGAGGAGCATATCCTTCCCTGGGACTGATGCACCCCAGCCTCTACCGTCCTCCTCCTCCTCAGAAGGCCTTCGGCATGAGGTCCGCATTTCCTGGAAAGAAGAGGGAGGCCGAGAAGCTGCTGATAGAGCGGGACGATCTGGTGCGTGCGGTCGAGAAGTACGCTGCCCGGTCGTCGACTTCAAATCCTAACAAGAGCCTCTACTACCAGAGGAGGATAGACGAGCTGAGGGTTCGGATCGAGCAGATCAACGAGTCGCTCGACCGGATGGACCGGGAGGCGAAGTGATTGTCTGTGCGAAAGGGAGATTTGGAGTACAAGCTGGTCATCGTGATCAGGGACGACCTGAAGATGTCCGTTGGAAAGCTGGCGGCCCAGGTGGCCCATGCTGCTGTCTCGTGCTCCCTACAGGCGAAGGCCAAGAATTCCGGATGGTTCCATTCGTGGTACAAAGAGGGGCAGAAGAAAGTTGTCGTGCGGGTCAAGACCTTGGAGGAGCTCTTCGAATTGAACGAGAAGGCCGCGAAGGCGGGGCTTCCGCGCAGTCTTATCACAGACGCTGGTCTGACCGAGCTGCCTTACAACACGACCACCTGCCTGGGGATCGGGCCGGGACCGGATGGACTTGTTGATTCGATCACGGGTTCCCTTCCGCTCGCGTGAGTGAGATGAAGAACCAGACCAGGATACTGGGTATAGACGACTCTCCTTTCAAGTTCGAGGATGAGGACTCGCTGGTGGTCGGAGCCCTCGTTAGGGCGCCGAACTATCTCGAAGCTGTCATGAGGACCCGTGCCAAGGTCGACGGCATGGATTCCACTGATCGATTGATCGAGCTAGTCCATGGATCGAGGTACAAGGCACAGATCAAAGCGGTCATGATCGACGGCATCGCGCTCGCTGGATTCAATGTGATCGACGTGGAGCGGTTGTACGAGAGCACATCGGTCCCCGTGCTCACTATCACACGGGACAAGCCCGATTTCAAGGAGATCGAATCTGCCCTGAAGAAGCATTTCACCGATTGGAAGGACCGGCTCGGGCTGATGACCCGACTCGACATGAAGCAGATACGAACGGAACACAAGCCCCTGTTCGCATGCGGAGCCGGCCTGGACTGGTCCGAGTTCGAGGAGCTGGCACGACAGACCACCGTGAGGGGAGCCCTTCCGGAACCGCTCAGGATCGCCCACCTGATATCCTCCGCCTTGGTACTTGGGGAATCGAGGGGAAGGGCTTGACCGTTGCAGTCCCAGACAGAAACGGCTTATACCCTCTGCGGCTTCCCATCGTCCGGAAGAAAAAGGTCCTCTGAACGATTGTCCCGGAGCGGCAACCTGGAATGCTGGCAGTGCGGACAGTATAACCGTAAGTTTTAATAGGCTGACGGATTTGTAGGGCTTACTTCCGTAGCGAAAGGTGAACCTATTGCCTAGAGGTCTAATCACAGCCAGAAAGCTCAAGCAGAGCCGACAGATGATGAGATGGAGCGATCGATATTACAAGCGCAGGAAGCTGCACTTGAAAGAGAAGTCCGACCCTCTTGAAGGCTCAGCCCAGGCAAAAGGCGTCGTGCTCGAGAAAGTGGGTATCGAGGCGAAACAACCCAACTCGGGGATACGGAAGTGTGTCAAGATCCAACTGATCAAGAACGGGCGGCAGATCACCGCATTCGCTGTCGGCGACGGTGCCATCAACTTCATAGACGAGCACGATGAGGTGCTGGTCGAGGGCATCGGCGGCAGGATGGGTAGGTCCTACGGTGACATCCCCGGTGTCAGATTCAAGGTAATCAAAGTGAACAACGTCTCTCTGAACGAGCTGGTGAGGGGCAGAAAGGAGAAACCTGTGAGGTGATCATATGGCAGATGAGAAGAAACCAGAACAGGTGACCAAAACCCCGGAGCCTACTGCATCCCCTGAGGCAGCTGCTGCACCGCTTACTCAACCGCAGACAGGCGAACAGAAACCACCAGCGAACAAGGTCGTGGAGGCTAAGGAGGCAGCGGAGCCGGCGAAACCGATTGCCCATGTACTCCTCTTCGGCAAGTACGACGCTTCGGTCGTCACCATAAGTGACCCGGGTATGGCGAGATACATCAATATCACCCCCATATCCGTGCCACACACCGGTGGAAGACACACTGCCAAGGCCTTCGGGAAGACCAAGATGAGCATAGTCGAACGCCTCATCAACAACATGATGAGGACCGAGGATTTCACGGGCAAGAAGATGGGATCCTACATGGCGGTCGAGAATGCCTTCGCGACGATCCATGCCAAGACGGGCCAGAACCCGCTCCAGGTACTGGTCGACGCGTTGATCAACACCGCTCCCAGGGAGGAGGTCACGAGGCTGCGATACGGAGGTATATCCGTGCCGAAGGCCGTCGATGTCGCTCCCGCAAGGAGGGTCGACCTCGCTCTGAGATATTTGTGCCGAGCCACACTGGAATCCTCGCACGGGAGCAAGACCCCGATTGGCGAGTGTCTCGCCAACCAACTGCTTCTCGCGGCCAAGAACGACATGAACAGCAGCGCGGTAGCCAAGAAGGAAGAGATCGAAAGGGTGTCTTCGTCCGCTCGCTGAGTTCGTTTGACAAACCTCTTATCATGCTTTCATGTTCGACGCTTTACTGTCGTATGTGAACTGAGCTAGACCCATGGTGATCTTATGGGAAGGAAAGAAGACAATATCCACAAGGCGCAAGCTCTGATGAGGCAGACCAAATTCATCCGTAACATCGGAACCGCTGCGCACATTGACCACGGAAAGACAACGCTCTCCGACAACCTGATCGCGGGATCGGGCATGATGTCAGGGGATCTCGCGGGCAAGCAGCTGCTCCTCGACTTCGACGAGCAGGAGCAGGCCAGAGGTATCACGATCAATGCCGCGAGCGCATCGATGGTTTATGATTACAAGGGTCAGGAATACCTGATCAATCTCATCGACACGCCTGGCCACGTCGACTTCGGCGGCGACGTCACGAGGGCCATGAGGGCCATCGACGGTGTCGTCATCCTCGCATGCGCCGTTGAAGGTGTGATGCCTCAGACGGAGACCGTCATAAGACAGGCGATCAAGGAGAGGGTGCACCCGATCCTGTTCATCAACAAGGTCGACAGACTGATAAACGAACTCCAGGTGACGCCAGAGCAGATGCAGGCGCGTCTTGCTAGCATAGTCAACGAGGTCAACGAGAAGATCAAGAAGCTGTTGCCGCCCGAGCTGAAGGACAAGTGGGCGTTGAAGGTCGAGACCGGCAACGTCATATTCGGCTCTGCGTACAACAACTGGGCGATATCCGTCCCCTACATGAAGAATACCGGCATCAATTTCAAGCAGGTGTACGAGTTCTGCAAGAACGGCGATCAGAAGACCCTTGCGAAGAAGGCTCCTCTCCACGAGGTCCTCCTCGAGATGGTCATCATACACCTGCCGAACCCCGATGAGGCCCAGAAACTCAGGATCCCCATCATATGGCACGGGGACCCGGAATCGAATTTCGGCAAGGGGATGCTGAACTGCGACCCAGAAGGTCCAGTCGCTTTCATGGTCACCAAAATCATAGTGGATGCGCACGCTGGCGAGGTCGCGGTCGGCCGTCTGTTCAGTGGGAAGATAAGGAAGGGCCAGGAGCTGCATATCATAGGCATGCCTGACCCCAACCGGGCCCAGATGGTCTCTCTCACAGTCGGTGCCGACAGGATACCTGTTGACGAGTTGGATGCGGGCAATGTCGTCGCGGTATCTGGACTCAAGGACGCGATCGCGGGTTCCACGGTGTCCAGCGACCCAGAGATGGCGTCTTTCGAGAAGATCGTTCACTACAGCGACCCTGTGGTCACTATGGCCATAGAGGCCAAGCACACGAAGGACCTGCCGAAGCTGGTGGATGTTCTGCGCACGGTCGCGAAGGCAGACCCGTCGATCCAGGTCGAGATCAACCAGGAGACAGGCGAGCACCTGATGTCCGGCATGGGCGAGCTGCACCTCGAGATCACCCAGTACAGGATAGTCAACGAGCACAAGGTCGAGATCAATACCTCTCAACCCATCGTAGTGTTCAGGGAATGCGTGCTTGGGGTGGGTGGCCCGTTCGAGGGCAAGTCCCCGAACAAGCACAACAAGTTCTACATCGAGGTCGGACCACTTTCAGCAGATATCGTCCAGGCCATGCGTTCCGGCGTCATCGACGTCGAGGGCAAGGTCAAGGATTCGAAGGCGGTCGCGAGGCAGCTCCAGGACCTGGGCATGGACAGGGACGAGGCAAGAGGCATCGTGGCCTTCCATGGCACCAACATGCTGCTCGACATGACCAAAGGTATCCAGTATCTGCACGAGACGATGGAACTGATAAAAGAAGCGTACATAGAGGCCATGAACCGGGGCCCGCTGGCCAACGAGAAGTGCATGGCCGTCAAGGTGAAGCTGGTCGATGCCAAGATGCACGAGGACAGCATCCACAGGGGTCCGGCCCAGGTCATCCCGGCCGCGAGGTCGGCAATCTACGGTGCGATGTGCTTGGCTGGCCGTACGCTTTACGAGCCCATGCAGAAGGTCTTCATCAATGTGCCCCAGGACGTCATGGGCGACGCGATCCGCGAGGTCCAGCAGAGGCGCGGAGTGATAGAGGACATGAAGCAGGAGGGCGAGATGACTATCGTAGCTTCCAAGTGCCCGGTCGCCGAGATGTTCGGCTTCGCGGCATCCATCAGGGGTGCCACGAGTGGCAGGGCGCTCTGGTCGTCTGAGAACGCTGGCTTCGAGCCTATGCCCAGGGATCCCTTGGACAAGGCCGTGCTGCAGATAAGGCAGAGGAAGGGACTGAAGCCCGAGCCGTACGACGCCGCGTATTACTCGAGCTGATGAAAGAGCCACAGTCCAGATTCCCTTTGCAAAAAGACTAATATACCAAGAGCATCATGCTCGAAAAGAAGACAATGGAGGCCATGATATGGCAGAGAAACCACATATGAACTTGGTGTTCATCGGACATGTTGACCACGGTAAGTCGACCAGCGTCGGTCGTCTGCTCCTCGACACGGGTCACGTTGAGGCCCACATCATCGAGAAGTACAGGAAGGAGGCCGAGACGAAGGGCAAGGCGACTTTCGAGTTCGCATGGGTCATGGATGGACTGAAGGAAGAGCGAGAGAGAGGTCTCACCATCGATGTTGCACACAAGAGGTTCAACACCCAGAAGTACTACTTCACCATAATCGACGCACCTGGACACAGGGACTTCGTGAAGAACATGATCACGGGTACCAGCCAGGCGGACGCGGCGGTCATCGTCGTGTCAGCAATCGAGGGTCCCCAGGCCCAGACGAAGGAGCACATCTTCCTGGCAAGGACGCTCGGTGTGAACCAGATCGTCATCGATATCAACAAGATGGACGCGGTCAAGTATGACCAGGCGAAGTATGAGGAGACCAAGAAAGCGGTGACCGAGCTTTTGAAGACGGTCGGGTACAAGACGGACGAGATACCGTTCATCCCGTGCTCCGGATACAAAGGCGACAACATCGCCTCTGTCTCAGAGAACACCCCCTGGTACAAGGGCCCGACACTCGTTCAGGCACTCGATACGCTGAAGCCCCCATCCCAGATGACCGACAAGGCGCTCAGGCTCCCAGTGCAGGATGTGTACAGCATCACTGGCGTGGGAACCGTTCCAGTCGGCAGGGTCGAGACCGGTGTGCTCAAGCCCGACATGAAGATCATATTCATGCCATCGAACAAGGTCGGAGAAGTCAAGTCGATCGAGATGCACCATGAGATGCTCACGCAGGCTTTGCCAGGTGACAATGTCGGATTCAACTGCAGAGGCATAGCGAAGACCGATATCAAGAGGGGAGATGTCGCTGGTCCAGTAGACAACCCACCGACGGTCGCGAAGACCTTCACCGCGCAGATAATGGTCCTGAACCACCCGAGCGTGATCACGGTCGGATACACACCAGTGTTCCACATGCACACCGCTCAGGTAGCGTGCACATTCCTCGAGCTCCAGAAGAAGCTCGACCCGAGGACGGGTGCTGTCAAGGAAGAGAACCCGCAGTTCCTCAAGACCGGTGACGCGGCGATCGTGAAGATCCAGCCGTCCAAGCCACTGGCGATTGAGAAGGCGAAGGACTTCCCGCAGCTCGGCAGGTTCGCGGTCAGAGACATGGGCCAGACCGTCGCGGCTGGCATGGTCGTGGATATCGAAAAGAAGGAGATGTAAAACCCTTAAACCCCCTTTCTCTTATGTTTTTCATGTGAGGTTTTGTTGATATGTCTCAAAGAGCCCGGATTTCTCTTAGCGGAACAGACCCAAAGAAGGTCGACAGCGTCTGTAAACAGATTAAGATGATAAGCGAGAAGACAGGCGTGGACATATCCGGACCTATACCTCTCCCGACCAAGAGGCTCCTCGTGCCCGTGCGCAAGAGCCCGGATGGCGAGGGTTCCGAGACCTGGGACCGATGGGAGATGCGCGTGCACAAGCGCCTAATCGATCTGGATGCGGACGAGCGTGCCCTCAGACAGCTCATGAGGATACAGGTTCCCGATGGCGTAAACATCGAGATCGTGTTGCGCTCCTGAAGTCGGCATTTGGGCGATTTAGACGCATATCGGTTCAATCGATTTTGAGATTTGAATAGTTTCAGGGCATCCTCTGAATCGTACATTCCCTGTCATCATCTTATGTCCGACAGGGTTCTCAATCCTCTCTTGTTCTTCGTCATGTTCCACCGAGCGATTGATGTAGCGAGTTGCCTAGAGTTCAGCACTCAAATCGTCAGAAGTCACCGAACATCCTGAATATGAATCGATCGCGTATTGGCACGATTCCTATTCCGTCTGTCATGTGGATAAATGGCGACTGTTGACTGAAGTATCCATCCAAGAGCCGTTCCACTTCGTCACTGAATCATACGCCATGTGTATTTCTCTGGGCACATCGACCCGTCCAGTGCCAGGAAAGATATTTAACCGGAATGGCTAATGAGCCTTCCTCCAGCAGGGGCCGATAGATCAGCGGAAGATCGCCTGCTTTGCAAGCAGGAGGTCAGGGGTTCAAATCCCCTTCGGTCCACCATTTTGCTGGCTATCGCCGATTTAGAAACACATATGAGAGCGCTAAATATAATATGCTCAAAACGCGACTCACATCAGATTGCATTGGATGGAAGTGGCACCGAGTCAGTACACGATGCTTGAGAGGGAAAAGTGATGCGTTATATAAATAAATCGCATCAAATAGTCTGTCAAATCGGATGTAAATGAGTTGCTTGCCTCAGAGCATTCATCATCGCCAATGGTATGCGAAAATGAATTAGGCGATGAATGATGATATGGCTACATGGATTCAGAGGCGACAACGGGTCACAACGAATTGAGAGGAAGCTTGCGAGTGATTCTTGCCGTCTTGGCGATACTTGCTGCAATCAATTCCTGCATCTTTATATGGGTTGTTCCTTGGGCGGATGAGGCCCATCAGTCCATATTCGGATCATTGGGCTATGTGATTGCGTTTCTGACGTTATTCGTGGACTTCTTATTTTGTCTTGGCTTGGCCGCCTACTACTTCAAGAACCAATCATATCCTTCGGATAGATGGCAATGATATTGGATCTCTGATCATGAAGGATGATGTCACGAGAAACCTGATCGGACTGGCACGAGTGAGAAGATAAGGATTCTTTTCGAGGGCGAGTTCAGACGGAACGATGCCTAGATCTCGCAGGTCTCGCCTATCTGTGAGCTGTTGGCTCCTGGGAGCTTCTTCATGATCCGTCTCAGCAAGGTTGGCGCGATGAGCACGCTTATGACTCCCATGAGCACGATGACCGAGTAGATCGTATTGTCTATGATGCCTTCGTTCAAGCCATAGAGCGC
>JACZKW010000119.1:0-3155 GCA_014859835.1 Thermoplasmata archaeon | reverse complement strand
GTCAGCGGCTTGACGAACTTGCATGACGAGCCTATCGCGCAGGCTTGTGCTAGACTCAAGCGTGTAACGAAAGAGCTCATCAGCCTCAACGAAGGAATGAATCGCAGCCTAGTTCGATGCCTTGGTGGATTGGTCTGTGAGCAACCACTTCAAGCTACGCAGGAAGCCGTGATGGAAGTGAGACAGCAATGAAGCCATTGGTGTCCGTCGTGATTCCGACCTTCAACCGAGTAGAGCTGCTCAACGAAGCCATCGAGTCGGTGTTGGCGCAGAGTTATAGGCCATTGGAGCTCGTAATCGTGGATGACGGTTCGACCGATTCGACACAGGGGATGCTGGAGGAACTCAGACCCATGCTCATCGAACGGGGAATAGAGTTGGCGGCGATTCGCAACCAAACTAACGAGGGATGCGGCGCATCGCTTGACACGGGGTTCAGAGCAGCGAAGGGCGAATTCATCTCGTACCTGGGTTCCGATGACCTCTACACAGACCCGGACAAAACCTCGAAGCAGGTTCAGGACATGACCGACCGCAAATCAGACTGGTCATACTTCAGGGATTTGTCCGTCGGGACCAAACCTTCGGATGCTCACGTGTTCAAGCCATCGTTCGTTCCGAGGATGGGATGTTTGAACCCGGTGATAGAATCCAGACCGCGGCTGCGGCTGCTGTTCCTCCTCTGGAGAAACCCAATCAACTCGTCCTCGCTCATGGTTCGGCGTGACATCTACAAGGCCTTCGGAGGATGGGAGGCCTGGACAAGAAATGCTGATTGCGACGGCCTCTTGTTGATGAAATACTCGCATCTATCGTTGAAATGCAGCGTCTTGGATGGGGCTCCGCTCTTCTACCGGATTCACGAAGGGCAGGTCTCTAATCTGAAGTCGATGCAGAAAGGGACCGCAGCGACCAGAGACCACATCCTTAGCATGCTCAAGACGGAAAACGCCCCGATCGTCTACCGCGCCTTCGCCAGGCTGTTCAGGTGGTTGTGGTGAGAGTCCTACTGATAAATCCGCCATCCACATATCTGGAGAATGACGCATCGTACCCACCGACGGGGCTAATGTACTTGGCAGGGAAAATCGAGGCCCTGGGCCATTCTGTGGCAATCGAGGATATGGCGGGGGGTCACTCGCTGAACCAAAGCGAAGTGGGCGATGCCGACCTGATCGGGATCACCTGCGTCACCCCCAATGTCAGAACAGTGAAATCGCTGATCGCCGAGCTCCCTGACAAACCGATATTGATTGGCGGTGCGCATCCGACGTTCCAGCCAAGCACGTTCGAGGGGATTCGGAACGCGATACCCGTCATCGGCGAGGCGGACGAGATCATCCGAGTCATCATAGAGGATTCGATCGGGAAGCGCCTCAAGCCGGTCTACGAGGCAACGGCTCCGCCTTGTATCGAGGAGATCGCATCTCCCGCCCGCCACCTCGTGGATTTGCATCGGTACTCGCCAGGGGGCTGGGGTGATTGCACCGTCCTTTATACGACGAGGGGTTGTCCGTATTCTTGCCGGTTCTGCTCCAAGATCGCCGGATCCACATATAGGACGTTCCCAACAGACAGGGTCCTGTCCGAGCTCGAGTATTGCATGTCGTTGGGTTTCAAGAGGTTCGTGTTCGGAGACGATAACATCGTGATCAAAAGAGGACGGATGAAGTCTCTGCTCTCGGAATTGAAGCCCTACCACATCGAATACCGGTTGAACCAGGATGCGCGGTATCTCGCGCCGGACGTTGCGGACCTAGCCCACGCGTCTGGATGCGTGGAGATCTCGTTCGGGATCGAATCTGGCAGCCAGAGGATGCTACAGCTGATGAACAAGCAGACCAGCGTGGCCAAGAACGAGGAGACGCTGAAGATCGCGAAGAAGGCCGGCCTGAGGACGAAAGCGTACCTAGTCGTGAACTTCCCCGGGGAAACGCCTGAGTCTATCAAGGAAACCATTGACTCCATGCGCCGAGCAAGGCCGGATAGAGTACTCATATCAAACTTCGCGCCATTGCCAGGATCCTATGTGTTCACCCACCCGGCCGAGTTCGACATAGATTGGATGAACACGGACTGGGATACGTACTACCTGGTGGGAAAGGACGGGGCGGCATCGCCCTGCTTCACGACCAAGGAACTGACTATCGAGCAGCAGATCGCGAACAGAGAACAGTTGATGGATGGATTGAAGGGATTTGTATGAGAGCATTGATAACAGGGGGAGCAGGATTCATTGGAAGCCATCTCGCGAAACACCTGTGCGACGAGATGGATACGACGGTCTTCGACAAAGAGCGAGAAGTCCAGATAGACGAGCGAGCCAACTACATTCGAGGCGATATAACAGATTATCTGAGCCTCGCAAAGGCGTTCGAACAGACGAAACCCGATTTGGTATTTCATCTGGCAGGTATGGTGTCCAGGAAGGAATGCGAAGAGACGCCGTTGCTGGCATTCCAGACGAACATGATGGGGGCCTACAATATCTGTGAGTTATGTGTCCGGCACAAGGCGAGGGTCATCTATGCGGGGTCGTCCGAGGAGTACGGCCACGGATTCACAAACACGAAGGTGACCGAATCGACCTCTTTCGGTCCAGCGACCGGGATATACTCGCTGACCAAGCGGTTCGCGGACGAGGTGATCCAACATTTCGCGGCGAAGAAGGGGCTTACGGCCACAGCAGTCAGATTCTTCATGCTGTACGGGCCTGGAGAACCTGCAAACCCATATAGGTCTGCGGCAATCAGGTTCATCAGTTACGCGATGAAAGGCGAACCGTTGCCTGTGCATGGTGGAACTTCAAGGTCGTGGTGCTATATCGACGACGCGATCGAGGCGTTGATGTTGTTGGCCAGGCGAGAGCAGACCCAGTCATATGAGCTGTACAACATCGGCAAGAACGAGCCGATCGAGACCCCGGAGTTGGCAAGGCTCATACTCACATTGACCGAGTCGAAATCCGAAATCGTGTTGACCGAGCCCGATCCAACTATCATCCCGCATAAATCGGCAGACTTCGGGAAGATCAAGGCCGTGTTGGGGTGGGAGGCCACGACGCCACTGGAGACAGGTTTGAAGCACGTGATCCGTCATGAGAAGCATCTCGCGGAGAACGATCTGAAGGGGAGACTTTGAATTGAAGAAATGGA
>JACZKW010000118.1:0-4491 GCA_014859835.1 Thermoplasmata archaeon | reverse complement strand
ACGCAGATGTGCTGGGATATACTTTCTCACGAAAAATGCAATAGCATGTCGTGCAGTTGCTCTTCCCACATCGTCAAAGGAGACAGAGGAAAGGATTACCTAGAGCCTAATGCGATTCTCTTTGGCAAAGGGGGATATGTTCCTTGAGAAGCATGAGACGCAGGGAGAAGGAGGTCACTGACAAGGGGGAATTGGTCCGAGTCCTTCTTGAGGCCAGGTATATAACGATCGCCATGTGCGATGAGGATGGGCCATACCTCGTGACGCTGACTCACGGATATGACGAGGAGCAAAACGCCATCTTCTTCCACTGCGCGCAACAGGGCAGGAAGGTCGATGCGCTCAGACACGACAGCAGGGTCTGGGGTCAGGCGCTGATCGACCTCGGCCACGTCGATGGCAGCTGCGACCACCTGTACGAGACGACTCAGTTCAGAGGTAGGGTCACGTTCGTGGATGACCTCGAAGAGAAGCGTCGTGCGCTGTTGATCATGGTAAACAAGACCGAGCGCGATCCTGAGACGGTCATCCAAGAGCAGATCACTGACGATTCGCTTAGGAATGTGAACATCGGTCGCATCGATATCGATCTCATGACCGGGAAGAGGTCTGATTGCGTTGTGATATCGACATAGGGTCCCTCTCGTCCGGCTCTGGAAATCGACATTTCTACCGCTGTATCAAATCTGTTATTAATCGATAGCATGATTCTCCTCACGCTGAGCGGCATTCCTGGGATCCGGTTCAGTGGGGGAGAGAAAGCATGGGCAAGAGCTTGGTTGAGCGCGTGAGATTTCTTATTTCGGGCGTATGTGTCTGCATCGTGGCTATGATGGTGCTTCCCGCCGCAGGGACTCAAGCCCTGTCTGGGAGCGCGTTCATCGATGGCGTTCCGCTCTATCAACAGATTGATGCGAAAGGGTGCGGTGCTGTCTCGTTGCAGATGGTCTTCGACTACTATGGTGAGTTCGTGGACCAGAGAGAGATATACAATGCCGCCAGGAGCGGAGGCACCGCGCTGCCCGACATGGCCCGGGCTGCTCAGTTCAGTTCGATGAGTACCACGATGGGCGCGAGATGGCCAAACTCCATCGTCACGGGCTACACCTCTAGAGACATGGGGTACGCTGGATTCTACTACGCATCCGATGAGCCATGGCTCGATGAAATGAAGGCGATACTCGACCAAGGGTATCCCGTGATCGTGCTCGTGTATTGGCTTCCAGAATGGTACTCAGGGGACCACTACCGTGTCGTCGTGGGTTACGATGATTCCGAAGGAGTCTTGTTGATCAATGACGGATGGTCGAGGGAATTCAAAAACGACCACGATTACCAAGGCTCCACGTCGCAGAGCGCGAACCCTAACGCATGGGACTCTGAGTTCGAACCGATCAAGTGGAACTATACGGACTTCCTGGATACATGGACTTGCGACACGACTAGATGGAACGTTCCTGGCATGATGTACGGTGGAGTATTCGTCACGCCCTGGGAGATAGACATCGCGACTCCTTCGAATGTGCTTCCTGGTGAAAAGTTCAAAGTGACTGCGGAGATCACATATCCGTGCCTCGCACCATTCGGTTCGGACATGTTCCCGACCTTCCCTGCGGATAGCTTCAAAGTGGTTCTGGACGCTGCATCTGGGTTGAATGTATGCAAGGCGCCTGACCTTACGGGTCTCGAGACCTTCAAGGCAGGAGATATAGTCACGCTCTCTTGGGAAGTCTGCGCCTGCAAGAATGAAGGGACCTACAGTTTCGATGTTACAGCAAGTGGTCTGGTCTCCGGATCCTTGGATATCTGGAAGGACTATCCCGCTTACGACTACGAGGATATGATCGGTGGAATCTCATCGTGCACGATCGAGGTCGCAACCTGAACAGAACCAGAATGGCATTCCAGGCGTTCAATTATATATAGCCGTGAGGCTCTGAATATGACGGAGTGGTTCGAGGTGGTTAGAACAGATGGTTTTCAAAAAGCTTCACGAGCTATGGTCATCTCCCTGATCGTAGGAGCAGCAGTGCTCTTCTCATTCAGTGGAAATGGAACAAGCTACTCTGCCTGGGATTCTTCGCCCTCAGCAGAGCCGACCTGTATCCTCTATGGCTGGGTAAACGATTCAGCAATGTTGGATGGGATCGGAGAAGCGCTTGTCATGGCGGTGTACTTTGATGATCTCTCTTCCAATATGACCGTAACGGATGAGACGGGGTACTATGTGATGGATGTACCCCGAGGGGAATTGATCGTGGAATCCGTTGCATCCGGCTACTATTTCGTAATGGTTTCCTTGGACACGACGGGAACGGCAGAATACAGGCTGGATATGTCGATGGACCCGGAACCCACCATCCCAGAATTGCAGATGTCGTTGGACTCGAATTCTAACATATCTCTGAACAATCAGTTGGAGGCCGATTTCACAATCGAGGACTATAACTTGATTATGCTGGAGGTGATCGTTGGCGAGGTACTCGACCGCAATGGAGAATGGGTCAACATGACCATGGCTGACGTGGCTGTCATCAGCATAGCGTCAGACTTTGTAATGGGAACCATCAATTACACTTACCTCGATGATGTGTTGACTGGAAATTACTCTTGGTCCGCGACCAGCGAGATTGCAGGCTATCTTAGAAATGGAACCGACAGTGATTATGTCACGGCCAATTGGCACAGGTCCATCAATTCTATCGAAAGCCATGGCATAATCGGATACTATTCGAACGACTCATTGGTGATGGAAGAAGGGATAGCATGGTTCAACGATGATACGGGAGAGTATGAGGAATTTCAATTCATGAACATGAGCACAAACGAGGAGCCAGACCTTCCAGCAGCAACCCTTGACGATTCGGCAGGGATGATTACCCCCGTCCTGATGGTCTCTCAGATGAAGACGAACCTGACCTCATATTATGAATTGTATCAATCTTCCCTCTCGAGCAAAGTCCTTTTGGACTCCAGGAGCGTCGAAGGCCTCTCATTCGATCGTTCCGATGCTGCGAGGAGCGGTGAATATATCATCTATCTTCTCGTCATCGATGAGGCAATGAACCTGAACTGCACAGGTCGCCTGTTCACGGTCGACACAGACCCTCCCGTCGCGGATGCGGGTAGTGATCGGTCGGTGACTATTGGCGAAGAGGTCGTCTTCGACGCTTCAGGGTCTGCTGATAATGTAGGGATCGTCAATTACACTTGGTCTATTGTGATCGATCAGTATGACACCACTGTGGAACTGTATGGTTCCGAGATCTCATACGAGTTCGAAAGCCTCGGATATCATCCGGTGATACTGACAGTCACGGATGGCGGGCTGAACACCGCCTCTGATTCGATCGCAATCACCGTTGCATCCGACGCACCTCCAACAGCCGAAGCGGGCCCGAGCACGATGACCGTCCCCGAGGATGAGCCAGTGACATTCGACGGCATGGCCTCGACGGACGATGTGGGGATCGCCAGCTATTCGTGGGAGATCTCCGAACTCATGGAATATTCGATGGATCCTGTGTTCATATTCACGTTCGACAACCCCGGGACATATCACGTGTCGCTGATGGTTGTGGATTCGATCGGCCAGACATCGGAGCTCGATACGATAGTCGTCACAGTGACCGATGAGACCAATCCGATTGCAGATGCTGGAGGCGATATGAATGCCGTAGTCGGCGATACGGTGACTCTTGATGGATCGGCTTCGACAGACAATGTTGGAATCGTCACATACAGATGGACCTGTACCGAGATGGATGATTGGGAATCCTTCGGAGAAACTGTCGAGGTCGTGATGGAACCGTCTGGCATATTCAACTACAATTTCACGCTGGAGGTATTCGATGTCTCAGGCAATTCAGACTCGGATATCGTCATGGTCTCGACCACGATCACCAATTCGTACCCGGTGGCGGACGCCGGAGACGACCTGGAAGTCAATGTAGGTGATGAGGTCGTCTTCGATGCGTCGGGATCATCGACCGATGGAGTGATAGTAAACTACACCTGGACCTTCGAATACGATGACGAGACCACGATGCTGTTCGGAGAATCAGCCGAGTTCACGTTTGAGATTGATGGCAGTTATGATGTCAACCTAACGATCACAGACAATCAAGGATTGAAAGGATACGACGAGATGACTGTGACCGTCAAAGGCGAGTCGACCTTTGCCGCGTACGTGCCATACGCGGTGGCCGCTTTGGCCGCGCTGGTCCTAGTAGTCGTTGCTGCAGTATTGCTCATTAAGCGGAGGAGACCGAGCGTCTGATCGATATCCTCACCTGTGGTCATTATCCGAACATGGATCGTTTTACCCATCGTCCGCAGTACGGGCAGACGTTGGTCTCCATGGTCAGAGTGCGGCCACAGGAACTACATTTTCTCATTGAATCATCATCAGCTGCTGCAGTAGTAGCTACCGCTATCTCTTTGCCGCAGTCGCCACAGAACTTCTGCCCCTCAGGGTTCTCTGAGCCGCAG
>JACZKW010000016.1:0-4659 GCA_014859835.1 Thermoplasmata archaeon | reverse complement strand
GTCGCATTCCAATCCTATGACGAACAGCATGACGGTCGCGCCGAAGGTGGCCAATAGGGTGATTATGTCTGTAGTGCCTGCTCCGTCCGTCCCGTTCAACGAGATGGTGATGAGGTTGAGAACGCTGGGGCCGATTATGATACCGATTGCTATCTGTCCCACGGTCTTCGGAAGCCCCACTCTGACGAATATCATGCTGGACGCGATTGCAATCGCTAGCAGCATGGCAACCTGGAACCACAGGTCATTGGATATCTCGGCCCAGAGCTCAGATAGCATGACTCCGTCTTGATGACGTGGTCATCTGATAAAGCTTTTCAACCTGGTGATGGGATTATCTCTTCAGTAATCGAATGATCGGAAACTTGCGGATATCCATCTTCCTGCTGCCAGTGAGCAGTCTATCTGTCCTGAATATCCAGACCGCGATCGCTATCATCACCACTGCGAATATCGTGACATAGACGATGCCAGATATCACGAGGATATAATCGTCAAACATCAAGCTCCTCATAGCCATCATCGGATGGGTGAATGGTATCGCGAACAGGAGGACCTGAGCGGCCAAGGGCAATGTGTTGTAGTCCTTGAACATCGTGATGAACATCGGGATCATTGCAAGTATGGCCACTGGGCCGGTCAACGTCTGCGCTGATTTGTAGTCTCTCGTGAACGTGCCCAACACCATACACAATGACAGTGCCGCCAATAGGCTCACGAATAGGGACACGCCTATCAGGACATAGTCCAGAGTGTTCAGGGCGAGCCCGTATTCCGCGAGATCGATGTCCACACCTGCAGAGAACGAGGTCATGTAGTAGTTGAATCCCAGCATGTATATTCCCGCCATCAGGAGCCCGATGATCGCGCTGGCCACCAGTTTCCCTGTGACTATAGAACTGCGCTTGACCGGCAGGGTCAGGAGCGTCTCAAGCGTCTTGCTCTCCTTCTCCATACCCATGGAGCTGATGACTGTTCCTCCGGCCATCATGATGATCATCATGATGATCAGCGGAACGGTCAATGATTGAGACGAGATGATTGCATCGAGAGTGCTGGGTGAGATGCCGTCCATCTCCTTGTCCTTGAATAATGTGGTGTCCGTCGTGGTGGTTGGATCGAGGACCAATGAGGGATCGCTGGATGACCCCGTCTCGATCATATATGCTGATATGCCCAATTCGACACTGGATATCAGATTCTGCACCGAGATCGAAGATATGGAATCCAAAAGTCCCGCACCTTTCATTATCCAGAATATCTGGATCGTTCCCGCGGTCTCGTTGGATATATTCTCCGTGAAATTCGAGGGTATGACCAAGAGTGCGGTGGCGCCCTCTTCCTTGGCTACCGCCAAACCTTCATCGATATCCGTCCCGTTGTAGACGATTTTCGCTCCTCGGGACAACACATCCATAGTGATGTCTGAAAGCACGCCATCGTCCAGGTCCACCATGCCGATGATCGACTCTGAGGTCGCTTCCTCTTGGACACCGCTCATCATGTTCCCGAGATAGCCGAAGAGGACCGCGAGCACGATGATTGGAAGTATAGTGGATTTGGTGAGCATCTCCTTGATTTCTTTCCTGATTATGTTTGTCAGAGCCTTCATGTGATCACGCTCATGAAGACATCCTCGATGTTGGATGCATCATACTTCTTCTTCAGACCAGCAGGAGTGCCCATCTCGACGATGACGCCGTCGTTGATCAAGGCAATCCTATCGCACATGTATTCGACCTCGAGCATATTATGGGACGACAGCAGCACGGTGGTGCCCTTCCTCGCGATGTCCTTGACTATCTTCCTTATCTCCTGCGCATTTACGACATCCAGACCGGATGTGAGCTCATCCAGTATCGCAAGTCTCGGGTTCGTCATGAGTGCCCTTCCCACGAGCAATCTCCTGGTCATGCCCTTGCTGTATGTGTTCACCTTGTCGTCGATACGATTCCCGAGGGCGGCTATCTCGATTCCTCTGGCGACGATATCCTTGGCCGCCTGACCGCTCGCGAAGAAGTTGGCGATGAACCTGAGGTAGTCCCTACCCGTGAGGTTCTTGTAGGCGCCCGCATCCTCCGGTAGATAACTCAGTATCTTGCGCACCTCGTGAGGCTCCTTTGCCAGGTCGTGCCCGAATACGTTCACGGAGCCTCCGGAGATCTCCAGGAGCGTGGCGATCACTCTCAGCGTGGTCGTCTTCCCAGCCCCGTTGGGACCAATGAGTCCGAAGACCTCCCTGTCTTCTACTTCGAACGAGATACCTTTGACTCCCTTGAATGAACCGTAGTTCTTGTCCAGGTTCTTCACCTCTACCGCGGGCATTGTCATTCACCTTCTTTCGAGTCGATTATAGACTACCCATACTTACAGTTGACGGAGGACCACCACTAGGATATTCCATGAAAAATAGGAATATAGCTTCTGCCCTTCACTGACATCATGGAAGCTTGGACGGTTCTCGGTATTCTCGCTGGTGCCATGACCTCATCAGGTTATGTTCCACAGATCGTCAAGGGCTGGCATTCCAGGAAGATGGATGACGTCTCCTTTCTGATGCCCGCGATACTCGGTATGGGCATGTTCCTGTGGTTGCTCTATGGCATACATATGCAGGACTTCGCGATCATCGTTGCTAACATAACTGGCTGCGCGCTCACTGCAATCATCATTGCGATGAAACTCCATTTCGATGCAAGGTCAAGATCCGTATCGTGAGCGCTTGTCGCGTCGAATCATTTGAAAAGGAATGGCTGTATCTTCTCGACGACCTCTTCCGAGGACTCGTCGGCTGGCACGAGTTCTATATCGTCCGGATTCGTCACTCCCAGGCCGAGTTCGACCGCCCTCTTGATCTGGTCCTGCTCGAAGACCGCCCTGTTCTCTATCTTCTTCGTGGTGCCGTGCATCTTCAGGGCCGCTACCCCCACCGCGTCCATCGCTATCCTGTCCGTCGATGCGAATGTGAGATTGGCCGACCATCTCTTGCCCGTGATCGGTCCACCCTCATAGAATGCCTCGATGCCATCCATGACAAGCAGTGCAGGCTTGTACGCCACGTTCATCTCGGCGATCATATTCCTCTGGTTGATCAGAGCGGTGTGAAGTTCGGTCATGTTGCTTCCGTGCACCATACCCGTGGTGAGCTTGAGGGACATCGTGAAGTGGCCACCATACTGATGCGTCTTCAGACAACACAGACCTATCACTGCATCAGATTCTAAGACCGGCTTGGCAAAGAGGAATCCGTTCCTCCAATGACTGCCTGGAGGCTTTATCTTCATCCACCTGTCCTTTGACATCTTATCGAAGATGACACAATCGAACCCCATCTTCTCCGCGAGGTCGAAGACGCCCTTCTCCTGGAACACCTTCGTGGTATCTGCAGGTCCGCTCCGGTCTCCTACGCTCAATCCTGCGGGGTTGCGTTCATTTATCATATCTACCATCGATCTGAGCGTGTCGTTGTGGGTCGACCCAGGCGTTGGGTCGGCCGTGTTGAAATTGGGCTTTATGAGAACCCGTTTACCCTCGATATCGGGCATGCCTATGGCCTCCACGGCCTTCTTGAGAGCCACGCTCCTGTCGGAATTATGGACCACGGATACGATTGATGTCGGCATGTAGAATGCACCTCCTCGGTGCTGATAATAAGCCTGCGTGATTTACATTATTCTTTCGGAGAGATCGCGGCCATCGCGAGCGCGACTGCGTTCTCGGGCGTTTCGGCTTCGACCAGATGGAGTATCTTCTTGTGATATGCCCGTTCAAGCTTCCATGTCCCGAGACCTATCACAGTCTTGCCGAGATTCAGTGCATGACCGATTTCCGAGAGCGTGCCGAACTCCCCTCCGACAGCGATCACTACATCCGCCGTCTTCACGAGCATGACGTTCCTGCCGACCCCCATCCCTGTGACGATCGGTATCTGGACATATGGATTCGCATCGTTCCGGTCATCAGAGGGTATTATGCCGATCGTGAGTCCTCCTTCAGCCCTCGCGCCCTTGCACACGGCCTCCATCACGCCTCCCAATCCTCCGCAGACCACAGCTGCGCCGTGCTTCGCGATTTCGGATCCCAGCTTCTCAGCCTGACGGTATGTCTCCTCGTCTGGCTTGTTCGCCCCTATTACCCCCACGATCTTGAACGCCATATCATGACCTCATGGCGCTCTTCTGACTTAAATTCAATCTCGAACACTGGCCATCCATCGACATGTTTATTAGGTAACCGACCCGATATTGACGCAAGTATTGGAGGCTCCCCCATGCCAGACATTAGAGATAGGATTGAGGAAGACAGGGGTATTCTGAAGAAGATTCAGACATATGTTCCAGGATTCAGAGGATACAGGCGCAGAGAGGATCTTCGGGACGCAGACCGCATGCTCAGAGCTCAATTGACTCAGAAGCTCAGCACCGAGAGGAGAGGTCTTGAGGAGTGCAGGGGCCTGCTCGTGCAGAGCTACGGCTCGAAGGAGATGGAGCTGATCGGCGGCCTCATTAATCAGTTCAAGAAGACCGAAGGCCTGGTCCTTCATGCTGAGACGGGCTATTCCGGATTCGTGGCAGATATCCAGATCAAGGAGGAGCAGCTAGACAAGCTGTACGAGTACGATGCGGGCATGCTCGACCACCTCACATCGATCACTGTGAG